>JBBDWJ010000100.1:0-6569 GCA_040902925.1 Bryobacterales bacterium | reverse complement strand
CGCAGTGAGCGGAAAAACGTTCTCAAAACCGCTCAAAACTGCTCACATGGTCCCCCAAAAGAGCCAAGCGATGTCCCCGGCCGGTTGAGAACGCCCAGCCGGTCAGCGGTCGCGCCCTCCTTCGCGTGGAGATCGCGTAGAACCAGAGCGGGCCGCGGCGGACTGTTTGCCCCCCTGCCCATTTCGGAAAAGTCAAAAAGTGCAGCCGAGAGCCAACACCTGGGACGCAGCCCGGGACGCCCTCCGTCCGTCCGCAAAGACCCGGCATTATGAAAAACTCCGGACCGAACAAACCAAATCCAAGGGGAAACCACCGATCAAGAAATCGCCAAAGAGAATCCCTGCCATCTCTTGCCAAACGACGCCAAATCTTGCCCAACCATGCCACCCAAACAAAAGCTGCCGCTGGCCGCTCCAGGAACCGGCCATCGTCGCGGGGGCCTGATCCAATTTCGAGGCGGCAGGCGCGGATATAAGGGCGGCGGGCGGGCGGCGGGGACAGCCTCCTAATATGGCCTTAAGAAAGTTGGGACATCCTCGACTCTAGTAATCCATCGCAGCCCAAATTACACATGGAAGTCCCGGATCGCGCTACCGGGCTCTGACCCCGATTGCCCTGGGTTTGGGCTTGGCTATTTTTGATCCAGCCCGTACGGCTTTACTTCAGGGACATACTTCAGGGACACCCAGCGAGGCTGCTGTAGAATCAAGGCATCGGGATCGGAGGACGCGGCGGAATGAAAAAAGCGACCGAAGTGAAGCCGCTGGATGGCTACCGGATTTGGCTTCGCTACGACGATGGGGTCGAGGGGGAACTCGATTTGAGCCACCTCGCGGGGCGCGGTGTTTTCCAATCCTGGGCCGACCGGGCGGTTTTTGAGGGCGTCCATGTGGACCTCGCTGGCGCCATCGCCTGGCCCGGCGGTCTCGACCTCTGCCCGGATGCGTTGTACTTGCGGTTGACGGGTAAGACCGCCGACGAAGTCTTGCCGTACTGGAAACGAACTCTGGTCGATGCCTGAGTTAAGCCGCTTCTACGGAATCGTGATCAAGATGTACTTCGACGATCACGGGCCAGCTCATTTTCACGCCGAATACGCGGAAGACCAGGCAGTGATCGGCATCGAAACCGTCGCGGTTCTTGCCGGCCGTCTACCGCCGAGGGCCTTGTTGCCTGGTCACTGAATGGGCTGCGCTGCATCAGGACGAATTGCGGCAAGCCTGGACGAAGGCCAGGAACCTTGAGGCCGTCAACCCGATTGCTCCACTGCGGTGACGAAATCCTGACGACAGGCTCGTGGGAAAGCCTGCTCGAAAACTCCATCTCCTATCGCGAAATCAACGAACTCGTCGGCAACAGCCTTCCCATGGCGCGGCCGTGGAGCGTTCCTGGCGCCAGCCGCGGCGAAAGATAGCGGAGTCCGCCCGCGAACGCATTCCTGCCGCAATCATCGTGGAGTTGCTCCCGGTTTTACGTTCGATTTACGCTCTAGCTTGTTGCGCTCGATAGGCTGAGGCGCTATCGGGCCATCCGCGGCCGAATGAACACCTCAATGCAGGAAGAGATCGTCCGCCGATTGCCGATTCGCAAGGGGCATTTCCGGCTGGAGTCGGGCCACCACGGGGACATTTGGATTGACCTGGAGCTGCTTTGTCTTGACCCGGAGCCGGTGCAGCGCTTCAGCCGTGAAATTGCCGCGCGGCTTGCCGGGCACAATATCGAAATCGTCTGCGGGCCGCTTGTCGAGGGCGCCTTCGTCGCTTTGTTGGCGGCGGCGGAACTCGGCGCGCCGTTCTGTTATTCCGAGCGCATCGAATCGGCGCGAGAGGGGAATCGTGCCGCTGAACTTGCCAACTCCGAGACAGCGCCAAACAGCGATACGCTCTACCCGGTGACTTACCGTATCCCGAACGCCCTGCGCCCAAAGGTTCGCGGCAAGCGCGTGGCGGTCGTCAACGACGTGATCAACGCTGGGTCGGCCGTGCGCGGGACTGTGGCTGACCTGGCAGTTTGTGGAGCTCAGCCGGTCGCTGTCGCGGCGTTGCTCGTGCTCGGCTCCTGGGCTTCCGAATACGCCAGTGCGCAACACCTGGCGCTCGAAACACTTGCCTCGATTCCCAATACCGTTTGGGCGCCTTCGGACTGCCCGCTGTGCGGAGCGAATATACCTATCACGACTTGAACGGCCCAGCTATTTTCTTGGGAGGGAAATGGGGGACAGGTCTGGACAGGTCCACAATTCGCCAAACGCGCGATCCTTTGAGACGCCTTTGTTTCAACGACTGAGGCGCCAAGCCAAGCCGGCGGCAAATCGAGCACACCACCCAAGACGCGAAGCGTCGACGGACAATAGCCCAGGGTGGAGCCTCGGGCGGAACCCTGGGTTAGGAATTCCGCAAGAAGTCCCGAGCCCCGAAGGGCGGCGGAAGTTAGCCCAACAGATATCGGTCGTCGTATTCCATCTGGTGGCGTTTCAGCAGGGAGACAAGCTCGTCCTCGAAACGCATACGGGTGTGGCGCTCCTGCTGCCGGGCGATATAGCGCCGCACCGGCTCAGCTCTGGATTGGCTCACGCTGAACGCCGCGTAGCCGGACTGCCAGGCGAAGGTTCGATCGCGGCTGCGTATCCAGGTCGACGAGCGAGCCTTGATGACTCGTACGGCGTCGGCCGGAGCGACGTTGGCCGGCAAAGAAAGCAGCAGATGCACATGGTCGGCGACACCGTTAATGAGGAGAGCTTTGCCACCGAGGTTACGGACAATGCCTCCCATATAGGCAAACAAGTCGTTCCGCCAGTCCTCCTTGAGGGAAGTCCGACGCTGCTTGGTCGAGAAGACGATATGCAGGAGGAGTTGCGCGAACGTCTGGGCCATGGGTCCGCCGCCCCTTCAGGGCTGCTTCCTTGTTGGATCATCTCCCAGGGTTCCGCGGGGTTGCGCCCGTGGCTTCCCCCGCTCCACCCTGGGCTATTTTCCCACGCCGCATCGCGGCTCAAGACGGGAATCCGCGGACCTGTAGACCGACGTCGTGAAGCGCGATATCGAGGTTCTGGCCGCTAGCGCCGGCGGCTTGCTTTGTGCCGCAGTGCGAAAAGTAGCAGGCCGCTTGCCAGCAGAACTATCGTGCCTGGCTCGGGGACGACCACTGTGTCGTCTTCTCTTGCCGCGGCCGCGAACAAGTTCATGCCAAAGCGTCCTTTGTCGTTTGCGGCGACGTCGGGCGGATAAACGCCCCGCCATTTTGCCCCGTGAGCATGTCGACGTCTCCCAGAATGAATAGCGCACCCGCGCCGGGGGTGAACTCGCCGGGAAGCCAATAGACGGTCGCAATCTGGCCTTCGGCATTGACGGCGCCGATTCGCGCTCCGGCGGCCGTGATATTCAATTGCCCCCTGGAGCCGGATTGCGTCACGCCCGCCACCATGCCGAACGGGCCGTTGAATAGCGGGGCGCCGTCAAGGCCAGCGGTCGATACGCTGCCGGTCGAGTCGGAACTGGTCACGCCGAGAAGGGCGCCCAAGCCGTCGACGAGATTGTCATCCTGCAGCAGGAATAAGTCGCCGCCGCCGTAGAAGAAGGCGAGCAGGCCGGCGTGATAGGCCGCTGAATCGGCGTCGTGCCACCACGGCGACACAAAAGCGTCAACGGCCGAAAGAGCAGCGGGGTCGATCGCGCCCAGGGTCACGGTTGAGACTGCTGTAGGGACGACGCCGGCCGGTCCGAAGTTTGCGGCGTCGTCGAGCGCGGTGCGCAAAGGCGCAAGCTGCGACTGGTCCCAGGCCCACACGAGGCTGGATGGCGCGAGGCTGCTGCCGGGACCGGCAATGATGTAGTCGGCGTGCGCCGGAGCCACAGCGAGCGCGGTGGCAATGAAAGCGAGCGCGTACCTGATCGGGCGCGGCATAGCTCCCCCGTTCTCCCCCGCCGGCGTTATAGTATCACAGGGAATTTGCGCTCGACAATGTGGGTTTAAAAGTTAAAGTTTATATTAAATTTATGCAGTTGTACTTTTCAATTCCTAAAGAGAAAAGATGAGAAATACGGAGGCGGCCGCGAGGGGTTGGGGCGTGGTTTTTTTGGCTCCGAGACTATGCGCTACCTCGCCCTTGCTGGGGTTTGGGCAAGTAACCGCGGTCGCCGCTTTGCGGCGAGGGACAGGCTGGAGCGCCCGTCCCCACGATTGCGGTTCCGGCTTCGATACCCCAGGGCGAAATTTGGGGCTTGACAACGGTCGACCGGGCTGCTAAATTTTTAGCATGTGGTTGTGCTAATTTTTTAGCACTTGAGTGCTGAGATGTCCAAACGACCCGCAGTTTCTGAGGATTTGAGCCGCCGCGAACGGCAGATCATGGATGCTCTGTACCGCCGCCGCAGGGCGACGGCCGCGGAGATCCGCGAGGATATTCCCGAGGCGCCGAGTTACTCGGCGGTGCGCACCCTGTTGCGCATCCTCGAGGAAAAAGGCTTCATCGAGCACCACGAAGATGGCGCGCGGTACGTCTATCAGCCGATAGCGCCGCTCAAAACGGCGCGGCGCGCGGCGGCCAAGCGGCTGTTGGAGACGTTTTTCGAGGGATCGGTGCCGCAAGCGGTCGCCACGTTGCTCGATGTTTCGACGGCGGATTTGTCGGATGCGGATCTGGCGGAGTTGGAAATGCGTATTGACAAGGCAAGGAAGGAGGGCCGGTGATGAGCGGCTTTACATGGATGGCGAGTTTCGACGAAGGTTGGCTGGTGTTGCTGGGCGAGGCGTCGGCGCGGGCGGTGGTCGTGCTTGGCGCGGCGTGGGTTGCCTGTTTTCTTCTTCGCAAACGCTCGGCGGCTTTGCGGCACCTGATTTGGGCATTTTCGTTGGCGGCGCTTGCCGCTTCGCCGGTTTCGTTCGACTTTGCACCGAAGCTGCGGATTCCGGCAGGGTGGCCCGGCGGCGGATCCTCCACTGTTGCAGCGGCCAGCGAACCTGCCGTTGTTGGCGATGCCGCGCGGCCACGAGCCGTCAGGCGCCAGGATTTGGCGGAGCGCCGCGACACGGCCGGCGTCATGGGCCTGGATGGATCGCGGGCGCCGGCGTTTAGCATCTCGGTTGCGACGGTTTCGACCGGTCCGGGCAGCGAAATCAACAACGGCGAGCACGTCTCGACGGGTGTGGCGGCACAGCGTCAGGCGTCGCTTCCGGCGGCGCTGCTATTCGCCATCTGGGCCGTTGGGTTTTGCGTGCTGGCGGCGCGGCTGATCGTGGGGCATTTGCGTCTGCGCCGAATGGCGCGCGCGGCGCGGGTGATCGACGTGTCGGACGACCTGTCGGGATTGGAAGCCGGCCGTGATGTTCGTTTTCTGCAATCCGCCCGCGAGACGATGCCGATGACTTGGGGCTGGCGAAGACCGGTGGTCTTGCTGCCGGCGAGCTTTGGCAACTGGCGCGGCGAGCGGCGGGCGATGACGATCTATCACGAGCTGGCCCACGTGAGGCGCGCTGACTGGTTCACGCAGACGTTGGCTCAAGTCGTGCGCGCGGTGTATTGGTTTCATCCGTTGGTTTGGTTTGCGCTGCGGCGGATGCGCGTCGAGGCCGACCGGGCGTGCGATGACATGGTGCTCGGGCAGGGAATCAAAGCGAGCGGCTACGCCGGGCATCTGGTGAGCGTGGCGCGGGAGTTCCGCACCGCGGGTTTGCGGCCCTGGGTGGCGATTGCCATGGCGCACCCTTCGTCGCTCGACCAGCGCGTGCAGTACGTGCTGGACGCTACGGTGCGCCGCGCGGGACTGGGCCGGCGCGCTCTTTTTGGCGTGGCGTTGAGTGTTGCGGCGGTTGTGCTCGCGGTCCCTTCGCTCGATGCCGGCGGACAGGCCGTCGCCGCGCCGCAACAAGAGCGCGCGATCCACGAGGTGGCCAGCGCGCTACGAGCCGACGTTGCGGCCAGGGTCCAGAAGGCGCGAGCGATTGAAGATCTGGATTCCGAGGCCGCCGGTCGGCTCTCCGAGGAAGCCGTGGCAGAGTTGTCCTTGTTGGCGCAGGCGCAGGAAACGGCTCCGGCTCCAAACCCGCGAATCGAGGACCAAATCGAGTTTGAGATGCGAGGCCGCGACATCGAACAACACATGGAGCGCGCGAAGTCCGATCTGGCCCGGATTTCGAAACGAATGGCTTGGGCGCAGCACAACGCCCCGCACAAGATCTGGGCCAACATGGAGGGCGGCGAGCCGCGTCTTTCTCCCGAAGCGTTGCAAACGGCGAGCGCGGCGCTGCGTAAGGCGCTAGGTTCCACGAACGCGAGCGTGCGCGCGCAGGCGGCGGAGTCGCTGGGGCAGTTGGGTTCTCGGGAAGCGGTAAATCTGGAAGCGCTAGGGAAGGCCGTCTCCGACAGCGAGCCGCAAGTGCAAAAGGCCGCGGCGGAAGCGCTTGGACAAGTGTTGAGCCAGGATCACGATATACCCGGCGAGGTCGCCGTGGATTATCTGAAGCCGGCTCTGGCCTCCCCCAACGTTGAGGTGCGGCGCGAAGCCGCCGGGGCGCTGCAAGGGTTGCGCGGACCCGCGGCTATCAGCGCCGCGGTGCAGATGGCCGACGA
>JBBDWJ010000099.1:0-6608 GCA_040902925.1 Bryobacterales bacterium | reverse complement strand
ACCCCCCCATGGAATCCCCCTCGCGTAACCAAACCTTCGCCCGCCAGACCGGCCGCGTTCGTTCCGCTGCCCAATCGGGCCGACTTGTCGTTTTGCTGTGTGCGCTAGCCGTGTGTGCGGCGGTCGTCGACGCGGCGCGCGCCCAGGAACAGGCCTCCGGGCGCAATATCATCACCAGCGAAGACCTGGTCCGATTGTCGAAGGAGGAAGTTGGCGACGCGCTGATTGTCGAGCTGGTCAAGGCGGCCGACGAGCTGCCGAACCTCAGCCCGCAGGACGTCATCGCGCTGCGCCAGGCTGGCGTGAGCGCCAACGTGCTGACCGCGGTCGTGCAGCGCCGTACCACGACGACCGGCCCGAAGCCGGAAATCACCGGGCAGCCCAGGCGCCGCCGAATTCGCGTCACCGCCGTGCTCGAGCCACAAAGCCGCGCGCTGTGGGGGCGCATGCAGGAACGCGAAGCCATCGACCAGATCCAAGTGAGTTGGGGTCTGCTGGCCAGTTCCTGGAGCGACCGCTCGCCGCTCACATTAACCGGCTCTCCTAACTGTCCCCAGGAAGCTTACTGCCGCAGCCGCGACGCCGAATCGGGTGAGTGCCTGCAAAAAGTGGAGGCCGGGTCGAGCGCCTGGAAAGAACACTTTAGCTGCTTCGCCGACGCCAGACTCACCAAATTCGGCGGGGAACACGAGGTTTTCGAAGTGGACCTGCCCGCGCCGGCCGCCAGCCTCGGCATCATGGCATTCTTCCGCCAGGGCGAGGATTTGGTTCCCTGGTTCACGCGCGGCGCTGAGACAAAAAGCGGCGATCGAGTGCCCGGGCAGATCCAACTGCAGCTTTTCGGCTCCAACGACCTCGACATGGACGTGCAGATAAAGCTGCGGATGTCGCCCGGCGGCTACGTCCAGGATCTCCAGATCGGGCAGTGCCAAGTCCTCAATCGCGACGAAGCTTCCCTGGAGCGGCGCGTGCTTTCCCAGGACCGGCAGTATTGCCACGTCGAAGAAGCGCGGTTCTGAGCCGCCCTCGGCCCGTGCCCCCTCCAGCACGCCGAAATTGACTCGCGCACGCCACAGAACCGGCCTTCGGACCGCTCCCCGGATGCTATCGTGGGACCGCTAAGCTAGACTGAGAATTGAGCCCTTCTATGCCGAAAACGCTTTTTGAAAAGATCTGGGACAACCACGTCGTCGTCCACGAGCCGGGTAGTCCCGCGGTTCTCTACATCGACCTGCACCTGGTGCACGAAGTCACCTCGCCGCAGGCGTTCGAGGGGCTTCGCCACCGCGGGCTGAAGGTAAGGCGGCCGGACCACACGCTGGCGACGATGGACCACAGTATCCCCACGACCGACCGCAGCTTGCCGATCGTTGACACCATAGCCGCCAAACAAATCGAGCAGTTGCGCATCAACTGCCGCGAGTTCGGCGTGCCCCTGTATGATCTCGGCGACAAGCACCAGGGCATCGTGCACGTCATCGGCCCCGAGTTGGGAGTCACCCAGCCCGGCGCCACCGTCGTGTGTGGCGACAGCCACACCTCGACCCACGGCGCGTTCGGCGCGCTGGCGTTCGGCATCGGCACGACCGAGGTCGAGCATGTGCTGGCGACGCAGTGCCTGCTGCAGAACAAGGCGAAGACCTGCAAGGTATCGTTCGACGGCGCGATCACGAAGGGCGTCGTGGCCAAAGACCTGATCCTGGCGCTGATCGCCAAAATTGGCGTCGGCGGCGGCACTGGGCACGTCCTCGAGTACGGCGGCAGCGCCATTCGCGCGCTCTCGATGGAAGGCCGCATGACCGTCTGCAACATGTCGATCGAGGGCGGCGCGCGCGCCGGGATGATCGCTCCCGACGACACCACGTTTCAATACCTGGAGGGAAAGCCGAAATCCCCCAAGGGCAAGGCCTGGGATGACGCCGTGGCCCGCTGGCGGCAGTTGCCTTCCGACGAGGGCGCATCCTACGACCGCACGGTCACCATCGACGTTGCGAAGCTCGAGCCGATGATTACCTACGGCACCAACCCCGGCATGGGCATCTCGATCAGCCAGCCGGTGCCCGACCCCGCTGCCATCGCCGACGGCAACTCGAGCGCGGCGCTCAAAAAAGCTCTCGAATACATGCAGCTCGAGGCCGGGCGGCCGCTGCTCGGGCACCGTATCGATGTCGTGTTCATCGGAAGCTGCACCAATTCACGCATCACCGACTTGCGCGAGGCCGCGCAGCTTCTCAAAGGACGCAAAGTGAGCCCCAAGGTGCGCGTCATGGTCGTGCCGGGTTCGGAGGAAATCAAGCGCCAGGCTACCGCCGAAGGGCTGCCGGAGATTTTCCGGGCCGCCGGCGCGGAGTGGCGCGAAGCCGGCTGCAGCATGTGCATCGCTATGAACGGCGATCAGCTCGAGCCCGGCCAGTATTGCGTCAGCACCAGCAACCGCAACTTCGAAGGCCGCCAGGGCAAAGGCGGACGGACATTCCTCGCCAGCCCGCTGACGGCGGCGGCCTCGGCGATCGACGGCGCGGTCAGCGACGCGCGCAAGTACCTCTAGCCTCTCCTGGTAGCCTGTACTTGTTGTTTTGGCGAATGGATTTACATGAAACCGATTAAGACCTTTACCGGACGCATTGTCCCCCTGCAAGCGCGGGATGTCGATACCGACCAGATCATTCCGGCGCGTTTTTTGAAAACGATCGACAAGCAGGGGCTGGGCAAAGACCTGTTCTACGATTGGCGCTACGACGCGCAAGGCAACCCGAAGCCCGATTTCATCCTTAACCAGCCCCGCGCTCAGGGCGCGACGGTGTTGTTGGCCGGCGATAACTTTGGATGCGGCAGCTCGCGCGAGCACGCCCCCTGGGCGCTGATGGGCTTCGGCTTTCTCGCGGTCATCAGTACGTCATTCGCCGATATCTTTTGCGGGAATTGCCTCAAGAACGGCCTGCTGCCGATCATCGTCGACGAGTCCACGCTGGCGGAGTTGTTCGCGGCGGCCGACCGCGACGAATCGACCAAGGTGACTGTTGATCTGGGGCGGCAGGTTCTGCAATTAGCCAACGGCCGTGAAGTCGAGTTTCCCATCGACAGCTTTTCAAAGACATGCCTGCTGGCCGGCGTCGATCAACTGGGCTATATCCAGAAGCAAGAAGCGGCTGTTGTCGCCTTCGAGAAGAGTCACCCCGAGACGATCTCGACGACTGCCTAGGTTTCGCGAGCCCTGCACGGCATTTTTTTCGCGCGCCCTATACTCCTCAAGACATATGTCTGTGTGCTCGTGCGCCCAGGACGAGCCGTCCCGCGAGAGCATCGAGTGGTGACTTTCGAAGCTCCGGTACTGGGACCTCATTGTTGGCTCTCGCTAAGGCGAAAAAGTGAGGCCCCTGTTTCCTCAAAGCATCGTGAATGGAAACCCGAATTCTTTCCGGTGGCGGCCGGGCTGCCCGGTCCGGGCATGGATCGCATAGTACTCGTATGTCACGGGGTCCCGGCGTATGTAGTACGGCTGTCACGCCGCAGAATTGTAACCGGCGGGCTATTGGTTTGTTCCGCGCTTCCGGTCACAATTGGCGCATGGAACTGCCCATCACCGAATTGCACCAAGTGGGCAATCATATGGTCCACCTGGTGCGCGACAAGATCGAGGCTTCGAACGAATACCTGGCATTGATGGAAGGCGGCGGCGTCTGTCTGGCCAATTCGTTTCCGACTTTGGAAGAGGCCGACAACTGGCTGCACAGCATGTTCGCGCGGCTCTTTGGCGACCACACCTGCGATCTGGGCTGCGTCCGGCTGCCGGGCTGGGAGTTCCTCGCCGACCCCGACGTTCTGGAACAACTCGTGTCGGGCACCGATCCATCGCTGACGTAAACCGGTCCCAGGCGCGCCGCGCGGCTTGACTTGGTAGCCGCCGCGCAAGAAGCTACTCGCCCAGCATTTCCAAATAGCGGCCGACCGCTTCAATACCGCGGTAAAAATTCGGCAGGTGGAATTTCTCGTTGGGCGCGTGCAGATTATCGTCCGGTAATCCAAAACCCATCAGAACGCTCGGAACGCCGGCGTGCTGCTCGAGCAGGTTGACCACCGGAATCGAGCCGCCCGAACGGATGTACACCGTCTCTTTTCCAAAAGTTTCCTTGAGCGCGCGCGCGGCGGTTTCAATGAAATGATTTTGGGGATTGACCAGCGAGGACGGCGAGCGCGCGAACAGCTTCACGGTTACTTTCGTTCCGCGCGGCGTGAGCTTCTCGATGTAATCCTTGTACCGCTGGAAAATCTTGTCGGGATCCATCGCCGGAACCAGCCGCATGCTCACTTTGGCCACGGCCTTGGCCGGAATCACGGTCTTCGCGCCTTCGCCGACGAACCCGCCGCGGATGCCGTGTACCTCGAGCGTCGGCCGGGCCCAAGTCCGCTCCATAACCGAAAAGCCTGCTTCGCCCACCAGACTCGGCGAGCCGATCTCCGTCTCGAGATACTTCTGCTCATTGAACGGCAGATTCTCCCAGGCCGCTTTTTCAGCAGGCGCGGGCGGCTGGACGTCATCGTAGAAGTTGGGGATAAGAATCTTGCCCGCGGGGTCTTTCAGGCCGCTGAGAATTTCCGCCATCGCCTGCAGCGGATTGGGCGCGGCGCCGCCGTAGATGCCCGAATGCAAATCAACGCGAGCGGCCTGCACTTCGATTTCGGTGTAGATCATCCCGCGCAGCCCTAGCGTGATCGTTGGCAGCCCGGGCGCGAACATTTCCGTATCGCAGACCAGCGCCGCGTCGACGCCCAATTGCTTGCCCTGCTGCTTGACGAACGTTTCGATGGCTTCACCGCCGCATTCCTCTTCGCCTTCGATCAGGAACTTGACGTTGATGGGCAGCCGGCCGTTGGTTTTCAAGTGCCCTTCGACGGCCTTGAGCAGCAGGTAAAGCTGCCCTTTGTCGTCAACCGCGCCGCGGGCGAAGATATCGTCGCCGCGGACGTCGGGCTCGAACGGCGGCGACTTCCACTCATCGAGCGGATCAGCCGGCTGCACGTCGTAGTGGCCGTAGAGCAGCAAAGTCGGCTTGCCCTTCGCCTCGATCCACTCGGCATAGACCAGCGGATTGCCAAGTCCTTCGACTAGGCGCGCGTTGCGCAGGCCCATCTTCTCGAGATCGTCCCGCACAAAACGCGCGGCCTTCTCGATATCCGGCTTGTGCTCCGAAAGGGTGCTGACGCTCGGGATGCGCAGGAAGGTTTTCAGGCCTTCCAGGAACTGGTTTTTGTTTTCGGTGTAGTACTGCTGGGGATTCGGCACGTTTCCAGCTTATCCCATCGGGTGCAGCGTGGCATCTCGCTGCGTGGTGGATCACTCCGGCGGCGCCAACGGTTGTGAGCCGCGGATTCGATTTCGCTGTTTGTTCGCTAGATTCTGAATAAGATCTCGTTCTTTTTCAGTGCGATGCGCGGTGTTGTTCTGAAATCGGGATTTGGGTTCGTTTGGCGTTTTTTATTCTTCTCGTCTGGGGCTCTCTCCTCGCGCCGGAATCGGCAAGGCGGCGAGAATCGGGCGGCGATGGAGCGCTGCCATTCCGCATAATCGTATTGATCATGCTGTTCTTGCCCCACTTTATCCAGTGTAGCGCCGCCCGCCAAATCATCGGGCAGGTGACTCCGCGCGGCTTGTTTGGTTTCACTGAACTCGCATCGGAGGCATAGGTTCCCCAATCCGGGAAGCAGCGTTGTTTCCCTGGATTTTGGCGGCGCCGGCTTTGCGTCGAGACGAGGCTCGACGCTGCAAGCTGGAGAGCTTGCGCCACAGGCTCAGACCTCTCCAGGCTGCTCGAGACGCACGGCCTGGTAGCCTCCCTGCGACTTGAAGTAGAAATAGAGCGCGCCAAAAATGAAGGTCAGGATCACCGGCAAAACCGCCACGTAAAGAAATGCCGCGCCCGCGCCGGCATTGTCATACCAGCCGCCCATGACCGGCAGAATGAACGCTACCGCGAGATTCCCGGTGCCGCCCATGATCGCCAGCAGCAGCGCGCCGCCTTTGGGGAACAGCTCGGCCGTCACGCCGAGCATCACCGGCCAGAAGAACGTCTTGCCCACGCCAAACAAAGTCGCGGCGGCGAACGCTTCGGCCGGCGTAGTGGCCTTGCTCAGCCCATAAAGCCCCGCGGCGGAAAGAATCGAGCAGATCGTCATCAGCCCCATCGGCGAAAAGCGGTGCGCCAGCGGCCCGCCGAAGAAGCGCAGCACGAACATGATGCCCGCCGTGTAGACCAGAATCAGCACGCCCTGCATGCCGGTGAGGTTGGTGATCAGCGAGCCGACCCACTGGTCGGTGCCGAGCTCGGTGGCGGCGGTCATCCACATGCAGACCCACAGCAGCAGAAACATTGGGCGCAGCGCCTCGCGGAACATGTCCCCGGCCGGGACCCCGGCGGCGACGCGCTCGGTCGGCGGGAACTGCTGGCCGCGAATCATGAACAGGTAGGCGGTGGCCGCGATCAGGACCGTCGCCAGCTTCAACTGCCAGCCGAGCGTGGCGTCGGAGGCGGCAACGCCCGCCGCGCCCAGCCCCATCAGCCGAGTGATAGCCACGGCAATCAGTCCGCCGATGATCAACCCGCCAGGCC
>JBBDWJ010000098.1:0-6612 GCA_040902925.1 Bryobacterales bacterium | reverse complement strand
GCGTATCGGCTGGCAGAGACTTGGAGTCGATGACACGGCCGTTGTGGATAAATTCCACCAGATCGACCGGCGCGAGGGAGCTGATCGTGGCCTTCAGTTGAGCGCGATACGGCTGGCCCGCGGGCGCTTCCACCACGGCTCCCATGGGTTGTTCGTTGACGGAGAAAGTAAGCAGCGGGGCGTTGGTCACGAAATCACGGCCTTGGCGAAACCGCTCCACCCAGTCGTGCCACTGAAAGTCTTTGCCGACCTCGACATACTGGCGCGAATCGCCTGGCAGCGCGTTGATACCGCGCCAGTTTGTGAACGTATCGGTTCCGGCGCCCGCGCTGACACGGAAGCCGGAGTTGAGGAAGCGGTACCAAAGCTCGTAAGCGGGCGGCCCGTAGGGCAGAATGTCGATCGAGTGCATCGCTCCCAGCGCCGCTGTGACCGGGCTTTCCTTCGCGCCCAGGGAGGTGTCGAAGACGTCGCGGAGGTCACCCGAAATCGGATGAACGTAAACAACCAGGCCTCCCTGTGCGGTCGCTTTTTGCGCGGCCATCGTGTTGAGGGGGTAATCGTAAGGGGAGTCGCTACCGGGGACGCTGGTGTAGAACGGCGGCACCAGTTCCTTGATGTTCAGGAAAGCCACGTGCCCGAGCGGGTGGCTGTTGCGGTACTCCTCGCCCCAATAAAGAATCCGCGTGGGAGTCGAGATCGGGTCCACCGCGCCGCGGAAGAATTCCCTGTCGTGTACGAACGCGCCGTCGCCGTTGGCGACAACCATGTTGGCGGCGTTGAGGTCCATGGCCTCCATCCACTTCAGGGATTGCTTGGGGCGCAGATAGTAGCTGCCGTTGTAGTTGGCGTGGATGTGATTTTCACCGCTGTACCAACCGCGTTGGTTCCAGTTGGTCCAGCGTTCCAAACGAATTGTCACCTCGGTTGTCTGGCCGGCTTTCGCTTCCACGGTCTGCTCGGCGATGCGGTATTCGATTCCTTTGCGAACCACCAGGCGAACCGGGCCGGCGGGCAGCGGAAACGTATCGTCACCGCTGCCGACGAAAAAGCCTTCTCGCGGCTGGCCTGGGTCCAGCGAGTAGTAGTGCATGCTGATTCCGCGCGGGCAATAGCCCTTGCCGTCGGAGGCGCGAACGTAGACCATCGCGCCGCTCGGATTGCCGTTCTCATCGAGCACTTTCACGCGCAGCTTGCCGGACGCTTCGCGGAAACGGAGCTCGTCGATGCGCACGTGTTGCTTGGCGCCGCCCTTCGCAGGCATCACGAACAAATCGATGTTGCCGAGGTGGTTCGATACATGCGCGATGCCGGCGCCGTCGGGAGACACCGCCGGTGAAAACTCGTCGCGCTCGCTGTTGGTGAGGTTGACGGATTCTCCGCCCGCGTGGGGAACGCTATAGATTTCATAGTTGCCGGTGGTGTTGATCAGGTCGGCGGAATACACCACTCCGCCGCCTTTTGGCGCGGCAGCCAGACCTTCGATCATGACGATGTCGTCGCGGCTGTGTTCCGTGATGGTCCGCTGCACGATCATCGGATCGTTTCCCGCCGGGATGCTCCAGATCTGTTGCGCGCCGCCGGCCATGGATCCGAAATAGACTTCGTCATCCTGCCAATTCCAGGCCGTGCCGAGGCGCCAGCTTGCGCCGCGGCTGCGCAGTGGCCGTACCTGCCCGTTCGCTAGGGTGATCTCGTACAACCGCGACCCTTCGCGCGGAACCTCCATGGCCGCGATGAGCCGCGCGCCGTTCGGCGACCAGACCGGAGGCCCCCACACAGGGTTCGACATCGGAACCTTTTCCTCGTGCCCGGTCGAGACATCGACGACGATGAGATCGCCGGAGCTATGAGGTATTTCGCCTCCTGGAGGTTGCGAGGCGCGAGTGAACGCGATGCGATCCCCCTTAGGCGACCACGCCGGTGACAGGTGATAGCCGGCGGACGTCGAGACTTGGAACGCATCTCCGCCCTTCACCGGCACTCGCCAGATGCCGCCGAACAACGAGAACGCTAATTGAGCCCCGTCGGGCGACCAGGTGGGGTCCGCTGCGCCCCAGGTCAACTCCTCCGTGTCGGCGGCGGATGTCCCCGCGGAAAACTTGAGGAATACAAGGCCTGCCAGGAATAGAGTCAGGAGAAGAAGACGCAGATGAAACCGGTCGCGCATACGGCACAGTATACCCGGTAAGCGACAAAAGGCTTGCGCAAGTGGAAAGATCGAGCATCCTTTCAGAGCAGGGAAGTCTGGTGCGCCAGCTCATGTTTCGGGAAGCACACTCGCGAAGGAAGCTTTGCAGCGAAGCCGTAGCTCGGTTACACTGACCGTTCACGCAGCTCAGGGTGAGAATTCGGGGCTGCAAGCAACAAGGAAGTAATATGGCCGCTGACAAAAACACGAGAACTCAAGACTGGACGCGCCGCCAAGTCCTGTTCGCAGGCGCATCGCTGGCCGCCATGCCGGCAGCCGCGCAGCAGCGCCGCCCGACGAATTTTCAGATGGCCTGCATGACGTTGGCCTACTCGAATTTTCCCTTTGAACGGGCGCTGCAGGGAATCGTCAAGGCGGGCTACAGCTACGTCGCGTGGGGCTTGCAGCACCGCGACGGCGCCGGCCAGCGCCGCAACGTGATCGACGCCGATGCGACACCGGCTCGAGCCAAAGAAGTAGCCGCACAATGCCGCGACCTCGGGCTGAAGCCGGTCATGATGTTTGCAGGGATTTACGTGGCTGTTGAGAATTCCGTCGCCGTTCACACGCGCCGCATCGAGCAGGCCGCCGCGGCCGGCATTCCGTTCGTGTTGACCTTTGGCGACATCAAGCGGGGCAACTACCCGCAGTGGATCACCGATCTCAAGCAGTTGGGGCCGATCGCGCGACAGAATGGCGTGACGGTTGTCATCAAGCAACACGGCGGCAACACCACCACGGGACGTGACTGCGCGAAGATTGTTGGCGATGTCAGCGACGAGGGCGTTCGCATTTGTTACGACGCAGGCAATGTGGTCGACCTCTCGACCGATGACCCGATCGCCGATCTTGAAGCTTGCTGGCAGGATGTCCGGGCGTTTGCGATGAAGGACCACCGCAATTGGCCCAAGGATGAGGACTGCGGGCCTGGCTTCGGCGAGATCGACCATTACCGCTTGCTGGCTCGCGTGGCTTTCACGGGGCTCGACATGCCGCTGGCCTTCGAAAATATCTTCGAGCCGCTGCTGCCGCACCCGGAAACGGCTGAGGGCGTGGACGATCTGGCTCGCCGCTCCCGGGAGTACATCGAGAGTATCGTGCGCGGCCTGCAGCTCAAGCCGCCGGCGGCTTAAAGTTCACACCGCGATGCTTCAGTAGATACGAAAACCTGCGCGGCCAATCCTGATCAGCAGCGTTTGGCCGCTGCTCAGATCTGGCCGTGGTACCGTCAGGCAATCGCCGGTTACTGAGATTCCCAACGATCGACGTTCGCTGGTCAACGATTGTGGGGTGCGCTGCTGTCCTCCGAAACCGTGGGGTTCAAATCCAAACATGCCTAAACCGACTCGACGCAAATTCCTTCAAAACTCCGCCATCGCGGCGGCCGTAACGCCGATGATCCAGGCTTCGTTCGCGCAGGATAGTCCGAACGAACGCATCAACGTAGCCGTCGTTGGCTTCCATTCCCGCGGCATGGATCACATCCAGGCCCTAGCCAAGATCCCGAACGTGCGCATCACAGCTTTGTGCGACGTTGACGAGCGCCTGTTCCCTCACGCCGTCTCCGAAGTCGAGCGGCTCAGCGGTCATCGTCCGATCACGGAAGTGGACATGCGCCGCCTGCTGGAACGCGACGATGTCGACGCCGTCTCTTTGGCGACTCCCGACTACTGGCATGCGCTGCAAACGATCTGGGCATGCCAGGCCGGCAAAGACGTCTACGTCGAAAAACCGATTGCGCTCACCGTCGTCGAAGGCCGCCGCATGGTGCAGGCCGCGCGAAAATACAACCGCATCGTGCAGGCGGGCACGCAGCTTCGCAGCGATCCGGACATCCGCGCCGCCGTGCGCATGCTCAACGAAGGCAAGATGGGCCAGGTCTACCGCGCCCGCACCGATTTCTCCAAACCCCGCGCCAACATCGGCCACACCAAGGAAGCCTCGATCCCGCCGGGCGTTCACTGGGATCTGTTCCTGGGACCAACTCCCTACCGCCCCTACACGGTGAACCGCTTTCACTACGGCTGGCACCACTTTTGGGATACGGCGCCGAGCGAAGTCGGCAACATCGGCGTTCACACCCTCGACGTTTGCCGCTGGGGGATGGGCAAACAGGTTCATCCGAAAAAAATTCACTGCACCGGCGGGATGTTCGTGTGGGATTCCGATCAGGAAACGCCGAATGTGCAACTGGGCACGATCGAGTACGAAGACGGCAAGCTCATCGACTTCGAGGTGAATACGCTCTTCGCGCCGCAGCCTAACGGCGGCAACGTGTTCTATACCTCAGAGGGCTACGTCACTGACCGTGGCGGCCGGGGCGCCTGGAAGGCGATGCGTGGCAACGTTGTCTTGCGCGATAAGCCCCATCCTTCGGGCGTGGACGAGCGCGTGATGAACGCCGGGGCTTCGTGGGTCAACTACGAGCCGGGACCGGCGATCGACTCCGCCGGCGAGAGCAAGGCCAACCACTTCGAGAATTTCATCCAGGCCATGCGCTCCCGCAAAGTCGAGGATTTGTATTGCGACATCCTCGAGGGCCATATGTCCACGTGTCTGGCGCAGCTCTCGACGATTTCCTACCGCCTCGGCCGCAAGCTGGAGTTCAACCCCGACACAGAAACGTTCCTGGACGATGCGGAAGCCGACCAATACTTGACGCGCCCCTACCGGGGGTACGTTTTGCCGGATCAATTGTGAGAGGCAGCGGCGCCTGTCGATCGCGGCTCAGCCTGGAGATCTTCACCGCCCGATTCAGGCAATCTCATAGGGCGGGTTGAACTCGGGAACGCCGGCGTGCCGCCCCGCAATCCAGCGCAATACGTAGATCTGGCGCGGATCGGTTCCGCCGCCGAACTGGTTGGGCAGGACTTCAAGCAATAAATGCGCCAGCGGGTCGCGGAAATAATCCATGTCGATTTCCACCTTGAGGCAGCTTACCTTCCCGATGCGCTTGCGGTCGTTCTCGTGCAATGTGATCTGCACGTTGGCTTCGCCAAAACGCACTTCTTTAAAGCTTCGCGTCGCGCCTGGATGGAGAGTGCTGAGGGCGGGCTCGAAAGTACCCTGCTGTACGGCGATCTCAATCTGCTGAACCAGATTCGCATCCGCGAACGCAAAGCAGCGGTCCACCAGGAAGTCCTGCGCCAGATCGGCGGTGAGGGGCTGCTTCAAATAGTCGAACGCCGTGTCGACTCGCAATTGAACATCGTCCAACGCCTCAGCGAAATTGAGGAACGCCGCCAGGTTCCGCGGAGTGTCCTCCATCCACTGGCCGTGCCGGTCCTCGGCCGCCGTTTCGCTGAGCTTGCCTTTTAAGAACGCCGTCCATTTCGGATGCGTCACGCGCAAAGCGCCCCACAGCGCGTCGTGAAAACGAAAGGCGCCGTCCTCGGGCAGCAGCATCAGGTCAACAGGTGTTTCCCTGCCAGCCTGGAGATGCACCGGATGGAACCCTGCCTGCTGGTAACCCTTGCCGGAAACGATCACGGCATAGCGGTCGGTGAAGTTGTTGGCGAACGGCAACGCCGCCTTCAATGTCGGTTTCTTTTGGGACTTGGTGACGACTTCTTTCTGTGTTCCGTCGCGAAGCCGGAACAGCAATTCCTTGCCGTCAGGGATTAAGCTGCGGGTGCCATCAAAGGCGGAAACCAGGATGACGTTGGATGAAGCTGCGGGCGGCATTTGCTCCTCCGTTAAGTGACGGATTCAGATCGTTAGCATCAGGCATTATACGCTATGAAACCAGAGTTTTTCTCTGCCCCGGCCTTTTTTTATGTCCAAAGTTTTTGGCGTTTCTAGACTTGCCGGCGCCGTCGCCGGAGCCTTGGCCATTCGAATTTCAAAAAACGTGTTCAAAATATTTAAAGCAGAGTCTTTGGATCTGATTGTGAGGTTCGCGGGCGGCGTGCTGAGGCGCTCGGAGTTGACGTCGGTTCGGTGACGAACGAGGATGCGGCGCGTCTCCGGATCAGCAACGCAAACTCCCCTCGGGGCCCGCAACTTCCGGTTGAGTTATCCCTTGGCCGGGAGCAGGCTGTTGCTATTAGCGATCCTAGCCAAAAACAGGTGGAAACAGGTATAGATTGTGGAAAGCAACGGCGCCACCGGGAAAAGACCGGATTTCATTCTGACCGGTCCCGCCAACCGTGGCGGATTTGTCGTAGGCCACCCTGCCCTCCCGGGTAGCTTTCCGGAAGCCGCGAATCCGCAACGGCTTGTGCTTAAGAGCAACGGGGACCAAGAAACCGAGCATCAGCCAGTTTCAAGGCCGGCCTTTCCGAGGCCCTCGAAAGGTCACAAAACGTTTCCACCCGCCGGACCAGAACTGCCGGGGCCGGGGCCTTCATTGCGGTGACCCAAGCGTCTAGCTACTTTCCCACTTAAAATTGTGAAAGGTGCCGCAGGGCGAACTGATGGGT
>JBBDWJ010000097.1:0-6629 GCA_040902925.1 Bryobacterales bacterium | reverse complement strand
AGATTGCCCAAGTTGGCATCGGTGTTGTAGACCAACTCGTTAAACGCGCGCACCTGGTACATCTGATCGTTCCAATCGTCGGGGTTCGGCGCAACGATTTTTTTCTGGAAACGATCTTTCTCCATCATTTTCACGTTGTCGACCCACCAGGTAACGGCGCCCGTCTTGCCTTTGACGGTCCTTTGCACGGAGACGGGAATCATGTTCAGCCCCAGTATGCGGTCAAGCCGGTAAGCGGCGATGTTGTATTTATAGCTGTCGCGAAAATTCAACTCCGTTCCGGTGGCCGTTTGGAAGGTCGGCTTGGAAATGTCGACGGTCTGGATGCTTGCGTCGTGAGTGTGTTTGCCGTCGCTCAGAGTGGCGCGCTGCGTCGCGGTAATGCCGGTCGAAACGCCACGCATGCGGACCACCTTGGCGGTGAGCAGGAAATTCTCCTTCTCGGCATCGCTCCATTGCGGCGGCGCCGGTTCGGTTTCCGCTTGCTGGCCCGCGACGGAAACGCTAAGAGCGAGCAGCGCCAGTAATGCCAGCGTTGACTGTTTCCGGGATACTCCCATCTTCGTTTCTCCGTGAGTGCCAAGTGAATTCTATCTCGAATTCTTCCGGGTGGCGTATGTGGAGCTCTTTTTTTTTCTAACCAGGCTGCCCAACGGCCGTTTACAGCCGGGCAACCGCATCCTGGATTGCTTTGCCCAGACGGTAGCGGCTCGGGAACCGCTAGGATATGGGGAACGTAGCCAAAACGAAGCCGCCATTGGTTCGTCTAACATGGGCGGCCTGGCTCGACAGGCAGCAAGGAGTCTAAAGAAATGAGACGGAACCAGCCGCGCTCCCGGGAAGCCGAAAAAGGCTTCTGGAGGCGCACGATCTCCGAGTGGACCGTCACTGTCGTTATCTACTTGTTCGTATCCACGTGCGTGGTCCAGGGATACGTTATCCCGACGGGATCGATGGAAGACACCTTGCTCGTGGGCGACCATCTGCTTGTCGACAAGATGAGCTACGCGCCCGAAGACGCCTGGCTTGGAGCGCTGCTGCCTTATCAGGAAGTGCAGCGCGGCGACGTCATTGTGTTTCACTACCCGCTCGACATTAGCGAGATGTACGTGAAGAGGGTGATCGCGATCCCGGGAGACCGCCTGCGCATCGAAGACAAGCAAGTCGTTGTCAACGGGATGGCGCTGGAAGAGCCGTACAAGGTCCACAAGACGTCTTACATCGATTCCTACCGCGACAACTTTCCGTCGGAACCTAATTTGGCATTGCACCAGCGCGCGCTCGACATGCTCAATGACCACGTGCATGCGGGGGAGCTGGTGGTGCCGCCGGGCAGCTACTTTGCGATGGGAGACAACCGCGACCTGTCGTCCGATAGCCGTTATTGGGGCTTCGTGCCGCGAGGATACATTATCGGAAAACCGCTGCTGGTGTATTGGTCGTACGATGCGCCCAGCGAACAGTTGATGGAGCCGTTGAGCTTGAAGCACGCCGCCGACGTGGCGCTGCATTTCTTTACGAGAACGCGCTGGGAGCGGAGCCTTAGCTGGGTGAAAGCGTATCGCGAGCCGTAGGGCTGACCGACGCAGGTGTAGGCCCTGCTAACAGTAGCAGCGTGCGTGAAGAGTGTCGCCGGAGCAACGCGTCATCGATCCAACGTTGCACGGACAATCGCCGAACGGATCAACGGAACAACGGCCTAGGGTCCCACTGTCAGGTAGCCGCCGGGCGGTGTCGTCTCCACGTCTCCGACGGTCACCTGCACGGCTGCGTTGCCGGCGGTCGTGCCCGCCGGGAGCGTAAAACTCACCTGGTAGAGGCCGGTGAAAGACGGCGTAACACCCGCATAGATAGCATCGACGGCGACACCGCCAAGCTGGACGCGAACCGGCAGCGTTGTAGGGGCGGCAACGGTAGGGATTTCTCCTGGCTCGAAGCGCGGCTCTGTCACGCCGAGGCCAGTCATGAAGAGTGTCACCGTCTCGCCGGCTTTTGCAGGTTCAAAAACCGCTCCTGGAATCAGACCAGCCGCGCCAACCAGCGCCCCGGTGGTTTCGTTGACCGCCGCGATCGAGTTGATTCCATCGAGGCTGTTGACGAAAAAGAAAAACTCCGGGGAAGCGGCGCTGACAGGGAGATTGAAGGCCGCACTGCGCAGCGCGTTTGGCTGGTCGCAGTTGAGGATCACCTCAACTCTGGCGGAGTTGACTGCGGGCGTCGTGACCGCCTGAAGATTGATCTGACCGGGACTAACCAAAAACAGCGGCGTTCGGCGGCCATCCATCTCGACGCAAACGCCGTCCCGGTTCGTCGGCAGGGCGTTTCCCTGTTGAGGCTTCGGCAGCAGAGCCGCGGAGGCCGCCGCAGCCTGGAAGTTCTCGCCAAAGATCGTGAGGATCGAGTTGTAGGACGCCCGGGCCACGGCGGGCACGCTGAGCCCGGCACCGACAACAGCGCCCACGACGGGGGAGGGCTGCAGGCTTTTCCCGAACAGGATGTGCGTGACGCCGGCGCTATCGTCTTCGCCGGGTGCGCCTACCGCAACGTCGGCGGCGCTATCGATCCCGAAATTGGCGGCGACGAGCTTGAATCCGAAATCGTCGGTCACCTCGGCCTGGTCGGCGAGGCCGGAAGCGCCTTGCGCGAACACCTGGTTGCCGTCGGCGTTGACGCCGCCGGAGCTTCCATAAAGAACTTGGAGCAGGCCGCGGTTGCCGTCTTCGCCGCGAACGCCGATGGCGAGGTCGTCAAAGCCGTCGGCGTTGAAATCGCCGCTGCCGAGGGCGCTGCCGAAGCGGTCGCCCTCTTCGCGCTGGTCGCCTCCGACGCCGGCCGTGGCCTGCCAAATCAACCGGCTGTTCTCGCCAGTGAGGCCGCCGCTCGATCCGGGCATGACGATGACCGAACCCCTGGCAGTGTGATCGCCGAGCGCGGCGGCGGCGAGATCAGCGAAGCCGTCGTTATTAAAATCACCGGTTGCCAGCACCTCGGCGAAGCCGTCGCCGTTCTGGTCGGTGTCGGGCACGCCGTCGGAGCCCTGCTCGCGGCGCACGTTGCCGGTGGCGGTGAGCCCGCCTGATGAGCCGAAGATGATGTTGGCTGTTCCGCGGGCATTGTTTTCGCCGGGCGTTCCGACCGCGAGATCGTCGTAGCCGTCGCCGTTGAAGTCGGCCGCGGCTAGTGAATAGCCGAACAGGTCGAAAGTCTCGCGGCTGCCGCGTAGTCCATCATCACCTTCACGCCAGCGTTGATTGCCGTTGGATGTGAGACCGCCCGCGGCCCCGAAAATGATGATGACCAAACCTTGCGAGGTGTCTTCGCCGGGTCCGCCGGCGGCGAGATCGGCGAAGCCGTCGCCGTTGAAGTCACCGGTTGCGAGCGAGAAGCCAAAGGAGTCGCTGGCCTCGGCGCTGTCGCGGATGTCATTGTTGCCCTGCCGCCAGGCTTGATTGCCCTGCGAGGTCAGGCCGCTCGACGATCCGTAAATGACTTGAACGATGCCGCGCGCGGTGTCCTCGCCGGGTGCGCCGATCGCAAGGTCGTCGTAGCCATCGTTGTTGAAGTCGTCGGCGGCCAGCGCAAAACCAAACGAGTCGCCGCTTTCAGCGTTGCCGTCGATGCCGTCAACGCCTTGTTCCACGGTTTGGTTTGCTTGGGCGGTGAGCCCGCCGGGGCTGCCGTAGATGACGTTGACAATGCCGCGCGCGCTGCTTTCCCCGGGCGAGCCGATGGCCAGATCGTCCCAGCCGTCGCCGTTGAAGTCGCCGGCGGCTAGCGCGGCGCCGAAGCGGTCGTTGCTTTCGTAGTTGCCGATGATGTCATCGAAACCCTGGCTCCAGATCTGATTGCCGGCGGTTGAGAGCTGGGCCGGTAGCGGCGCGGTGATTGCAAGAGTCAGGAGTAGGGCGGTGGCGAGGCGTGAGAAGGGCATTGGATCGAACTTACAACGGGAGACGGAAGCCGGTCAAACGGGCGCTGTGCGGCACGGGAGTCGCGGAAAGGACCTGCGGCGTCTGAGCGTCCAGCTTCAGCGAATGCGTATGCGGTCCCGCTCTGGCCAGCGGCCCTTCTCCTGCGATACTAAGGAAACGCCGGGCCGCATCGATGGAGAGCTGTGGCCCAATTCCACTCGGGAGACCACCGTCCAAATGCGAACATCGATCGGTATTCTGCTTCCGGCTATCGTACTGCTCGCTGGTGCGCCCCTTGGGGCCGCTGACCCAGAAGTGCGGAACTATCCGGAGACGAAGCGCGTGGATCACATCGACACTTATCACGGCAAGCAAGTCGCCGACCCCTACCGCTGGCTGGAGCAGGACGTTCGTGAAGCGCCCGAAGTCGCCGCCTGGGTTGCGGCGCAGAACAAACTCACGGCCGCTTATCTGGATTCGATCGCGGAGCGCGAGACCATCCGGCGCCGCCTCACCGAGCTTTGGAATTTCGAGAAATTCGACGGCGGAGAAAAAGCGGGCAGCCGGTATTTCTTTTCGAAGAACGACGGCCTGCAAAATCAGGCGGTGGTTTATAAGCTGGACTCGCTCGATGGCAAGCCCGAAGTGCTGATCGATCCGAACCAGTGGTCCCAAGACGGCACGGTCGCGCTTTCCAGCTACATCTTCAGCGACGACGGGCGCTACGTCGCCTATTCGGTCGCCGATGCAGGCTCGGACTGGCGCATCTGGCGCGTCATGGAAGTCGAGACCGGCAAGGCGCTCGGCGACGAGCTGAAGTGGACGAAGTTCACCACGGCCGCCTGGACCAAAGACAACAAAGGGTTCTTCTATGGCCGCTTCGATGAGCCCAAGGAAGGGGCTGCCTTCCAAAGCCTCAACTTGAACCAGAAGCTCTACTATCACCGTGTCGGCACGGCGCAATCCGAAGACGTGCTTGTTTATCAGCGAGCCGACAACCCGGAGTGGGTTTTCTGGGGCGAGGTTTCCTCCGACGGCCGCTATCTGGTGATTACCATCGCCCAAGGCTCGGCCGACAAATACCGCATCGCCTACAAAGACTTGAGCGAGCCTTATGGCATGCCGCTCGACCTGATCACGAACTTCGACAACGAATACACGTTCGTCGGCAGCGACGGCTCGCGGTTATTTTTCCAGACTGATGTAGACGCGCCGCGAAAACGGCTGATCGCGATCGACGTGACGCGGCCGGAGCGCGAGAACTGGGCGGAAATCATTGCCGAGTCCGAAGACACGCTCGTCCGTGCAAACTTCGTTGGAAATCTGTTTCTTGCGACGTATCTCAAGGACGCGCGCACGCTAGTTAAAGTTCATGCCATGGACGGCAAGTTCATTCGCGAGGTCGAATTCGGCACGCTGGCGACGGCGACCGGTTTCTTCGGTAAGCGCGGCGATACGGAAACTTTTTATTCGCTGACCGGGTTTGCCTTGCCGCCGACGCTTTACCACTATGACATCATCACCGGCGAGAGCACGGAGTTCCGCAAGCCGAAGGTGGCATTCGATTCGAACGACTATGTGACCACGCAGATTTTCTATAACAGCAAGGACGGTACGCGCGTGCCGATGTTTATCTCGCACAAGAAGGGCGTTACGCCCAATGGCGAGAACCCGGCATTGCTCTACGGTTACGGCGGGTTCAATATTTCGACGCCGCCGCGGTTTTCGACGGCCTGGCTTGCCTGGATGGAGATGGGCGGCGTACTGGCGGCGGCGAACCTGCGCGGCGGCGGCGAGTATGGCGAGGAGTGGCACCAGGCGGGCACGAAGCTGAATAAGCAGAACGTGTTCGATGATTTCATCGCCGCGGCAGAGTGGCTGATCGCCAACAAATATACGCGCAAGGAAAAGCTCGCGATCAACGGACGCAGCAACGGTGGATTGCTTGTTGGCGCGGTGATGACGCAGCGTCCTGACCTGTTTGGCGCGTGCCTGGCCGACGTCGGCGTGATGGACATGCTGCGCTTTCACAAATTCACCGCCGGGCGGTTTTGGACTGGCGATTATGGCTCCTCCGACAACGCGGAGGAATTCGAGGCGCTGCTGGCCTACTCGCCGTATCACAACCTCAAGGAAGGAGTCGAGTACCCGCCGACGCTGGTGACCACGGCAGACACCGATGACCGCGTCGTGCCGGGCCACAGCTTCAAGTTCGCCGCGCGGCTGCAACACGCCCAGGCGGGCGACGCTCCCGCGCTCGCTCGCATCGAAACGCGGGCCGGGCACGGCGCCGGCACTCCGACCGTCAAGCTGATCGAAGAAGCTACGGACAAGTGGGCGTTTTTGTGGAAGACGCTGGGGATGAAGAAGGCAGAGTAGCCACGCGGAAAATAGTCACCGCAGAATGCTTCTTATCGGACAGGGCTGTTCGAAAGCGTCTGTGCGGATTGCGACGGGGCGTCCACACGGCGAAAAATTTTGACGTCAGGATTTTCGGCCGCAACCGTCAGCCATGACGGCAGCTCGCCGTGTAGCAGACCGCTCAAGAATGCCGATTCAACCTGCACCGGATTCGATTCCGCGCTGGTGTTCGGATAGAGAATCAGCACGTCGCTGCGAAAGCTATCCATCACCTGCCGGATCGCCGCTTCGTTCCATATCTGCTCGCTGTACTCAGAGCTCACGAGGCTGACTACTTCCCGTTGCAGCGCGTACGCG
>JBBDWJ010000096.1:0-6636 GCA_040902925.1 Bryobacterales bacterium | reverse complement strand
CGTCGAGGTAGATGCTCTTGAGATATTCGCTAGGGGGCTTGGTGATATTCTCCGCGCCGCGCTTGAGCACTTGCGTCTGGTGGTCGATACGCCCGATCAGATAGGGCAGCGCTCCGCCGACGTGCGGGCAGACCAGCTTCAGCTTCGGATGCTGATCGAGGATTCCCGCCAGGATGATGCGCGACAGAGCAATCGTCGTGTCAAACATCAGACCCAGGCCCGCCGCCATCGTATAGGCCTTGGTCTGTTCATAGGTCACCGGGTAGGCGGGGTGCAGCAGCAGCGGCACGTCAAGCTTCTCGGCGTGAGCGAACAGCGGCCGGTAGACGGGTTCGTCTGGGAACACGCCGTCCTGGTTCGAGTACAGCAGCACGCCCTTCATGCCGAGCGTGTTGACGCAGCGATCGAGCTCCTTCAGGGAGGCCTCGACATCCTGCAGAGGCAGAACGATCAGGCCGATGAAACGGTCCGGATGCTTTTTCGCCAGCCCGCCGATGTAGTCGTTCACCATGCGCGCGACCGCCGGGCCCTCCTTGCCGAAAAGCTCCGGGCCAGGGTCGTTGATGCTGATCGCTGTCATGTTGATGCCGGCTTCGTCCATGTCGGCGAGTTTAGCCGCGACATCGTCGTACTTGGCCGGCAGTTTACGGTGCCAATCGCCGACGACCACGTAGCCGGCCCCGTCCTTGCGATAAACGTAGGGCGGCTCTTTGCGCTTCTCCATCAGCGCGATCAACTCGGGGACGAACAGGTGGCTCTGGCAGTCGATCGTGAAGTGCTTGGGCTTGACGTAGCCTTCGGCTGCGGCGGGCACGGCCACGGCCGCCCCGGCCGCGTGCAGGAACTGTCTTCTACTGGGTTTGCTCATCGCGGTCCTTGATTCATCGCGGTTGTTCGCGTCGCAACACCGATTGTCTCTCATTGTTACGCCGCGATTGCAAATTGTTACGCCGCGCATGCAGAGCCGCGGGCATAGGCTCGCGGGCCCACGCTCTTTGCCGGCGTATGCTCAGTGCTCTCTGCCCGTCGTGGCGGTATCTGTCAGGTTCGGTGCGATGGATACAGCTTCAGGCCAGCATCTTTTGCACGACCTGTCCGCCAACGTCGGTCAACCGGAAGTCGCGGCCCAGATGGCGGTACGTCAGCTTGGTATGGTCCATGCCCAGACAGTGCATGATGGTCGCCTGCAGGTCGTGGATGTGCACGGAGTCCTCGACCACGTTGAGGCACAACTCGTCGGTCTTGCCGATCACTTGACCGCCCTGGATGCCGCCGCCGGCGAGCCAGATCGTGAAGCAATCGGGATGATGATCGCGTCCGGGGTCCTCGTCGAGGCGTTCGAACTGCCCCAGCGGCGTGCGGCCGAACTCGCCTGCCCAGACCACCAATGTCGAGTCGAGCAGGCCGCGCTGTTTCAAGTCCTTTAGCAAAGCCCCGATCGGCTGATCGGTGATCTCGCAGTTCTTCTTGAGCTTCTTGTCAAGCTCCTGGTGATCGTCCCAACTGGCGTGGGCGAGCATCACGTAGCGCACGCCTTTCTCGACCATGCGCCGCGCCAGCAGACAGTTGGTCGCATAAGGAGCCATGGGCTCCTTGCCAATGCCGTACATTTCGAGCGTTTCCTTGGACTCCCGCGAGAAATCGAGCAGTTCCGGAGCCGACGCCTGCATGCGGTAGGCGAGCTCGTAGGACTGGATGCGCGCGGCGATTTCGATATCGCCCGTGGCGGCGCGCCGCTCTTCATTGAGCATGCGGATGGCGTCGAGCCTGGCGCGCTGCGACTCGCTGCTGATGCCCGGCGGATTCGGCAGGTACAGAATCGGATCGCCGCTGCTGCGAAAGACAACGCCCTGGTAGGTCGAGGGCAGAAAGCCGCTCGTCCAGTTGTTCGAACCGCCGCTGGTGCCGCGCCCCGAGCTGAGCACCACGAAGGCCGGCAGGCTTTCCGATTCGCTGCCGAGGCCGTAGACCGCCCAGGCGCCCATCGTGGGACGGCCGAGCTGGGTGTGACCGCTCATCAGCAGCGACTGCCCCGGATGGTGGTTGAAGGCCTCTGTGTGCATCGAGCGGACGACGCAGATGTCATCGGCGCACCCGGCGATATTCGGGATATAGTCGGAGAACTCGGTGCCGCTCTGGCCGTGAGGCTTGAACACGCGCGAACTGGCCAGCACCTTGGCGGAAGGCTTTACAAAGGCCAGCTTGAGGTCTTTGGTCATCGACTCCGGCAGCGGCTGGCCGTGCCATTTCTTCAGGCCGGGCTTGGGATCGTAGAGATCAATCTGGCTGGGCGCGCCCTCCATGAACAGAAAGATGACGTTTTTGGCTTTGGGGGCGAAATGTGGTGGCCGGGCGGCCAGCGGATTCTCCACCGTGGCCGGAGCCGCGGCCCGTCCTTCGCGCTGCAACAGATGCGCCAGCGCGATGGTCTCGAGGCCTCCGCCGCAGAAGCGGAAGAAATCCCGCCGCGTCTGAATCCTTTTGAAGTCTGCGAACTTCATTGTCTACTCCTCAACAGCAGATGCCGCACTGTTGGGCCGCGTCCGGGCGGCTCAAAGGACGCCGTCTTTTCGGTTGGCGGGACCGCCACGAGCTCGCGGGAAGCGTTACTCGCGGGTGATGAACTCGTCCAGATTCAGCAGCACGCTTGCGACGGCTGTCCAGGCGGCCGCCTCAATGTTTCCGGCCTGGGCCAGCTCCACCGGCATAAACTTTCGGGGCGACTCCGGCTCCGCTTCAAAAATTTTCACCTGACGCTGGTAATATTCGCGAAGGTTCCGCACTTCGGCGGCGCTGGGCTGCCGCGCCAGACACAGCTCGAAGGCGTAGCCGAGGCGTTTGCCGAGATCGCCCGGCATTTCGAGGACGCGCACGGCCAAAGCCTGCGCAGCTTCGACAAAGACCGGATCGTTGAGCAGATTCAGCGCCTGCAAAGGCGTGTTCGACCGCTCGCGGCTGCACTCGCTGACGCTGCGTTCAGGCACGTCGAAGTTTGCCAGTTGCGGGTAGGGAACTGTGCGCTGCATGTGGATATAGAGGCCCCGGCGGTAGCGATCCCGCCCCGTGCTCTCCACCCACTTCACCGAGTTCGAATACGCCAGATTCGAAACGCCTTCGGGCTGAAGCGGCTTGACGCTCCTGCCGCCGATGATGGGGTAGAGCAGCCCGCTCGCCTGCAAGGCGGAATCGCGAATCAACTCAGCGGGAAGGCGCAGCCTCCGTTGGCGCGCCAACAGCGTGTTGTTAGGATCACGCGTCATCAACTCCGGCCGCGCATCCGAAGACTGCCGGTAAGCCGCCGACATCACGATCGTCTTGTGAACATGCTTGAGGCTCCAGTCGTGGTCCATGAACTCACTCGACAGCCAGTCCAGCAGTTCCGGATGCGACGGGGGCTCGCTGCGCTTGCCGAAATCGTCCGGCGTGGTCACCAGACCCGCGCCAAAATACTCCTGCCAGATGCGGTTCACCATCACGCGGGCGGTCAGCGGATTGTCCCGTGACGCCAGCCATTCACCCAACGCCTGACGCGGATGCTTGCCTTCGAAGGAAGCCGGAGGCAAGACCGTTAGCACGGCCGGTTGAACGGGAATGCCCTTTGTGTTCCAGCCGCCGCGCACGTGGAGGTGAGATTCGCGATTCTCGGGGCTTTCCTCGACGGTCATGGCGCGCGTCACATCGGGAAACGCGTCGCTCAGCGCCAGAAGCTCCTTGCGCAGCGCCGTCCAGTTCAGCTGCTCCCAGAGGTCTTTCGCGATGACCCGGTGATAGTTGCGAACAAAGTGGTCGGTCAGCAGATCCTGCTCCCGTTCGGTGCGGTTCTCGAGAGCTTTGCGGATGATGCGGTCGCCGCCGTCGAGCGTCTTTTGGAACGCGTCATAGGCATGATCCCAATCGGTCCACTTGCCTGGATTTTCGGCCGCCAGGATCATCTGTTTTTCCCAGGCCGGCTGCAGTTCGAAGACGCGATTCTTGGCGAGCAGTTCGCGCCGCGTGGCGCGATACCCGGGCAAAGCGGCCAGATAGGGGCCCATCTCTCCGGGCCGCGGCGCGGGAATGTCGACCTCATCGAGATTGTTCGCGAACGCGAAGATCTGGTAGTACTCCTTCTGGCTGATCAGGTCGTACTTGTGGTCGTGGCACTGCGCGCAGCCCACCGTCAGGCCCAGCCACACCGCGCCGATGGTGTTGGCGCGATCGACCGTTTCCTCGAACCGAAACATCTCGATGTTCACGCCGCCTTCCCGATTCTTGAGCGTCTGGCGGTAGAAGCCGGTGGCGACCTTCTGGCCGGTAGTGGAGCCCGGCAGCACGTCGCCGGCGATCTGCTCGATCGTGAACTGATCGAAGGCCATGTCGCTGTTGAGCGCGTCGATCACCCATTGGCGGTAGCGCCAGGCGTGGGGCCGCTCCCAGTCTTTCTCGTAGCCGTCGCTGTCGCCATAGCGCACCAGGTCCAGCCACTGTGCGGCCCAGCGTTCGCCAAAGTGCGGCGAATCGAGTAGGCGATCGACCAGCCGTTCGTAGGCTTGCGGGCTGTTGTCAGCAAGAAACGCTTCGAGATCTCCGGGAGACGGCGGCAAACCAACCAGATCGAGGCTCACCCGCCGGGCCAGCGTGGTCTTGGATGCTTCCGGCGAAGGCGTGACGCCTTCTTTCTCCAGGCGCGCCAGAACAAAACGATCGACGGCGTTGCGCACCCAGGCTTCGTTGCCGACCGCCGGCAACGCCGGATGGCGAACAGGTTGAAACGCCCAGTGATCTGATTTCTTTCGCTCATCGGCTGGCGGCGCGGATGCGTTCGAGGAGGCAGGCCACTTGGCCCCCTGATCGATCCAGGCACGCAGGATGCCGATCTGCTCCGCCGTGAGCCGCTCCCCCGCCGGCGGCATGACGAGTTTTTCGTTGAGCCCGGCGACGAGGTTGATCAGCTTGCTCCCGGCGCTATCGCCGGGCACGATCGCCGCGCCCGAGTAGCCGCCTTTCAAAGCCGCTTCGCCGTGATCGAGACGCAGGCCGCTCATCTGCATCTGCGAGCCGTGGCACATCTGGCAGCGTTCCTTGAACAACGCTTCGACCCGCGAAAATTCGACCACGCCGGCCGCCGGCGGCGGCAGTTGCGGAGTTTGGGCGCGTCCAAGCGGCGCTGCGAGAAACAAGGCGCTGGCAACAGCGGAAGGAAGGAAGAATGCGTACAGTCTTTGCATGGCACTACAGGGTGCGTGACGCCGCCCCAATGAGGCCCCGGGCGGGTGCTTGGCAGCGTACCGGCGACCCCGGTTCGCAAAGGCCTCAGGCGTAAGCGGCCAGCGGCGCCCGCTTTATTTTCCGCGATTCTCTGGCGACGTACCGTGCCGCCGCAATCGCTGCCTCACCTGGCTCCGGGAAGGAGAGTCCGAGTCTGGATCGGAGCCGGAAGGCTGTTTCAATTCTGGCACAACAATAACAAAAATGGAAGGTGACGCGCAATTCCGGTGGGATTGACGATTTTATTCTCGTGACCACCGGCCGATTGCCCGGCCGGAGACGTCTGCAGCGGGCAGCCGATGAGGGAACACAGGCAGCCGGCGGCGCGGCGAGGCGCGCGACCAAACAGAGCCGTCCCCCAACGTTGAAATCTTCTCTAGAATTGCAACATCAAGCTTCAGAAGCATAGCAAAACCGGCGTCTGCGGGGGGGATCGCGATTTGGCAACGAACCCGCCGCGGCGCCCCACTGCCAACGGTAGCGCCGACCGGAGATGCTACGCCAGGGAGCGGGAAGTTGTTTCGAAAGAACCAGTTTTTCCCGCAGCCTGGAATGCGGTTTCAGTTTGCGGTTGACATTCAAGATTTTAACCGGCTACTCTCATACGGGCGGTCTTTGGGGTAGAGATTTGACCGCGTTGCTACCGCGCGCCGGTGGTGACGGCTTGTCGAAGCCGATCAAGCTCGACTTTTCCTGCAACCCTCCTGATTCAGACCCCAGGACCGAGCCATTTCTTAAGGGCGGCGGCGACCGATTGCAGGGACTGCCGGGCAACAGAGACTAGCCACGCGGAAAACGCGCCTTGACGCGCTTGTGGATCATAAGCTCCGCGGCGTGCCATCAGCGTGTATTCGGGTGGTTCAACGATTAAACCATCAACTGGTGGGGAGAAACCCATGCTAGCTAAATTCAGAGAACCCAGCCTTCTGGTCATCCTGACCGTTTTGGCGCTGTTGTCAGCGCCAATCGGATACGGTCAGGTGACTACCGCCACGCTGTTCGGTAGGGTTGCAGACCCTACGGGCGCGGTGATTCCGGGCGCCAATGTGACGGCGACCCATAACGCCACGTCGCAGACCAAAGCGGTCATCACCGACGAGCGGGGAGAGTTCACCATTCCGTTCCTTCCGGTCGGCGCTTACACGGTTACGGTGCGAGCCGACGGCTTCAAGACCTACGAGCGGTCCGGTTTGGCGCTGTCGTCGGGCCAAAAAGCCGACATTGTGTTCACGCTCGAGCTGGGCGTGACCAGCGAGACGATCAGCGTCACCGGCGAGGTACCGCTGCTCAACACCGTCAACGCCGAGCAGGACATCAATATCGACTCGCGGCAGGTGGCCGATCTGCCTGTTCTCAACCGCGACATCACCAACCTGATCGACTTGGGCA
>JBBDWJ010000095.1:0-6652 GCA_040902925.1 Bryobacterales bacterium | reverse complement strand
ACTCCATTCCGCCAACCAGTTGGTTCTGTTCGACTTATAGCCGGACAGCAGTGATCGCGGGCCATGACCCGTTTCATGACTTCTTCGTCGCTGAGCCCCTGTTTCGATAACTCCGCTGCATACTCGTTGCTGTAGTCGGTTCCGATTTGCGGTTCCTTGGAAGCGCCTTCGGTGGTAGCCGCGGTCAAGAAAACCTTGCCACCAGCAACGATGGGAGAAGACCAGCCGCGCCCGGGGACTTCGACCGACCACTCGACGTTCTCGGTCTTCGACCAGCGTTCGGGAAGCCGGGCATGGCCGCCAACCGGGTTCGCGTCCGGCCCGCGGAATTGCGGCCAAGGCGCCTCAGCGGCGTACGAGGATGTGGCTGCGAAAACGAAGGCTCCTGCCAGCAAAACTGGCGCAAGCAGCGCCCATCGCGACCCGGAGCGAACCCGGCCAACACGAAGCGCCGCCCGGATCCCGGAAAGGGCCGGACCTGCCGCCTCCGCTGAAACCGCTGCGAAATGGATACCGAGAACCCGAGCAAAGAACCGCATCAAGACCTCCTCGAAGACTTTACGAAGACGGCTAGAGGAATGTTTCGTTAGCCTGCATCCGGGAAGCTGGCCGGTTGCTCCAGAAGGTTTTCCCATCCGCAACGGGGTATCTGCTCGTTGTGAGGGAGTCCGCTCCCATCGATTCAGCCTAACGAAACTCGACCCCAATCGTGACTCCCCACCCTCGTGGATAGGGCTTGGATCGCCCGCGGCGAGTGAAGGAATGTTCGTGGCCCCCGGGGTACAAGACAGATTGGCCCGTGCCGCTAGAATCTTGCGTTCCCACTCTTCGTGAGCGGTTTTGAGCGGTTCTGCGAACGTTTTTCGGGGTGTCGGGCCGCCAATGGCGCAGAGCGTTCGTCGCCTGAAGCGTAGCACACAGCTCCCAATATCCCGTCGGATTTTGGCGGGATCTTATTGATTTTATGAGATCAATGAAGTTGTGACGGCTTGACCAAGGATGAAGGTTCGAGGTCGGATTGGGGTTTTGAGGCCGCTCGACGCGTGGTGGGCCGATGCCGGCGCCGGCCAACTGTCTGGCCGGCCAGAGGATTCCCCCGGCGCAGGCGGTAAGATGAGTCGTGGGGACAGAGGCCGACCTGCTTTTCGAAGTAGGGACGCCCATTGGCTTTCGCGTTCAGGTGACGCGGTCGCGATGGCGGCTGATCGCGATGGTGAAGCACCCTGTGATTGCCGGACGCGAGCAGCAGATAAAAGCGGCTCTAGAGAGCCCTGATGAGGTCCGCCAAAGCCGAAGCCATCCGGCGGTGTTTCTGTTCTACCGGCGGGAGACCGCCGGGCGCTGGACGTGTGCCGTTGCCAGGCGTAACGACGAGGACGGATTCCTGGTCACCGCCTATCCGACAGACGCAATCAAAGAAGGAGTGCGGGTATGGCCGAAGTGAATGCGGGTATGGCCGAAGTGAAACTGTTCTACGACCATGAAGGACATACGCTCACCGTGTGGTTCGCGGAGGCACGCCAGGAGTGCGTCTGCGAAGAAACCGGCGACGAGGTCATTTTAATGAAGGACGCCACCGGACGAGTCATAGGCTTTGAAAAGCTCAACTTCTCCGTCGCCGCGCCCGAACTGCTGCGTGTGGCCCTCGATACGACCGCGGCCTCACAAGTGACGTAGTAGCAGCGACTGAGAACAAGTGCCTTGCCTTGCTATCCGAGGCACGGCGGGCGTTTCTTGGGGCCGGAGGGACAATCACAACGTCTTGCGCCATTCGGTGGTCGTCGCTGGCTGTGGTGGATGCGAACACGTAGTGACTGTCCCCGACTTGCCTCGGGTTGGCGAAGGGTTCCGCAGCACGCGGATCACTCGCCGATAGCAAACAAATGCTTCGCCCCGCGCACCAGCAACAAATCCCCGGAGAATGCGGGCGTCGTGAGAATCGGCTCGCCGATTGTGTTCTTGGCGAGCAGTTCGTACTCCCGCCCGGCCTTGATTACGTAGATGTCACCCTCTTCGGTAGCGACGTACAATTTCCCCGCCGACGCCGTCGGAGAAGCCGTGAACGAGCCTCCCGCGCCAATGCGCTGCTGGTAGACGCGTTCCCCTGTCTTCGCCGCATACACGGTGAGCACGCCATTGTTGCCGACCGTGTATAGGTGATCGCCGTAAATCAGCGGCGAAGGCAAGTAAGTGCCGCCGCGCTGCTTGCTCCAGGCGATGGCATCACTCGATTCGGCGCCGTCCTTTAAGGTGAGGTCACCCGAAGACCCGATCTTCACAGCATAAATCGGCTGCACTGGCGGATAGCCGGCGGTAACGAAGATCAAGCCGTGACCTGATACCGGTGTCGTGCAGGTGACTTCCGAATTCGGCCCTAGCGTCCAGAGTTCTTTTCCTGTATCGGCGTCGTATCCGCGGATCGCCCTCGTGCCGTTTGTTACCACCTCCACGCGATCCTTTCCCGACACCAGGGTGGGCGTGCCCCAGGACGGAATTTCCGCGCGCGCGGTGCGCCACAGTTCGCTGCCATCCGCCAGATCGTAGGCGGCGATGAACGAATCCTGGTGGCGGTCGCATTGCACGATCACGCTGTTTTTGTGAATCACCGGCGAGCTGGCGGCGCCCCATTCTGAATCAGGATCAAAAAACCAGCCGGCGTTCTGAACACCGAGGTCTTTCTTCCAGAGCAGCTTGCCGTCCACGCTGTAGGCGTACAAGCCCTCGGAGCCGAACCACGCGACAACCACTTTGCCGTTGGTAGCGGGCGTCGCGGAGGCCTGCGACGATTTCGGGTGCCGCTTCGTCTTCGGCGTTCCCTGGTACGCCGTCTGGTCCCACAAAATCTTGCCCGCCGTCTTATCGAGCGCCAGCACTTTCCATTGATGCGGCGACTTATCGTCGACGGAATCGGTATCGCCATAGAGCCCGGTGCGCAGTGTCTGACTGGCGTCGCCCGACACCGCGGTGGTGACGAACGCGCGGTCGCCCCAAACGATCGGCGACGACACGGCGAGCCCTGGAATTTCCGTTTTCCACTTGATGTTGGCGCCTTTCGCGGCGTCCCATTGCACGGGTGGTTGATCGCCGTCGCCGACGCCCGAGGCCGCCGGACCGCGAAACTGGGGCCACTCGCCCGCCGATGCAATTGCGGCCGCGGAAACCAGAATCATTGCCATCGTGACTGGCGCGGCCATCGTGATCCGTGCGGAAAATATGATCCGTGCGGCGATCCTGCGAATCATGGCGTCACCACTTTCGTAAATTTGCGCGCGACGCCGTCCTGTCGCAGAGTAAAAGTGTCGGGCGAATCGAACTCGACATCGAGCTGCGCGGGAAGAAATTCAAACAGCGTCACGCTCTTCGCTTTAGGTATGAAATCCGGTTGACCAGTCGCTTGCATCGCGAGTTTTCCTTCTTTGAGGAATACCTTGATGTCGAGCGGAAACTGCTCGCTCTTAAAGGTGCCAACGTAGGAGGCGAGCACCGCGGCGTCGATTTCAACAGCCGCCGCCGGCGGTTGCGCTCCCGCTTTCTTCAACAGCTCCGCGATCTCGACGTTTTTCTGATCGAGGGCCGTTTCGTAGGTCGTGTCCAACGCCGCCTGGCTAGGCTTGCTGTGGTCAAGAACGGCTTGCACCAATTCCGTGCGGCCCGTTCCCGCCGCCGCCGTCAGGTTTTCGTCAGCGTTGCCACCGCCTTTTTCAATCAGCATCTTCGCGACGCTGAAGTGTTTCCGCATGATCACAAAGGCCAGCATGGGCGCCTTGTAGAAGGTGTCGCGAACATCCGCGTTCGCGCCTTTCTCAAGCAGGAGTTGAACAGCCTGCTCATGGCCGCTCATCGCGGCCACGTAGAGCGGAGTCTGGCCGTACGGGCTGGTGGCTTCGATGGATGCGCCTTTCTCCAGCAGAGCCTTGATCGAAGCGACGTCACCGCTGCGAGCCGCCGCCAGAATTTCGTCGTTCAAGCCGGCGGCGGGCAGGCTGACCGCTATTAGTAAGAGCAACCAGGCTATTTGCCGCATTTTCACCTCCTCGTCTGCTAGTGTACGCCAGCCAGCGGCTCTAACTCGGGGCGCCGGCAGGGAGAAAGCCCGCTTTTTCTGACACAGAATTGTTGCAAGCCGCTTCCCCGCACCCCGTATCGTACTCACGCCTTGGTTGCCAAAACTCCCCCTGGCCTTGCCAAAACTCCTTGGCCTCATTGTTGATGAAATTGCATTTCATAGTGTTGACGAAGCGAAGCCCTCGAATTGCGCAAGAGCACAGCAACGCCGTTCGACCGCGAGCTGGCGCTGAAAGCGGCCGGGCCCTGAGCTACACTGCGAAAGAGGTAAGATTGTGGCTCAGAAGCGCACACCGGTGATCGTTACCGTCAGCGATGAAGGACTGGACCATATCCCGGAACTTGCAGCCGAGCTCGGAGTCAAAGGATTGAAGGTCGACCGCGTGATGCCCGTTACCGGCGTCATCGCGGGCTCAATCTCCCCCATAAAGATGGCGTCGTTGGGTAGGACCAAGGGCGTACTGAGCGTGGAGGAGGAGCACAGCGCCGGGCTCCCGCCTTCCGGCTCGCGGGTGCAGTAAGGCGAGTACTCCTGATCGCTGCGAATCCAGACGCGGGAGCAATCCCTGCTTCGTGCGAACATTGACCGTGGCAGCGCCAGCCGCCGACAGTTTCAGAATCATCCTTATCCTGCCAGCCTCCGGAGGGTCCGCCAGCGTTGTGCGGGGCCTTTGCCCTGCGAACTCACACCCGGCGCAGCAACCGCCAATTTCGTAGCGAGCTACCTGCTGCTTGGCAACCGCGTGTTTGGAAGCAATGCCCGACATCACCGCACGGCGACCGTCACACTACCTTGACTCTCAGCGGAGCCGACCATGAGAACCACGGGAATGGCGACAGCGGACTGCAAGCCGGCAGGCAGTCGCGCATTCAACTGCATTACGCCACTGGTTCCGGGCGCTTGCCCGCGAAACAGCAGCGCTGCGTCGAGACCGCCGATTCGTAGCGAGGTGGGCGCTTGCGGTTCGGGGTAGACGTCGACGGGAAAAGCTTCTGTCGGGCTGCCAGGGTTGGTGACTCCCTGACCGGTCGCGTACAGCACAATGATGCTGTCCGCGGCGGCCGGATTTTCCGATGAATTGATCGTGCCGTCCTCGTTCCAGATGCGCGGAAACAGGCCCGGGTGCGTGTCCGCTACGGGGATCGCAAAAGAATCGCTGCCTGCCCGTTGACCGTCACGACCAGGCCGGCCTCGGAAGCGCCCGCCAACTCGTAAGGCGCCTGCACGTTGAGCTGATCGGTGCGAGCGAAGTAGAACGCCGCCGGGATTCCGTTCCAGCTCACCGACACGCCGGGCCCCGACGCCGGCAGCCGGCCCGTCAGCGGGTCGAACTGAAAGCTGATGCCCTCCATGGGGCCAAGCCCCTGCCCAAAAATCGACACCAACTCGCCAGGAGCGACCGCTCCCGCTTCCCCGCTGAATGCGTTGATGACGCCGTTAGCGGCGATCCGCGGGGTGTCGGGAAGAAAGCCCGGGCCAAGCATCCAAAGCTCGTTGGTTGCGCCCGATGGCACCAGGCCTCCGAAAAAGAAAAGCGTCCCGCGGTCGGCGGCGACCGCCGTCTCGTGGCGATGCCTTGGGCTCGGCGCATCGCCCGCGATGGCAGGCTGCCTCCAAGCGCCCGATTGCGGATCGAACTCCCAGGTGTCGTTGAGAATCGGTCCGCCGTTGCCGCCGAACACGACCAGCCTGGCGCGGACCGGATCGAAGCCCATGCCATAGTGCTCGCGCGCCGCCGGACCCGGTTGCGCGGTGCGTTCGGTCCAACGGTTGGCGGCCAGATCTAACGACCACAAATCCCCAAGCGGGCAAGGACCGAATCCGCTGGCACAGCCTCCATAGAGGTACATCTGATCGCTGGCGGCGTCGTAAGCCGCGTGATGCAAACAGCGGCGCAGCGGGCGGGTTCCCGAGGGACTCAAATTCTGCCAGGAGTTCGCCGCGAAGTTGAAGCCCCAGGTATCGTCGAACCGCCCGGCATTGGTAAAGCCGTGCGAGATCACCATGCGGTCGCGCGTGCTGTCGTAGATCGCCGAGTGACCATACCGGCGGCTCGGGTCCGAGTCGTCGCCGCTAAGTTGTTGCCAGGAGTTTTGCGCGATGTCGAAAGCCCAAACGTCATTGAAGAACCCGCCGGCCTGTCCGCCGAACACGACCAGCCGGCCGCGCGGCGCGTCAAACAGCAGCGTGTGGCCGAAACGCGCCGGAGGCCTCGGCCTGGGCACTTCGATCTCGGTCCATTCGCGCTGCGACAGCGAATAGGCCCACAGGTCGTTGCGCGGCGTGGAGTCCTGGCCGCCGAAAAGAAAGATCGTCCGCCGCCCGGGGTCGTAAGCGATCGTGCCGTCGAACCGGGCTGATGGCTGCGCGCCGTCGCTTCTCAGTAGCGAATACGAGAGTGTCTGGGATTGAACTGGGCCCGACCCAACCAACGCCAGAAACACCGCCGCCCAGACGGCAAGCGAAGCTCGATGGAAATTGGTTTTGACAGGAGCCAAACATTGGCAAACGGCGCTAATGGTGAGGAATCCGCTCGATCCCGATCACCATTCCGCCACGAAGCCGATCAGCGTTCCGCTGGGAAGC
>JBBDWJ010000094.1:0-6671 GCA_040902925.1 Bryobacterales bacterium | reverse complement strand
CGCTGCAGTGCACGAGCCAATACATGCACGTCTGCCAGATCCTGGCGGCCATGGAGCGTGACGAGGAACTGGACGAAACCATGTTGCTCGCCGCCCTGTTGCATGACTTGGGGAAAGTTTCGATGCTCGCGGGTGAAGCGCCGGACCATGTCGTCTGCTTTACCGAGCCCATTGAAGGGCGCGAGCCAGGATGCGGCCTGGGCGAAGTGCTGTTCCAGTTTGGCCACGACGAAATCGCCTACTCCCGCTTCAAGGACCACGTGCCGGAGCACGTCGCCTGGATGCTGCGCTATCACAGCATGATCCTGCGATCCGCCGAACCCTACATGGACTCTCGGGACCGCGAGTACGAAGAAAAGTACCTCTCGACCTTCCGCACCTACGACCAAGGAACCAAGTCGCCGGCGTTCTTGCCGGCCAAAGCCAACTTGGACCGCTACCGCGACTTAATCGAGGAGTGGTTCCCGAACCCGATCTTGTTCTGAGAGAGCGCTGACCACGGGCTAGGTTCGTCGCCCTCGCACCGTCTATTGCGTGACCACTCGGGTTGCCGAGCCGCACGCGATACAATGGCTGAGGACTCTTCCGCTGGACTTCAATTCGTGAGAAAACGGCGTTGGCTGCGCTTGCGGCGTCGCATCGCGCCGTTGACCGATAGCAACGCCCTGGCAACCTCGTCTCCATGTCCTTCCGTACGCTTGCGGAACTCGCGCCGCTCGCCGCCGTGGCGCTGCTGGGCTGGTTGCTGCCCTCGATTCCCGCCTCTGTGTGGGCCCTCCCTTCGCGCTTGCTGCGGCGATTCACGCGCACCCGGGCGCGCGCGGTATTGTGGTCGGCGCTGCTGACCTATGTGGCGTGCGCGCTGTTGAGCTGGCTGAACCCGCCCGTGCCGCGCGTCGTGGATGAGTTCAGTTATTTGCTGGCCTCCGACACGTTTGCTCACGGACGGCTGACCAACCCGCCGCACCCGCTTGGGGAGCACTTCGAGGCGCTCCATGTGCTTCCGGCGCCGACCTATCAATCGAAATATCCACCTGGGCAGGGTCTGTTCCTGGCCGCGGGACAAGCGCTGACGGGCCGCCCGATCGTCGGTGTGTGGTTGAGCATGGCTGCGGGCGCGGCCGCCCTTTGCTGGATGCTTCTGGCCTGGATGCCGCCGCGCTGGGCGTTGCTCGGCGCTCTGCTGCCGGCGTTCCGGTTTGGCTCGTTGGCGTTGTGGGACGAAAACTGGTTCGCCTATTGGGCGACGACGTATTGGGGCGGCGCCGTTGGCTTGTTGGGCGGCGCTTTGGTGTTTGGCGCGCTGCCAAGGCTGCTCGGCCGCGCGCGTCCCCGCGACGCCGCGTTGCTGGGGCTTGGATTGATCGTGCTGGCCAACAGCCGGCCTTTCGAGGGGCTGGCGGCCGCGATTCCGGCCGCAATCGTGTTGTGCGTGTGGGCGAGCCGGCGATGGCGCGCGGCGGCGCGGGCGGCGGCAGCGGTTGTTGCGGTTGTTGCCGCCGGGTTCGCTGCGATGGGCTATTACAACTATCGCGGGACGGGCGATCCGCTCAAGATGCCCTATGTGCTCTACACCGAGCGCTATGACGTAGCGCCGGTTTTGGTCTTCGGCGAGCTCCGGACAGGCAAGACGTTCCACCACGAGTCGATGCGCGCCTACCACGCGGGCTTTGTCGTCGATGGCTACCGGCTGAAGCGCGGCGGCGCGGGCCTGAGCTGGGCGCATGTCGAGCTCGCGCCGAAGTTTTTCTGGGGATTCGCGCTCTGGCTGCCCGTGCTGTTTGCTTTTAGCGGCCCATTGCGGCGTTGGAGTTTTCTAGCCGCGCTGGTGGTGATTCTCTCGATGCTGGCGAGCGCGGCCAGCTCGTATGCGGACAAGCTGCGGCCGCATTACATAGCTCCCGCCGCTCCGTTGTTTGTGTTTTTGGCCGTGGCGGGACTGCGTCAGCTACGGGCGCTGAGATTCCGCGGGCGGCGATTAGGCAGGCCCGTTGCCGAGGCGATCGTCGTCATCTCGTTGCTTTCCGTCGCGTTGGGTTCGGCGTTTCGCATTATGTATGGGGCGCCGTATGAGGATTCGCCGCTTCTACGCGACAAGCCGGCGATGGCGGCGAAACTGTTGGCCGACGGCGGAATGGATTTAGTGCTGGTTCACTACGCGCCCGATCACAACACGCACGATGAATGGGTCTACAACGGCGCTGATCTCGAAGGCGCGCCGATCGTCTGGGCTCGCGATCTGGGAGACGAACGAAACCGCCGCCTGCTCGACTATTACTCCGGCCGCAAAGTCTGGAAGCTGTATGCCGATGAGCAACCGCCCCGGCTCGAGCCCTACTCGGAGCGCTGAGCTCCGGCCTAAGCTGCCGCCAACATCCGCCACGCAGCTTGGTGTCGCCCGTCAGTCCGGCAATCGAGCTTCGCGGTCGCCAAGAACGTTGCCACGCGTCATCAGGAAAGTTCGCCGGAGCTGAGCAGCGGGAACTCCAACTCTTGGGTGCTTTCCCGCTCAACCGCTTCGGGGTCGGAGCAGATCGCCTGCCCGCCATCCTCCGATCGCAGCCACTCCCAAAACGCCACCTGCCGATTGCAGTCGAGGATTCGCCCTTGGGCGGTTTCGAGAAAACTTCCTGCGGCAAAGAAGATGCGGCGGCATTCCCGGCCGTTCGAATCGGTTTCGACAGCCAGAAATGCGGCGTCGCTTGACCACTCGCGCCAGCGCCACGACTTTTCGCTGTCGCAAAAAAACACGAGCACCGAGCGCTCGCCGCCGCGATACCGGTAAACGGATAACTCGCCGGGCGCTTCCTCGAGGGCTTCGAGAGAGCTAGTATCGGCCACGCCGGCGCTGGTTACGGCGATAGCTGTGGCAAACTCAGCCGGCAGCGGCGTTTTCTTTTCGCAGCGCACGACCGCGGCCGCGGCTTTGTGGCCATAGGCCGCCGACCAAACGCCTTCGCCAACGTTGCACGCGACGCCGCGGTGAAGGGCGTTCTTCGCATCGCGTTGCGCGGTGATCAAGTCCATAGCGATTCCATCGGGACCTTCGCAGCGCAAGCGGCAGCCCTCGAGTCGTGAGCCTGTACCTTCTCCTGCGGAGATGCCCGTTGCGTCAAGGGCGCGGAAGTCCGGCCCCAGATGCCAGTGCAGGCGCAGAGCGTGCGCGCCTTCGCCGGTTGCAACGTCGCGGATCAGGTACAGCCCGTTTCCCAGCGAGACAACCCAACGCCGGTGCGTTACAGGGTCGGCGAGTCTCGCGTAGCCATCATGGCTCGCAACGAGCAAGGCGCCGCCGCGGCCCTCGGCCCAGCGCTCGGCGCGTACCTGCGGCTGAGTCCGCCAGGCAAACGAACCACCCGGCTCGCTCTGATCGAGGCCGTCGACTTCCAGCGTATTGTGCGCGGCGGTGCCGCGGAAAGCATTGCGTTCGGCAATTTCGACCGGATAGCAGCAGGTCCCAGGATCGATGAGCGCGGCATGCCCCTGCGCAACGAGCTGAACGCTCAGCGCGTCGGCATGGCCGTGGCCGGCGTTGCCAAAGCCTTGCGGGCCGGCGTCAACGACGAGTGTGTGCGGAAAGGGCTCGAGCGAGGCGATGCAAAAAAGGCCGCTCGCTTCGAATCGCCGGGTGCTTGCCCGCGGGGGGGCCGCCGGCAGCGAGTCATACTTGCGCGCGCCTGCCGCGCCTAGCAGCCACAGAGCTTCCTCAGGCAGTTGCGGGCAGGCGGCTTGAAAATCCGGGCGGCCGAACAGCGCGGCGCATGCGCCCAGCGGATCAGTCAGATGCGCGGTGCGATTGCGCGAGCCGTCGAACAGCCTGCCGCCGTCGTCATCGCCAAAACGCGGCGCCGCTCCCGCTTGCGCAAGAGTTTGGAGCGCTTCCGCCATTCGCTCGATGGTGGCGTCAAGCGTCGCATTCTCAGGCCCGCCCGGCGCTGTGTTTCGCAGCGCCAGCAGGCGCGCGTGCAGCAGAAAATCCAACGCGTAGACGTGATAGTAGGTCGACTGCTCGAAGTGCAGCCCGTCGGGATACACCTGCTCCTGGGTCTGCTCGAGCAGAATCCTCCATCCGAGCTCGCGCCAGCGCCGCGCGGACCGGAATTGCGGGCACAACGTGCCCACGAAAAACAGCGCCACCGCCTCGCCGAGCAGATGCGTGTTGGGAGCGAAGTACGTCGAAAGGTAGCTCTCGATATGGCGCGCCGAGCGGCCCAACTCGGCGATCAGGGAGCGGCGGAACTCCGGCGGAACAGGGCCCGAAGGAGGCAGCAGGTGCAAAACCCACAACCACGACAGGGAGCGAAACGCGACCTCCAGGCTGCTTGCCCAATTGATTCCCACGCCATAAGGGTTGGCTACGGCCCAATCCCGCCACTGACCGCACAACGTCGTGAGATAGCCGTCGTCGCCGCGCAGCCGCCAGGCCTTCGCCAGCGTCACCAGGTGCTGATGGCGGTTCAACTCCCAAACGACTTTGTGATCCCCAACGGCCGCGTAGTCAAGATAAGGAACGCGATGCCACGGAAGTTGCGGCCCTCGCCGGCCGCTCACCGGATCGAGATGCCAGTCGATCGGGTCACCGAAATCCAAATCTTCGTAGCCCAAAAGGTCAAAGCGCTGGCGGCGGATTTTTTCTGCTTGCTCGATGATGCGCGCGGCTTGGCCGGGCAGCCGCCGCTGGAGTTCAGCGATGATCTCCGGGATGGCGTCGGCGTCAAAGAAAAAGCAGCCGGCGGGCTGCGCCTCGGCCAACACAGGCTCGGCGGATGGCGCCCTACCAAGGGCAATGCGCAGGCTGTCGCGGCGCTGGCGCAGAAACTGGGTGAGCCTCGTGCCGGCCTCGGCGGGGCTCATGGCCATCGCGCGGCGCAGCGTTTGGCCCCATGTCCGCCGGTGAGGCATTCCCCTCTATCTTAGCGGCGGGTTGCGGTCGCATTGCCGACGCTCGCGCCCGTTGCGGTCTTCCAGGCCAGTAGCAAACGGGCCGCGCGCGTCTCGCCGGTAACCTCGCGGTGCCAGCACGCCGCCTGTATCCGTTAAGTGGTTTCGCGCTGAATTTGGTAAGGTTTGCGAAGGAGATTCGACATGAATACCCGCTGGTTTCACGCTCTGACCGGACTGTTGATGGTTTCCGCGGCGGCTGTCGCGGCGGATTGGCCGCAATGGCGCGGGCCGCAGCGCACCGGCATCTCGGGCGAGAGCGGCCTGCTCGCCGCGTGGCCGGCGGAAGGGCCGAAGCTGCTTTGGCAGGTGAACGGAATCGGCGACGGCTATGGAACGATGGCGGTGGCGGGCGAGCGTCTCTACGTGATCGGCAACCGCGGCATGGAGGACGAATCCGTACACGCGCTATCCGTTGCGGACGGCAAGACCGTGTGGTCAACACGGCTCGGCAAGGTCGGCAATCCCGACCAGCAGCCGCCCTACCCCGCGGCGCGGTCGACGCCGACGGTCGATGGCGGCGTTCTGTACGCCCTTAGCTCCGACGGCGCCCTGCTCTGTGTCGAGCTGGCGAGCGGCAAAGTCGTGTGGCAAAAAAGTCTACGCGCGGATTTCGGCGGCGTGCCCGGCAAGTGGGCCTATGCCGAGTCGCCGCTGGTCGACGGCGATGTCCTGGTGGCGACGCCCGGCGGCAGTGAGGCGACCCTCGTGGCGCTGAACAAGAAAACCGCGGCCGTGATCTGGAAATCCGCGGTGCCGGGCGGCGATGCGGCGGCCTATGCGTCAGCCATCGTCACCGACGCCGGCGGCCGCAAGCAATATGTGCAGTTCCTCGACAAAGGCGTCGTCGGCGTGGACGCCAAAACCGGCGAATTCCTCTGGCGCTATGAAAAAACGAGTACCGGCCCGGCCAACATTCCCGATCCCATCGCTCACGGCGGTTATATCTATAGCGCCAATGCGCGGAGGTTCGGCGGCGGGCTCGTGCAGTTGCACGCCACGGCAGATGGCGTTACAGCCGAGGAAGTCTACTTTGCCCGCGGCGTTCCGCACACCCTCGGCGGGCAGGTGCTGCTCGATACGTATCTCTACGGCACGACGTCGGAGGGCATGGTGGCCGCCAAGTTCCTGACCGGCGAAGTGGCATGGCAGGCGGAGAGCGTGGGGGCCGGCGCGGTGCTCTACGCCGACGGGCGCTTCTACGTGCACGGCGAAAATGGGGATGTGGCGCTGGTGGAGGCCACTCCCGAAGCCTACCGCGAGAAAGGCCGCTTTACACCTCCGAATCAGCCCGAACACCCGCGCGGACCGCGCGAAGCCGCGTGGGCCCATCCCGTGGTGGCCAACGGACGGCTTTATCTCCGCGACCTCGGCACGCTGTGGTGCTACGACGTCAGTGATTCGGGAAGCTAGCCCGCATGTTTCGCAAGGGGCCGCAGCGAGAGGCGTCAGAAGCCCGTGGGTGCAAGGCGCGCGAAGCTTGGCGCGCGGAGGCGTACTTAAACAGTACGGTGAGCACGGCAAGCGAGCGCAACGCAGTAGACACGGGCTTATCACGCCTCGCAGCCGACTCCTTGTGAAACATGCGGGCTAGCCCAACGGCTTGCGGTGGGCTAGCAGACTGGGGGAAATTTCGCTGCAGCGAGTCCGCTAGTTACTTTCCCACTTAAAATTCTGAAAGGTGCCGCAGGGCGAACTGATGGGTGCCGGGATATTGCGCGGGCAGGCGA
>JBBDWJ010000093.1:0-6696 GCA_040902925.1 Bryobacterales bacterium | reverse complement strand
GTTGGCCCCCATGCGGCCGACGATCGTTTGATCTCGAAACAGCGCGCTGATCTTGAAGGCCTGTTGAGCGGCACTCTTCACGGCTCAACCGATCAACGGATCAACGGATCAACCGCTCAACGGCCCTCACACCACATCCACGAACGACTTTTTCAGCTTGTGAAACAAGCCGTGGCCAGCCACGAAAATCAGCGCTCCGCCTAGGGTAACCGCGGCCAGCGGGATCCAGGGCGGCGGCGTCGCTTCCAGAAAAATCGAGCGGTATGAGCGAACCAGCACGAACATCGGATTCAACTCGAACAACCACCGCGAACTTTCCGGCAGGGCGCGCTCGTCGTAGCAGATCGGAGTCGTGAAAAACCATAGCGTCAGCACGAATCCCATAATCTGGCCGAGGTCGCGAAAAAAAACGCCCAGCGACGCCAACAACCAGCATAGACCCAGTGTCAGCAGAAACTGCGGGATCAGCACCAGCGGCAACAACAAGGCCGTTGTGGAAAACGCGTATCCGAAAAACACCATCGCCCCCGTGAAGATCGCAAGCGCAAAAGCTTCGCTGAACATGCCGCTGAACACCAGCGTCACCGGCAGAATTTCAACCGGGAACAGCAGCTTCTTGACGAAGCTGCCGTGCTCGAGGATGATCCCGGGAGCGCGGCCGATCGCTTCGCTCATCGCCAGCCACGGCACCATGCCGGCCAGGAAATACATCAGGAACCCTGTCGAGCTGCGGTCCTGGCCGAAGCTCGCGCGCAGTACGACGCCGAACACGAAGTAGTACGTCAGCATCATCAACAGCGGATGGATGACGGTCCAAAACAGCCCGCCGAAAGAGCCGCGGTAGCGTCCGAGGATGTCGCGCCGGACCAGCGATCGGATCAACGAGCCGTGCTTCAGCATCGTTCGAACGGGGTACACGAAAGCTCGTCTTACCGTGCGCAGCAGACGTTCCAGGCCCAGCCGGCCCGGGCGCGTCACCTGGCGGCGGCGCAGTGTGAGCGAGCGGCCGTCGGTCTCGGCTTCGAGCAACAGGAACGGAGAGCCCCGCTCGAAGAACCAGGCCTGGTTTTCACGCAGCGGAGAAACGAATACGCGGTAGCGGCCGGGTTCGCGCGGCAGCTTCACGGCGAGATGGATGGGGAGTTTTTCGCCAGGCGGCACCGCGTACGGCAGCGGGGCGTGCGGGCCATCGACCAGCAAGTTGTCGGTTTCCGTATCGAAGACCTGATAGCCAACGGCATAGTGTTGATCGTTCGACCATGCCTCCGCGCCGCCGTTGGTCAACGTCAACGCCACGTCGAGGCGATGGTCCGCCGCCGCGACCGTGACATCGACGCCCGAGTAACGCGCAATCATTCCGCCGCCCCCGTATACAACTCGGGTGGATAGCGCGACTTCACGCCGCCGGTTTTCCTGCCGATGCCGTAGATGACGTCGCCGCGCAAGTGATTGGCAAGCTCGTAGCGCTCCAGTAGCCGCTGGACCCATTCGTGCTCGATCGCAGGGGTATCCAGATAGGAGCCGGTTTCGAGAAGCACGATCGCGAAGCCGGCGGCCTCAAGCAGCGCGTGAACGTCACGCGGCGCGTATTCGCGGGCATGCCGCGGGTCGACCGCACCGTCTTTGTCGGGCCGCACGTATTGGTGGAACAGACCCGGATGATACCCCAGAAGCGCAGCCCCGACGGCGCGCGTGCTGCAAATATTCGGCGTCGAAAGCACCAGGTGGCCGCCGGGTTTCAAAATCCGGTTGATCTCGGCCATCATGTGCATCGGGTCGTCGTAGAGATGCTCCAGCAGCTCGCAGCACAGCACTGTCGAAAAGAAATCGTCCGGGTAAGGGTAGCGATCCTTCTCGGCATCAAAATTATCGATGCGGCACGTAAAGAGCTCGCCGTCTCGCGAGCGGACTTCGCGCTGCTTGAAGTCGCCCGGCTTGCCGAGATAGCTGCCGCGAACCTCACCATATCCCAAGCGGGTTTTGAGCGCCGGCGTGATCTGCATATAGGCGCCCATTTCGAGAATGCGATCTTCGTCCGTGCCGGGCGGAGTGATTTCGAGGGTTCGAATCAAGCGCGTGAGGTGGCTTTCCACATAGCCAGATTCGCCCGGGTCGTGGAAAGAGAACCCACGAATGTAATCCGCCAGATTGTCGTGCTCGATGGCTTTGAGGGCCTCTTCGCTGTAAGCTTCCGTTTGAAGGGAACCTTGAGGCGCCGGATCGACGTCGTCGGGTATCTGCGCGACGGCAGCCATCACAAAAGGCTCGAAAGGCTCGGCGGAGTGATTCTCTGCTTCATTCGCTTTCGCACTAGAGGCCGGCGCGCCCGCCTCTAGTGCGGCTTCGTCCTGCGCAACCCCGCCCTGAGCCAAGACCGTTTGCGCAGCGTCCTCCGAGGACGCGGCTTGAAGCTGCCCCACTTTGCTTTCAACGACGCCTTCCACGACGGCGTGAATCCAGTCCGCATATCGTTGGGCAACGATGTCCCAACTGCATTGAGAAGCGACGTACTGCCGGGCGCGCGCCCCCATTTGCCGGCCTATTTCGGGGTAGGTAATCAGCAGTTGCAGATATTCGAATAGGGCATCCACTTCGCCCTCGCCGACCGGGACTTTCAAGCAAATCTCCCCCGGCAGCTCGGCAAACGATCCCACGTCGGAAACAATGACGGCGCGGCCCAGTCCGAAAGCGCGCTGCAGCGTTCCCGAAGTCTCGCCGACCGTCGGGTAGCGCAAATTAAGGCAGATATCGACGGCCGCGATGTACTGCTCGAGCTCTTCGGTGGGCACGTACCCCAGCAAGCGAACGTGCTCACGGATTCCCAACTGGTCGATCAGCCTGCGGATGGGATAGTCGGGGTGCTCTTGGCCGACCAGGATCATCTTCGCGCGCGAGTCGAGCCGCACCAGCCTTTGCATGGCGCGCAAGGCTTCGGTGATGCGCTTGTACGGCTTGAGAAATCCAAAAATTCCAATTAGCGGCGTCGATTCGTCGAGACCCAGCCGCGCCCGGCAGGTGTTGCCGTTGATCTCGGGAAGCCACACGCCGTGGGGAATCTTCGTAACCGGCACCGGAATACCGGTCGAGGCGACCTGCTCGACCATGAAGCGGCTATGAACGATCACGCCGCGGCAGCGCTCCAGAATCCGGCGGTTCATCGGCAGATCGTAGTCGGGGCCGACCTCCAGCGTCGCGGCGCGCTTTGCGTACGCCAAGGCTTGGGGTCCGCCCTCGTGCTCGACCTCGCGCAGGTATCCCGCCCAGTCCCCGCGCCGGATGGTCACGTCGGCGAGCAAGTGGTGGAGATTGAACTCATGTAAGACAACCACGCCGGGATGCTCGATAGCCGCATCGTAAACGTGCGCGTGGTCGGAGTTGTTGCCGAGCTGGTAGAGAACCGCGTCGTAGGCTTGAGGACGAAACTCGCCCGCGCGTCGAAAAGGGATCGAGACGCCCGGCGGTAGTCCGCCCGGTTCGTAGCCTTCGCCAGGAAAAGCGTCGATGTCGAAATGCTTGGCGAGTTGCGGCAGCAACGCCTGACAATAGTCCGCGATCCCCGACTTGGCCGGGGGCAAAGGGCTGAAAACAGCCAGCTTCATTTCACCAGTTTGAGAGAGAAGGTGCCCAACTCAAAGGGTATCCGAATGAGCACGGGCGTGCGCGCGGAATCCTGGCTGAAGAAGACCTCAAAGCTGCGCTGCGAGGCCGGGCCGGTCAAATCAATCAGGATGCGGTCAGCCTTCACGTACTCGCCGGAGACCGCCAGATCGAGGCTTTCCGCATAAGTCATGCTGACCTGGTATTGCGCCCCGAAATTCAGATCGTCGGGGGGCGGAATACGCCCGCGGCCGATCTCAGCGCGGAGCAGGTAGAGGAAGGTCAGGGCATCGCGGGCGCAGGGCGGAACGTCGAACTCGCTTTCGCCGCCATTTTTGGTCTTGCGGCGTGCCCGGCGGTTTGCCTGATCGAACTCCACCGTCTCGTGGCCGCGCGCGCTGCCGTGAACGAAATCCTTTTCGAGTTCCAAGGAACACATTTCGCCGTCGGTGCGGGCGCGATATTCGTCGCGGATTTCAAAGTTCGGCAGCGTGGCGTTAATGCGGGCGCGGAACTCCCAGCCGCCGGTCACACCATTGGCTTCAAACTCGACTTCCCCCAAGCTGAGTCCGCTTGGCCAGGTGACTTCGTAGACGAGTGTTTCTCCCGACGCGAAGGGTACGGCGTCGGTGGCCCACACCGCTGGAGCCAGCAGGCAGACCGCCAGCAGGAACCACCGCGGCCCAATGGCCAGGCGCCGCACCGCGAGAGGATTGTTTTGGGCTTTTGAGCGTGGGTATGCGATCACGGAGCTACCAGTTCCTTGCGCGTCTGCTGGTGCGCGCGGCCTTCTGCTACCTGGTGATAGACGTCCAGCGTCTGGCGTGCGGTTTCGCGCCAGTCATAGAAGGCAGCCCTCTGGAGGCTTTTGCGTTCCATGCGGCTGGAGAGTTCGGGGTCGAGCAGAATATCGCGCAGCGCGCGCGTTTGCTCGCCAATGCTGTGGGGATCGAAGAACAGTCCCGCGCCGTCGACCACCTCGGGCAATGCCGTAGCGCTCGAACAGACAATCGGGCGCCCGCAAGCCATCGCTTCGACGACCGGCAGGCCGAAGCCCTCGTAAAACGACGGAAACACAAACAAATCGGCGGCGTTGTAGAGAGCCGGCAGAAAGTCGTCGTCCACAAAACCGGGCAGCACGATACGCTGCTCCAAACCCGACTTGCGCACCTGGTCGAGGACTTTCGGCGTAAACCAGGTGTTCTTCCCGGCCAGCACGAGCATATGCGGCAGGTTCGGATGGGCCGCCAGCAGCTCGCGGAATGCTTGAATCAACCCGATCTGGTTCTTGCGCGGATGCAGGTCGCCGACATGCAGAAGATAGGGCCGGTCGATGCCGAGCTTCTCTTGAACCACGCGTTTCGCAAGATCCCGGTTCATGACCCGAAAGGACTCCTGGGCGGCCAGCGGCGTCACCGCGATCGCATCCGGATCGACGTTGAAGACGCGAGCGATATGCTGGCGCGAAAACTCGCTGATCGTGATGATCTTTGCCGCGCGCTTCAAAGTGTGGCGCGTCGAAAGCTGAAGCTGGATCGCTCGCGGCCTGGGCAGAAACTCGGGGTGCTCCATGTAACTGACGTCGTGAATCGTCACGACAATCGGCACTGGGCAGAACAGCGGCGCCGTGTATTGCACGTGCACCAGATCGGGGCGGTCGACCCGCAACTTAGCGCTCAATTCCCCGCCGAGCCGCACGAACGGGTTTTTCGAGACCCAGCGCGTCTTTATCGAGGGCGGGACCCACGCAACCGCCTCGCGGCTGGCAATGTAGGTGATGAACTCGGCGTCGCTGTCCAGACGCGGATAGCGCCCAATCAACGCGCGCACGTAGACCTCGTTGCCCGTGAGCCTTTGGCCTATCGCGTGAGCATCGACTGCAACCCGCATTCTGGTGTGCTCTTTCCTCACCGCTAGATGGCCGCCGCCATCGGAGTCACCGAGAGCAACGAATCAAAGGGAGTCGCCAACGTTTTCCATGCGGCCGGCCAGCAAAATCCGGCCTCATACGTCGCGCGTCCGGCGCGGCCTAGACGCTCGCGTTGGGCCGTATCTCCAAGCAATTCAAGGACCGCCTGGGCCATTTCGGCCGCGCCCTGGGCGATGCGAATGTTCTCGCCGTCACGCGCGGGCAGGCCCTCGGCGCCGATCGGCGTCGAGACCACGCAACGGCCTGCCGCCCAGGCTTCGAGAATCTTGACGCGCGTGCCGCTGCCCGCCAGCAAGGGCACCACCACCAGGCGCGCCCGGGCCAACTCCTCGACGGCGTCACTGACCGGTCCAGTCAGCTCGACGCGCGGGTCTTCGGCGACGAAGTCGCGGACCGCAGATTCGTTTTTACCGATCAAACGCCAGCGCAGCGCGGGCGCGGCGTCGCGGATCAGGGGCCAGACATCCTTGTGGAAATACCTGACAGCATTGACGTTAGGGTGGTACTCCAGGTTGCCGGAGAAAGCGATAATCTCTTCCTCCTCCACCTGCGGCACCTCGCTCAGCGGAACAGCGTTCGGGTAAACCGCGACGCGAGCCCGCGGAGCGCGTTCGAGCACCCTTTGGCGATCGGCCTCCGAGGTCACCAGCACCAAGTCAAATTCCGCCAGAATGCCGCGCTCCAGCCGCCGCGCGGTGCGCGTAAAGAATCGATGCCCGATGCTTTGAGGCCACGGCTCGGTTCTCGAACAGCCTTCGTGTAAGACTGACTCAACATTGTGTAAATCCAACACGACCCGCCGCGAGCGGGCACGCAGCAAATCCAGGTATCGAGCGCACCAGAAATGCTCGATCACGGCCACGTCGTAGCGCTCGCCCCGGGTCGCCAACTCGATGCGTCGCAAGCTTTGGCTTTCGCTGAAACGGTCGTCTAGCGGCAGCTTGCCGCGAATCAGGCGTCCCGTATTGCGGTAGATGCGCGAGACGGTTCGCTTGTCATGATGGGGCAGATAGACGGTGGTGATGTGGTCGACCAGCCCCTTGGGCAGAAACGGTTCCGGATTGGCGGAATCTTCCTCGGCGAACGTGATCAAATGGACCTGAAACCGCCGCGCCAAAAAGTGGAGCAAGCTTGCTGAGCGCAGCGGACCGCCGCCCGTCAAAGGGTAC
>JBBDWJ010000092.1:0-6726 GCA_040902925.1 Bryobacterales bacterium | reverse complement strand
GAGTGCGTCCAGGTCCTCCACCCCGGCCCTCGGCCGCGCATAGGTCAGGTATTACCTACCCTATCAAAGTTCTAAGCGTAACCCGGAATCTGACCCGCACGCGGCAGACGCATAGTATTTTGGTCCCAGGTGCAAACCCTTGGTTTTGTGCGCGCTAGGGACACGTACTTAGAAAAGTTCGGTACCAATGCTCCATTCTAATTGGCTTCAAAAATTGTCAACATGGATGCATAAAGGTCGCACTTAAAGACCCGATGGGAAGATACAGATGACGACACCAAAATCCTCACCCCAGCGATTGACACCCCCGGACCGCGCGTTGCAAAGGCTCGCCGGCGCCGTTTTGATTCAGGCGCTCCAAGATGCCAGCAGCGGCCCGCGGCGCTGCCGCGAGGAAGCCCTGGATTGGATCTCGGGCCGAACGATGGGGAAATTTAGCTTCGAGTTCTGTTGCAGTCTTTTGGGCCGCCGTCCCGATGACGTTCGCCGCCGGCTGCAACGCTACACTTTTGTACCTCGATGGGATGCATCCTCCTGTGCTAGCCCCGTCGAATCCCTGCTTGGCTGAAGCTCGCCACTCTCAGCTTGGTTGACCGGGATAGGGCGGCACTTTTGGGAGTGGCCGCCCATCCCTGCTATTCGAATGCTTTTTCAACCTGCTCTCTTCTTCAGCTTGCTTCGCGTCTGGTTCGCCCTGGCCTCTTTTTCCTTCGTCCCGAAACAACGACCGCGCGCGATCTTTCCGTGAGGCCCGCACCGCGATCGAAGCGACGTTGTCCACACCGCCTATAATGGGGACTGGAAACGGGTTCCGCGCTCATCTCCTGCCAATCATACAACTCCGGGAAGCGACGACAAAAGCAATCCGGCGTCGGCACGAACCGCGGTCCCCGCCCTTGAGTTGCAACCCAACCACGGTTGGGGGAGGAGAGTCATGCTTCGACTGATGGTTTTTGCTCTTGCCGCGGCGTTACCGTTGCTGGCGCAGGACGACGGAAAAATCCGGGTGATCGCTTTTGGCGCGCACCCCGACGATTGCGACATCCGCGCCGCCGGGTTGGCCGCCAAATACGCCGCGGCCGGCCACCTTGTGAAATTCGTCTCGGTGACGAACGGTGACGCCGGGCACCAGGAGATGGGCGGCGGCATGCTGGCCATGCGGCGGCGAGCCGAGGCGAAAGAGTCCGGCCGCCGGCTGGGGATTGAATACGACGTGCTCGACAACCACGACGGCGAGCTGACGCCGACCGTGAACGTGCGCGAGCAGATCATCCGCAAGATCCGCGAGTGGAAGGCCGACATCGTGCTCTCGCCGCGGCCCAATGACTATCACCCCGACCACCGCTATACAGGCGTGCTGGTGCAGGACGCTGCTTACATGGTGACCGTGCCGAACCTGGTCACCGACACACCGTCGCTGCGCAAGAACCCCGTATTCCTCTATTTCTACGACGGTTTTCAGCGCCCGCAGCCGTTTCGGCCGGACATCGTTATCTCGCTGGACGACGTGATCGACAAGAAGTTCGCGGCGCTCGACGCCCACGTCAGCCAGTTCTACGAGTGGCTGGCCTGGCACGCCGGCGTCCTCAACGAGGTGCCGAAGGATCCCAAGAAGCGCCTCGAGTGGCTCAAGACGGCGCGCCCGCAGCGCGTACGGGCGGAGTGGAAGGATTCGCTGCGCAAGTGGTACGGAGCCAAAGCCGATTCGGTACAGCACGCGGAAGCATTCGAGGTCACCGAGTACGGACGGCAGCCCAGCGACGAAGAGATGCGCAAGCTGATGCCGTTTTTCCCGTAGGGTGACAGGCCAGTAGGCCAGGATCACCACGCGCCTGGTGACGCGCAGCCGCGCGCGACCCGCCACCTGTGCCGGGGACGAGGAATCGCTTGCAGGCGATTGCACGTCTGGGCTCCCTCGCATGGGTCAAGGAACTTCCAACTCAACATACTGGTGCTCGCGGCCAAGGTGATTCGCAGGCCGAAAAAGCGGCTGTAAGCACCTGCTCTGATACACTGAAATATTCCGCTATGTCCTACGACATCATAGTGATCGGAAGCGGCCCCGGCGGCTACGTGGCCGCCATTCGCGCCGCCCAATATGGCCTCAAGGTGGGGGTCGTTGAAAAAGACGCCAAGCTCGGCGGGACGTGCCTGCATGTAGGCTGTATTCCCACCAAGGCCTTCCTCCACTTCGCCGAGCTTTATGAGAACGCCCTGCACGGGGCGGACCTCGGCATCCTCTACGAAGGGCTCTCGTTCGACTACGCCAAGATGAAGAAGCGTAAGAACGAGATCGTTGCCAAACACGCCCGCGGCATCGAGATGCTCTTTAAAAAGCACAAGATCGAGTGGCTCCCCGGCTTTGGCAAGCTGCTCGGCAAAGGCAAGATCGAGGTTGCCGACGGCAAGGAAAAGCGCACCATCGCGGTCAAGAACGTCATCCTGGCCACCGGCTCGGAAGCGCGCATGCTGCCCGACCTCAAGGTCGATCCGGCGCGCATCCTGACCAATATCGAGATTCTTGATATGGACGCGGTTCCCAAGTCCCTGGCGGTGATCGGCGCCGGGGCCGTGGGCGTTGAGTTTGCATCGATCTATCGCAGTTTTGGCGCCGAAGTGACGATTCTCGAAATGTTGCCCCGGCCGGTTCCACTAGAGGACGAGGACGTCTCGACCGAGCTAAGCCGCGCCTTTCGCAAGCGCGGCATCCAGATGCACACCGGGGCCAAGGTCGAAAAGGTCAGCGACGGCAAAGACGGCGTTAGCATCGAATTCACCAGCTCCGACGGCAAGAAACAACAGCTCAAGGCCGAGAAGCTGTTGGTGGCGGTCGGCCGCAAACCCAATACCGAAAAAATCGGCTTGGAGAACACGGCCATCAAGGCGGACCGCGGCTTCATCCCGGTCGATGGGTTCATGAAGACGGCCGAACCAGGCGTCTATGCGATCGGCGACATTGTGGCGGGGACGCCGCAGTTGGCGCACACGGCGTCGATGGAGGGCCTGGTGGCGGTTGCGCACATCGCCGGCAAGCCGGTCGAGCCGATCAATTACTTGCAGAATCCGGGCGCGACGTATTGCGAGCCGCAGATCGGCTCGGTGGGGCTCACTGAAGCCGCCGCGCGCCAGAAGGGCTACGACGTCAAAGTCAGCAAGCTGAGCTTCGCGGCCAACAGCAAGGCCAGCATTCTGGGCCATCATGGCGGGTTCGTCAAGGTCGTGGCGGACGCGAAGTACGGAGAAATTCTCGGTGTTCACATCATCGGCCCCAACGCCTGCGACCTGATTGCGGAAGCGGTCGTGGCGATGTCGAGCGAGGCGACCATCGAGTCGGTCATGCGTACGATTCATGCCCACCCGACGCTATCGGAGGCCATCCAGGACGCCTTCAATGGCATCTACGGCCTGACGCTCAACGCCTGAGCCGGGTGCTCGGCGTCAGCGGAAACCGGCGTAAACTGAGATCGATGTCGATGTTGTCACCCACAGCGGCTCTGGAAGCCACTGCGCCCCTCGCGGACCGCCCGCCGGCGGCCAGCGACACCGCGCCAACGTGCGAATACGTCGACCTGGGCAACATGGAGTATGGAGCAGCCTGGGACGTCCAGCGCCAATTCGCCGCCGAGAGGAAACAGGGCGTGACCGGCGATTGTCTGCTATTCGCCGAGCACCCTCACGTCATCACGATGGGACGCGTCGCTAAAGAACAGCATTTGCTGGTCTCGCGTCAGCAGCTCGAGCGAGCCGGCATCGCGTTGTGGGAGACCGACCGCGGCGGCGACATCACCTATCACGGGCCGGGGCAATTGATCGGCTATCCGATTTTCGATTTGAAGGAATGGAAGCGCGATGTTGTCGCGTACCTGCGGGTTCTCGAACAAGTGCTCATCGATGCGGTGGGCGAATTCGGAATCGCCGCGGAGAGACTGCCGGGTTCGACCGGCGTATGGGTTGGCGGAGCGAAGCTGGCGGCGCTAGGCGTACACGTGAGCCGATGGGTGACCTCCCACGGCTTCGCGCTCAACGTCACGACGGACCTCAGCCGTTTCGACTACATCGTGCCCTGTGGGCTGTCGAAGCCTGTTACTTCGATCGAGCGGTTGCTGGGCGAGGCGCCGCCGCGAGAGGCCGTGGTGGAGGCGATTACGCGGCATTTTGGCCGCGTCTTCGGCCGCACGATGACGCCGCTGGCGGCGCAACAGAATCGGGTTCGAACGAACCCAATCAGCGAAAGGCAATAGACGCCATGAGCGAAGTTTTAATGCCCCAGATGGGCGAAAGCATCGTCGAAGGGACGATCACCAAGTGGATGAAGAAGGTCGGCGACAAGGTCGAGCGTGACGAGCCCTTGTTCGAGATCTCGACCGACAAAGTCGACTCGGAAGTCCCCGCTCCCATCGCCGGCGTTCTGGAAAAGATCTACGTCGAGGAAGGCGCGACGGTGGCCATCAACACCAAAGTCGCCCGCATCGGCGACGGTTCCGGCAAGGACGAAGACAAGGACGAAGACAACGAGCCGGAGCCCGCGAAGGCGGACGCCAAAGAAGAAAGCAGCCCCGCCAAAGCAACGGCTAAAGAGGAGCCCGCTCGCGATCGCGGCGGGGAGGCCAAGGCGGAAAAAACGGAAAAGAAATCCTCGCCCGAGCCCTCGGCCAACGGCGACCGCATCCGCTCCTCGCCCCTGGTGCGCAAGCTTGCTAAAGAGAACGATATCGATCTCAGCCAGGTCGAAGGCACGGGCCAAGGCGGCCGGATCTCGAAGAAAGATGTCGAGGCCTATCTCAAGCACCGCGAAGAGAAGCCCCAAGCGGCAAAAACGGCAGCCGCGGCTCCGTCTGGCTCCACCGGCAAGGTGGTCTCCGACGTATTCGCGGCATTCCGCCCCGCGCCGGAAGCCCGCTTCGGCGACTACAGCGTCGAGCCGCTGAGCACGATGCGGCAGAGAATCGCCGAGCACATGGTGCTGACCAAGAGGTTGGCGCCGCATGTGTCGACCGTCCACCAAGTGGACGCCACCAAAATCGCCGACATACGAGCGAAGGCGAAAGATAAGTTCCTCGAACAGAACGGCGTCAAGCTCACTTTCCTGCCGTTCTTCCTGCGGGCGGCCGCCGCCGCGTTGAAGGCGTTTCCGACGGTCAATGCGTCTCTCGACGGCACCGACGTCATCTTTCACCGTGATATCAACCTCGGTATCGCGGTCGCGCTCGACTGGGGGCTGATCGTTCCGGTCATTCGCCAGGCCGACGAAAAGAGCATTCTGGGGCTGCAGCGCGCGGTCAACGACCTGGCCGAGCGGGCCCGTAAGAAGCAGCTCAAGCCCGATGACATCCAGCAGGGCACGTTCTCGGTCTCGAACTACGGCAGCTTCGGCAGCCTGTTTGCGACTCCGGCGATCAACCAGCCGCAAGCGGCGATTCTAGGCCTCGGCGCAATACACAAGGCGCCAGTGGTGATCGACGACGCCATAGCGATCCGCTCGATCTCCTACGTCACGCTCAGCTTTGACCACCGCGTCATCGACGGCGCGATCGCCGACAAGTTCATGAGCCATCTCAAGGGAGTCATCGAAGGCTGGAGTGAATCGGTTCTCTAGCGGACCGCGGAAGAGGTTCGTAGCCGCGGAGGAACGCGGTCAAACACAGATAAACGCAGATCAATAGAACCAGTCTGCGTTTGCTGTTGGTTTCTGTTTATCAACGTGCTGCCTGAGGGCGGCGTGACCGCTCGACTCGAGGTGCCGGCGGCTAGTTTCAGCAAGCGACCGAGCGCTCGCCGCGGTGCGAAACAGGCGGGCCGCAACCCGGCGCTTCTGAATCGTGGCTGGAGTTCTGCGAGAAGGCAGACTCGCTCACGAAGCTGCCGGCTTCGGATTCGGCGCTCGATTGCAGCGTTGGTTGCTGCTCGTCGCCGGCGGGCGGGACGCCGGCCCAATCCGCCAACCGCTCGAAAAAGCGGTGTTTCGACGGTACCGCCGCCCTTAAGAACGACCAGTAATGATCTGCTTTGCAGGGGCGCTCCACGCCCTCGCCGGCTAGCTGCGCGAGCGGGCGGCTGCTGTTTGCGCCGGGAGAATCCATGCGGGCAGGCGCCGGGTGGAGGTCGTCGAGTTTTTCGGGCGCCACGTTCTCAAGCCGAATCTCGGGCTCGAGTTCCACCCCTGCCGGCATTTCCTTCCTTCCCGGGGTCTCCTGAGCCGGCGCGACGGGGGTCGCTGGCCGATCGACCGCGCTTTTGTTGTGCGCGTTGCCCACCCGGTATCCGAAAAAAAGCAGCCCCGTGAACAGAGCCACCATCACGATGAACAGCGCCACAACCTCTTGAAGGCTAAGGGTAAGTTCAAACTTATCAGCACCTTTGGGCATCCACACCACTCCCTGCCAACCCGCGGAGACGAGCCGCGAAGTGGTACTCGTGCCGCAAGGAGGTTGCCAAACCAAAGCCTGCAAGCTGGTCCAAGCGCGGGCTGCGGGCCAGGTCCTTGCTTTCAGCTAGTTAGGTGGTTTCCCTTAGGAGAGGACTGCGTTTTTTGACCGTCCCGAGCGAGGGGTAAACAGGATGATTCCATCCAGCGGCGCTGATGTTTGCATCAGCTTGACGAAGGCTCTTCCATCAATCCAAACAGATCCATCATAATTTGTTTTAAACGCAGACAGGGCCGTTGGGTCTTAAACGGGTGCGCGACATAGATGTGGGTGACGATCTGGGTTGTTTTTTTGTGGCGGT
>JBBDWJ010000091.1:0-6782 GCA_040902925.1 Bryobacterales bacterium | reverse complement strand
TTCAATGTATTTAGCCCCTTAACTTCGTGTCTCATTTTTGGGGTGCACTCCAACCACTCCTCCATCACTTACTGCTTCCCTTTGTTGAACTGGAGCTTCCTTGCGCTCCATTCACTTTCGACCACCTGACTGAGCGGGCATGCCTTCACCATCCTGGCCGAAACTGCGCGCGATTGGTCCACGCGCCGGCAAGGACGCGCTCCGTCTCAGTCAACAACGCGTCCGAGCCCACGCCTCGCGGCACGCTAGACCGTGGAAGTATCCGGCAGCGCGCAGGTGCGGAACCAGAACCGGCACAGAACTTCGATGACGCCCGCCAACTCATCCAACGAATCAGGCTTCGGGACGTAGGTGTTCGCGCCGTAGGCGTACGCCTTGGCGACATCCAACTCATCTTTGGACGCCGTCAGCACGATGACCGGGATGCGCTTCAACTCCGCATCGCTTTTGATGTGCATCAAAGCATCGAAGCCGTCCATGCCGGGCATCTTGAGATCCAGCAGAATCAGGTCCGGTAGACGCGCCGTGGTCCAGGGCTCGAGACGGTGCAGATACGCCAGCAGTTCCTGGCCGTCGTTTACCAGTCTCAAATCTGTTGGATTACCGGCTCTGAGGAACGCTTCCTGTAGCAGCAATCGGTCGGCCACGGCATCTTCGGCGACCAAAACGATGGGCATTCGGGTATTCATCGCGGGTGGTACTTCTTTCAGGAGGGGCAGGGCTCGAACGGGCAGGAATTCCTACCTCCCGGCGTAGGATAATCCGGGAGGCGCTGATGGGAGCCCTGACTGTTGTTAAAAACAACACCTCAGCGTTTCGTTTGTACTAGTAATACAACCCTGCCGTCAAGACGCAATGGGGCTTATGCCCGCCGCACAGAAGACCTCTGCAAGCCGCGCCGGTCCTGCCTGTTCGTAAATCCGAACAGAAAACATGAAAACAGCCCGTTTTCGCGCGAACGTAGATGCTTCCGGCAGAACTGCGCGGCGAGCTGTTTCGATTTTGGAAAAAAAGTAGTATTGACTCCGGCGCCGCCCGCCGGCGTCATGAGGCACTAGGAAAAATACCAGGCCGGTTAACGCCTGGGGCCGGAAACGCGGCTTAAAACCTAACGGGAGTGGCCGGCTTTCGAGCCGGCCGCGGCGTGGCGTGGCGTTCTAGAAAACCGTGTAGATGAACGGAGCCAGCGCTGAGCTTTGCGCGAACACAAGCAGCGCGCCCAGCAGCACCAGCGTAATGACGATGGGCAGCATCCAAAGCTTCTTATTCTCTTTCAGGAACAGGGTGAATTCTTTCACCAGCGACATCTTCGCCATGACTCTTTCCTTCCCTTCTGCGCCATCGAATGGCCCGAGCCTATTGGCAAACCGGACCGTTCGCCGCTCGCTGCAACTTCACCATACTTCTATCCTGGCAGTATGCGGCTGTGCCGGCGGAGCGCCGCCCGTCAAAACTGCCGTTCAAATCCTGCCGGCAATTGTCGAGTCTTTTTCCTCGGGATCCAGTAAGTCCCGGCATTGGGCCCGCGCCGGTTCAACGGGTTGCGCCCGAACAGCCGCATGACAAATCCGTAAGGCGCCATGACGCCGTAGAACATGATCGAAAGCAGAATGCGGCTATTGATATAGCCGAGCACACCGGCGGCAAACATCCACGAGCGGTCGAAGATCCTGGCGCCGCCGGGCCATAGCCACCCGATCAAAGCGAGCGTGAAGGCGATGCCGCCAAGCGTAAAGTAGACGGCGGGGCGGCCGCGGTAAACGTTCCAGGCCGCGAAGAGCAGCAGCACGGCTGCCACCGTCAAGGCCGACTTGCGTGCCTGTTCCGTTGTTCTGTGCATGCCGTCAATCAAGCTGGAACTCCTTCTGCCACTCGATGTCGTCGACGAACTTGCCTTGGTCGTTCTTGTAGAGCACGTGGTCTTCGAGAACCAAAACGTCCATCTCGGTCCGCATGAAGCAGCGGAATGCGTCGTCGGGAGTACACACAATCGGCTCGCCGCGCACGTTGAAGGAAGTGTTGACGACGACCGGGCAGCCGGTCAGACGGCCGAACTCCGCGATCAGATCGTAGTAAGCGCCATTTTCACCGGGCCGCACCGTCTGGACGCGCGCCGAGTAATCGACGTGCGTGATGGCGGGCAGCGTCGAGCGCGGCACGTTGAGCTTTTCGATGCCGAAGAGATTTTTCTGCTGCTCCGACATGGCGATGCGGATGTCTTCGCGAACCGGCGCGACCAGCAGCATGTAGGGCGAGTCGCAATCCATTTCGAAATAGTCCGAAACGGCCTCGCGCAGCACGGCGGGAGCGAACGGACGAAAGCTTTCGCGGAACTTGATCTTGAGGTTCATCATCGCCTGCATCTTGGTCGATCGCGGATCGCCCAGGATGCTGCGCGCTCCCAAGGCGCGCGGGCCAAACTCCATGCGGCCCTGAAACCAGCCGACAACTTTTCCGTCGGCCAGATTCCTGGCCGCCTCGCGAATCATCTCGCTACGTTCCAGCCGCTGGTAGGTGGCGCGGTGAGCGTCCAGCGCCGACTGAATCTCTTCGGCGGAGAACGACGGGCCGAGATACGAAGCCTTCATGCCGTCGCTGTGGCCGCCGCATAATTTTTCGACGCTGCGGCCGTTGCCCAGATACTGATACCAGACCGAAAGCGCCGCTCCGAGCGCGCCGCCCGCGTCGCCGGCCGCCGGCTGAATCCAAATCTTTTCAAACGGCCCTTCGCGCAGCAGGCGGCCGTTACCAACGCAATTGAGCGCCACGCCGCCGGCCAGGCAGAGGTTTTTCTCGGCGGTCTCTTTGTAGACATGCCGCGCCATGCGCAACATGCCCAGTTCGGTGACTTCCTGCACCGATCGCGCCAGGTCCATCTCGCGCTGCGAGAGGCGCGTTTCGGGCTTGCGGGGCGGGCCGCCAAAGAGCTGGTCGAAGGCGCGGTTCGTCATCGTCAGCCCCTGCGCGTAATTGAAGTACTTCATATTAAGGCGCAACGAGCCGTCTTCGCGCAGGTCGATCAGCTCGTCGAGAATTTTCTGAACGTACTTCGGCTCGCCGTAGGGGGCCAGGCCCATCAGCTTGTACTCGCCCGAGTTGACCTTGAAGCCGGTGTAATAGGTGAACGCGGAATAGAGCAAGCCAAGCGAGTGCGGAAAATGTGTTTCGGCCTGCAGGTGTACTTCGTTGCCGCGCCCATAGCCGTAGCTGCTCGTCGCCCATTCGCCCACGCCATCGATGGTCAGAATGGCGGCCGACTCAAACGGCGACGGGAAGAACGCGCTGGCGGCGTGCGACTCGTGATGCTCGGTGAACAGCACTTCGCCTTCAAAGGCGCACTCCCGCGCGATCTGGTCGCGCATCCAGAGCTTTTCCTTGAGCCACAGTGGCATCGCCTGCAAGAACGAGCGTATCCCCGCCGGCGCGTAGTCGAGATAGGTTTCCAGCAGCCGCTCGAACTTTTGCAGGGGCTTGTCGTAGAACACGACGTAATCGAGATCGGCGGGCCGGATGCCCGCTTCGCGCAGGCAGTAGTCGACGGCATGCGACGGAAAGCGGTGGTCGTGCTTTTTGCGGCTGAAGCGTTCTTCTTGAGCGGCGGCTAGAATGTCCCCATCGTGGACGAGGCAGGCAGCGGAGTCATGGTAATACGCGGAAAGGCCAAGAATGTTCACTTGCGGCGCGCTCCTTCCTCAATCGAGGGACATACCGAAACCCCGGTGGCCTCGGCTGCTGTCTGGCGCCGGCACGCTTCCACGTTGGCGCGACGGGGGGGATCCTGACAGGTAAGTGGCGGTACGCTTATTCGGGAACCACGATCGTATCACCCGGGCGAACCGGGATGTTCTGCTCGGGGTTGTCCCCTTTCAGGACCGCCTCGTAGTTGAACTGAATCCGTGACTCCTGGCCGCCTTCTTTTCGAATGATATAGATTTTCTTCTTTTTTGCGAAATCGGTCAACCCACCCGCTTCGGCCAGTACCTGCAGAATAGTCATGGGAGTTCGCAGCAGCAGCGAACCCGGCCGGACGACGCCGCCCATCAAATACACCTTCTGGCTATTGATCTCCTTGACGATTACGGTGACGACCGGATTGTTGATGAGCTTGGCGAACTCACGGGTCAGCACGGTTTCCAATTCGATAGGCATAAGCCCTAAGGCATACACCTCCCGGATCAGCGGCAACGAGATCTTTCCGTCGGAGCGGACGGCCACGCCGTCAACGGACACTTCCGCTTCCCGCCACACACTGATGCGGAGGACGTCTCCAGAACCAATTCGATAATCGGGAAGCGTGCTGGTAGAGCCGCTGGCCTGCTGTTGAGACCCGGGGTCGAGATGCGCGCCGCTCTTCATGTCCGACAGGCCGGGCATGGTGATCATCGATGGCGAATTAGGATCCGGAGCCGCGGCGGGATCTTGGGCCGGTGTGGTTGGCTGCTCGACGGTTTCGCCGCCGGGCGCCGCCTCGACGGGGTTCTCTGCTGGCGGAGATTCGACCGTTTGGCCGAACGAAACGCCCGCCAGGGAGAGAGAGAGTATTATCAGTACTAGAGCTGAGGATTTCTTCAAAAGATTCTCTCCCGATCGAAGCCGGGCATTTTCTGATTGTATCACGGCCCTTTGACGGCCTTCCGTCACGTTCACTACTCTCGGCAGGTGATTTACCCCACTTGCGGCGATGTTCGACCGTAGGGTGGCGGGTCGGCAGTCAGGGGAGATCCACGGGTTTTTTGGGCTTGCGACCGGCGCCCCGGTTCGATCGCTCTCCGAAGCTTGGGGCAAACTCGCCGTCCATTACGAAATCACCCAGCGGGCTGGCATTGTTAGAAACCCCTGGTTAGAGGTTGGCTGCCACTACGCCTCGGGTGAGCGAAGTCGTATGTCATTGGGGAGTCAGAGGGCCGTGGGATTGGCCAGCGAAGGTCCAACGATCCTCTAGTTCGTCCACCAATTCCAGGGCCTCAGCGGCGGACGCTCAGAGCCGGTTTTTGGCCCTTGCCCAGAGGTTGAGGAGCCCAAATTCAGGTACCGGTACTTTGTTGCAAATGGGTATCCGAGGCCCCAAGGAAGGGGAACAACAGCGCTTCCCGGCGCGCGGATTCCCTAACAGAGCAGCCCTTGCAGCGTCTTGACGAGCTCAACGCGAGGCACTTCCTGCTGGCCGAACCGCGCCGACTTCCACTCGTCATGACCTGCTACTTCGACGGCCTTCTCGCGGCCCTCGGCCATTTCCTTCACTGTGACCACGCCGCGGGCGGCTTCGTCCGAGCCCATGATGACGATATAAGGAATGTCGAGGCGGTCGGCGCGTTGGATCTGCTTCCCCAAACGTTTGGGCTGGCCGACGTGGATCTCGGTGCGAATGCCGGCGCGGCGCAGCTCGTAGGTGATTTTCAAATACTCTTCCATCAGATTCCCGTCCATGGTGGTCACCAGCACCTGCGTCGTGGTTTTGCGGACGGCGATGCGGTTGAGTTTCAGAAGAGCGGCAAGCAGGCGGTCGACGCCGATCGAAGCACCGGTGGCGGGAATGCTCTGCCCCGTAAACCGCTTCACTAGGTCGTCGTAGCGGCCGCCGCCAAACACGGAGCCGAACTCGGGCGCGTCGAGCAGGTTCGCCTCAAACACCGGCCCGGTGTAATAGGCGAGACCCCGCGCGATGCTGACGTCGAGAGACACACGGTCGCTGTGGTAACCGAGCGCGTCGAGTTGCGAAGAGATCCGCCGGACGACGGCCAGCTCCTCCGCGGCGCCCTCGATGCCGGCGAATAGCGCATCAAGCTGATCGAGAACCGCACTGCGCGCGCCGCTGATCGCCAGAAACTGCTCGATCTTGTCGACTTGATCGTGGCCCAGGCCCACACCGCGAATCTGGTCGCCTGACTCGTCGGTATACCCGGCGGTCAATTCGAGCCGCACCTTCGCAAAACCGATCTTGTCGAGCTTATCGAGCACGCGGAACACATCGGCGCCCTGCTCGTCGGCGATCGCGCAGTACTTCAGCATCAGATTGAGGATTTTGCGGCTCGAGAAACGCACCCGGTAGGGGCCGACTGCGAGCGCTTCGAGCGTGTCGCACATCGCCGCCATGACCTCGGTGTCGGCGACCTCCGAAGGCGCGCCGACCGAGTCAAGGTCAAACTGCATGAATTCGCGAAAGCGCCCCGCCTCGGGCTTGTCAGCGCGCCACACCGAAGACACCTGGTACCGCCGGAACGGCAGCACAAGCTCCTGCTGATACTGGGAAACAACGCGCGACAGCGGCACCGTCAAATCAAACCGCAGGCCAAGCGCTTCCTCCTCGGGGTTCGAAACACGAAAAATCGACCGCTGCGCCTCCTCACCGGCGGACCCGGAGAGCACGTCGAGATACTCGACGGCGGGCGTTTCAAGCGGCGAAAACCCATACAGTTCGTAGACGCCGCGAATGGTGTCGACCATCCGCTGGCGAGCCAGCATCTGCTCGGGTAGAAGGTCGCGCAGACCGCGCGAAAGACGGGGCTCCACTCTCATGCTGTCTGGAAATCCTGCCTCAGGGAATTGAACGGGGCGCGAGAAGCGCGATCGTAAACGCCTCAGAGTAGCACTTTAAAAAGAAACCGGCCCCAACACCGGCGTCTGCAAAGGCACGGGGGCCGCCTCGGCGAGCTTCTTGCTCGTGGTTAGCAGTTTTGAGCGGTTATAGAAAGGTGTAGTGCCTACCTTTCGGAAATCGCCCTTTTCCTTCGACCCTAGCAGCCCGTGGCAGAATTGGTCATTTTCAGATGGCGGCTAAAACC
>JBBDWJ010000090.1:0-41270 GCA_040902925.1 Bryobacterales bacterium | reverse complement strand
CGTCACGCTCGTCACCGGGCAAACCGCGCTCGCCAACTTCCGCTCCCACTTTCGCTTCGGCGCCGTGCTCGCGATCTACATCATGGTCGCCCTGATTCTCGGCGAACTGCTCGCCCTGATCGGCATCATGGGAATCGTCGGCGACCTGCTGCAGGAGGCATCGCGGCTGCTGCTAGGCGGCGAAGGCATCGACCCGTTCTGGATGATCCTCGCCTGCACGGCCGGGATCGGCCTGCTGCTCTGGTACGGCAGATACAAATTCTTCGAAACGATCCTCACCGCGCTGGTGGCTCTGATGGCGGTGTGCTTTCTGCTCGTGTTGATGCTGCTCAAGCCGGACGCAGCGGTGATCTTCGAGGGACTGCTGCCGAGCATCCCGAACGTGCCCGGAGCGTTCGGCCTCGTGGCCGCGATCGCGGGCACCACCTGCTCGGCCGCCGTCTTCATCATGCGAAGCATCGTAGTCAGCGAAAAAGGCTGGACGGCCGGCGACCTGGAGCAAGAGAAGCGCGACGCCCTGGTCTCTGCCGCCATGATGCTGGTGCTGAGCGGAGCCATCATGGCCGTCGCCGCCGGAACGCTCCACGTCATGGGTCTCAAGCTCGACAACACCGTCGAGATGGTGCGGCTGTTCGAGCCGATCGGGGGCAAGTTCGCCGCGCTGGTATTGATTCTCGGAGTGACCGGAGCGGGCCTATCGAGCGCCTTCCCGATCATCCTCATCGCGCCGTGGCTCATCTGCGACTACACCGGCCGCCCGCGGGACATCCGTACCCCGCTGTTTCGAATTCTCGGCCTGGTGGGCATCGTGTTCGCCTTCGGAAGCCAACTGCTAAGCCAGCGCCCGCCGGCCCTGATGGTTTTCTCGCAAGCCTTCCAGGCCTGCATCCTTCCGGCGGTAGTCGTCCCGATCCTATTCCTCATCAACTCGCAAAAGATCATGGGAAAAGACCGCGCCGGAACAAAAATGAACGCCGGTCTCGTGGCCGCCCTGGCTTTCTCGATTGTGACGACCTACCTGGCTATCGCCGAGCTTCTCGCTGGCTAGCGAATTTGTAACTCTGCAACACGTTGCGCCCATGTCGCGGACCAGGGCAGGCAATACCGCCGCACGTCGGCTTATTACTCCCAAGGAAAACCGGCAGCGGGCTGCTTGGCGAACAGCTCCATGCCGATCTCGAAGGTCTCGCCCGCGCCGGGAGCCAACTTCACTTGAAAAACCTGGCCGTTTACTTCGACAGCCCGCCCGTTGGAGCGCACCGACCCAAAGCGGTGCTCTGCGTAGGCCCCTGCTTGAACCACCACCGTGCGCGGTTCGACTTGCCCAACGTTGACCAGGGTCAACGTGATCCCGGCGGGGGAAATGCGCTCCACTAGCGCCGCTACATCTTCCGGCAAACCCGCGCGCCGCCGTTCCGGATCGAAATAGCGCACGCGACTGTGCAGAATGTTTCCTGATGTTCCGGGATGGTTGCCCCCTAGCGTCAGATTCACCAGCGCCTCGGTCTGCGCCGGGTTGAATCGCTGCGAATGGTCGGACGCGCGCTGATCGGCCGGTAGTTCATCGCGCCGCAGGCCATCGACCCTTCGACGCACCGCCCCCAGTTCCTCCTGAAAGGCTTGGAGCGGATAGCCCTCATTGCGGCCACCCAAATAGGAGATCCAGGGATCATCTTTCAGCCAAGTCAAATCGGCCACGTCCATCGACCAAAGGTAGAGATCGCGCTGCACGTCGAAGTGCTGGTTGCGCGTGTAGCCGTACCAGCCCTGGTCGCCGTGTTTGTTGGGCAGCAGAATACGGCCATTCTCCTGCTTGTGGGCCGCGTAGAGATTCGCCATCTGGCGGCGCAGCGGCTCGGCAAACGAGCGGTCCGCGGTCAGCATCAGGGCGGCTCCAAAGGCGATACGCGGCCCGCGGATGAAGTAGTTGCGACCCGACTCCTGGGGCCAGAAATTCCAGCCAAAAACGCCACCCCACCATTTGCCGCCCCAGTCGCTGCCGATTTTGCCATCGAGGCCGATGTTGGTCGGAATATTGCCGCCGCTCTCCATCACGCGGCCGCGCCAAGCCCCGGCATACTCGAGCAGCCAGTCGCGATACTTGGCCTCGCCCGTCAGCATGTAAGCGTTCATGGCCAGAGTCGTTGCCGCAAGATTGAGCGGATGATCGCCGCGGATGTTCGAAGCTGTGCTATATCGTGTCAGCCGCTCCGGGCGGCCTTCGACCGGCCATCCGCCCCAGTCCTGTTCGGTGGCGGGCGTCAGCTTGGCGCCGCGGCTGCCGTTGTGAAGGCTCTTGATGATCTTGTGCTGGCGGTCGTAGTTGTCCACGGCGGGGTCCTCGCCGGTATAGAAGCCGGCGAACCGCTGCACGCGCTTGCGGTATTCGTGGTCATTCGGCCGGCAGAGCGCGTAGAGGTGAAACGCCGCCAGCGCTTCGCCGGTATGCTCCCAGTCGAACGACGTAACGAACTCGCGATGGTACATGCCGTTCTCGGCCATTTCGATCCCGGGCACGCGGGCTTGCGTGTACTGGCGCAGGTGCCCCTCCCAGGCCTTCTTGTAGAGATCGAGCACAGACTCATCCGCGCCCAGAGCGTAAAGCAGGGTCCAACTCGAGAAATTCTCCATGGCGTCGTCGGCGCCATCGTTGCCGCCCCAGCGCTCGACGCAGCGCAGGAAACCCTGTTCATCGACATACTTGCCGTAAAAGGCTTCCGCGCCCAGGGAGGCGGCCCGCAGCAGCTCGCGTTCGGCCAACGCCCACGCCGGCGGAGGCATTCCGCGTTCAGCCGAAATTACGGGGCCGCTTGCCGCTAAAGGCGCAGCCGACAGGAAAATCAGCAGCAAAATTCCACGCATGATGAGGATCTCTCCTAGGCAGGCCGCCGCCATCGTGCCACAGCTTGCCGTGGGTTCACAACCCCCAGTCCGGCCCGGCTGGAAAGGCGCTCCAGCACGCACCCGCCGTCGTTGCATGTTTCTGGGGGATTGGCTGCAATTGATAAATTCCTTAGAATCAGGATGTTCCTGGGGCTCCGCGATCGATTTCCGCCGGCCGTGAGGCGCTGTGATATCCTCTAAAATGGTTTTCCAGCGTACATCACGCCTACAACAATGACCTGCTGCTTTTCCGGCGAAGAGGTCCCCACAGAAAAACTCTTCGTTCTGTACTATCCGCCCTCGATGGCCCACCACGGTTGGGATCAGTCGGTGTATGCTGCCGCGCACGCCAAGCATGCGCTGGCGGCTGCCGTTGACGGCTTGCAAGCTTTCCACGGGCGGTACGTGATCGGAAAAAATCTTTGGCTTGGCGTGGCCGCGACCGTTGCCGGACTGGCGCTGTTCGCGATCTGGCTCGCCGCCAGCGTACCCCAGTGGTCGTCGGCGGGCTTCGCCCAAAAATTCCTTCTTCCGTTCGTCGCTCTGATCGTCACTGCTGTCGGGTTCCAGCGCCTTCGCGCGTTCATGCGGCGCAACCGGCTCTGGAAAAACTCCGGAAGGCAGATCGTCGACGAAGAGATTCGCGCGTTGAAGGCGGCGATCGCCGAATTGCCCGCGGACCCGACGGCCGAAGAGGCCGCGGTCGTGATGCGCCGGCCTTGTCCCGACGTGCTTTCCGAGTTGGCCTTCCAGGGCACCTACTTTCGTGCCTTCACCTATCTCGACTTCGTGATGTACCCGCAGTTGAGCCACCCCACGCGGCAAGAAGAGCTGCCCAGCGGCCACAATCTCAACCGCGACGCCTACTACGTCGGCAACATCGTGTATGACGGCTGGCGCATGTTCCAGCGCGACCGCCGCGACTTCTCCGATCCGCGATTCGCCGGCAGCGGCGGGCGCCGCGGCGTGATCTAGTATCCCCCGTGATCTAGCATCGCGAGGTAAAGGGCGGATAGCCGGGCGGGGGACAGCCACTCGACCGACGGCTTTTTGAAACCAACGCGCTACATCGCGCGGTATTCGTCCCCGGTCAGTACAGGTTTTTTTCGGGCTAGACTCGGAGCAAGGCGTCGTGCGCACCTGGACCCCAGGCACGTGGATCGCTGCCGCACTCTTCATGAGCACGGCGTTTCCGCAAACTACCGCACCTCCCGGTCCCGCGCAGAGAGGTCTTACCTACGTCCGCCAATACACCCCCGGCGAAGTCTACGGATACGAGGTTCGGGTCCGCGAAACAGCCAGCGGCTCCGAGTTGATCGGCGTCTCCGAGCATCGCGTATTCGTTCGCGACGGCATTCCCACTGAGCGAGTCCGCTGGGTTCGCCTGACTGAATCCGTCGCCGGCGATCTGACTCCGATGGCTCTGGAAGTGCCTGTCTATGAGATATCGCTGCACCCGGAAGGCGATCTGAGCCTCTTCGACCTCAAGGGCGACCCCGTCATGCTCGAAATGGTCACCGATCTGTACGCCTTCTATTTTGCCGTCAGTCCGTCGGTGGGCATCGCGAACATCCACCAAGTGGGCGAGAGTATGGTGCGGCCCGATCTGGTCAGCAACGACTGGGCGGATGGCGATCAGTTTTTAGTGGGGCAGAGCCGCACCGAAGCCCGCTTGAGCCTGGTCTCGATCGCGTCGGGGGAAGTCGTGTACCAGACCGATTTCCTGCCTCCAGCGGTTGGCGCGCTTGAAATGCACCGTCCGTGGATGGAAACGCCTGTCTGCAACGGCATTCCGAACAATCTGCAGTTCGTTCGGCGGCAGGGCGATGGATTTCTCGCCGCGTGGGGCTGTGAGAAGTCGTGGATCAGTTCGCGCATCGATCCCGCCAGCGGCAAGCTTCTGGCGGCGCTGATGAACAACGAGATGACCTGGAACGTGAAGTACTGCCAGGACCGGGCACTTGATCAGTGCGAGGAGCGTCCCTCCATCACGCGCCGGAGGCTGATCGATCTGCGGTTGCGGCCGCCGGCCCCCGAGGGTCTCTCGTCGGAAATGATCCGCGTGAATACCAAGGACGGCCTCGAGTACGTCTGGGTCCCGCCTGGGGAGTTCGAAATGGGCTGCGTGCCGGGCGACGATGACTGCTACCCCGAGGAGCGGCCGGCTCATGCCGTCAAGATGAGCCGTGGGTTCTGGATCTGCCGCACCGAAGTTCCTGTTCAGGCCTACGAAAAATACACGGCGGCAACCGGCGCGGCGATGCCGGAAGAGCCCGGCAGCGGCGCCATGCCCGGTTACAACGACGGCTGGCGGAAAAAAAACCACCCCATGGTGAAGGTCACCTGGGACGAGGCCGCCGGATTCTGTTCTTGGTCGGGCGGACGGCTGCCGACTGAGGCGGAATGGGAATACGCGGCCAGGGGCGGCGTCGATGGGCTCAAGTATCCGTGGGGCAACGATCGCACTCACGACCAGGCGAATTTTTGGCGTACCGGCGGCGACGATTCCTGGCAATACACTGCCCCGGTTGGCAGCTTTCCACCGAATGCTTTCGGAGTCTACGATATGGCCGGCAACGTCTACGAGTGGGTTGCCGACTGGTTTTCCGAGGACTACTACGCCGCATCTCCGCCGGCTGATCCGGAAGGGCCGCGGCGCGGACGTCTGCGAGTGGCGCGCGGAGGCGCGGGGTTTCTCAATCCGGCGGTGCTGCGCATCTCGACGCGGCTTCGAAGCGCTCCGGACACGCGCAACGTCAGTGTCGGGATTCGTTGCGCCGCGGACGAGCTTCCCTAGAGGCGGCTAAGAAACCAAATGATTCGCCGGTACCAAAGCAGCATTCTCGCCCAGCGCATGGCCGATGTGCTGCCGCGCATCGCCGAACTCAAGAAACAAGAACGCTACAAAGAGGCCGTTGACGAGATCAACGAGACAGTGCGCACGAATTTGGGACTCTCGCCGCGCTTCGTCAAAGGAGTGACCGATCAGGATCTGCTCGGCATGTTCCGCAGCGGGCTGCTGGCGGTCGAGCGCGCCGTGGTGCTCGCCAAGCTGCTCAAGGAGCGAGCCGACATCAACTGGGCCGTCGGGCAACCGAAAAACGCGCTGATCCGCACCGTGAAGGCGCTGGCGCTCTTTCTCGAGGTATTCGATAAGAAGCAGGAGAGCACCTACGCGGAGTACTACTCCGACGTCGAGTTGCTGGCGGCCAACCTGGGCGATTACGAATTGCCCGCCGCCACCCGCGAAAATCTTTTCCGCTTCTACGAAGCGGCAGGGAAATACTCGAAGGCCGAAGACCTGCTGTTCGAAACGCTCGAAACCGCCGCCAACGGCGCCTGGCTAGAAACAGGACGGCAATTCTACGAGCGGCTGGCCGCCAAAAGCGACTCGGAGCTCGAAGCGGGGAACCTGCCACGCGAGGAGCTGCAAGAAAGCCGGGCCGAGCTGGCGCGTTTCGAATCCCAAGCCTGACCCGCCGCGGGCAGGGTTCCTTTCCGGGAGCGTGGGCGAAATGCCCCAAGCACCGGCCTGCGAATGGGTCGTAGCCAACGGGAACGCCATGCGGTCGGCGCCGCGATCGTTGGCAGGTCAAGTGCTAGCATTCACCAACCATGGACTCCGCCCTCCTACTCCACCGACTCCACTTCGCTTTCACCATTACTTACCACTACCTGTTTCCGCAGTTGACGATGGGCCTGGCGCTGCTGATCTTCCTTTGGAAGACCATGGCGCTGCGCACCGGGGATGAGTCGTACGACCGGGCGGCGCGTTTCTGGACCAAGGTCTTCGGCATCAACTTCACGCTCGGCGTTGTGACGGGTATTCCCATGGAGTTCCAGTTCGGGACAAACTGGGCGCAGTTCTCCAGAGCCGCCGGGGGCGTGATCGGCCAAACGCTGGCCATGGAAGGCGTGTTCTCGTTCTTTCTGGAATCGAGCTTCCTCGGTTTTCTGCTGTTCGGCGAGAAACTGCTTGGCCGCGTTGGCCATTGGTTCGCATCGTTGTGCGTTTTCACCGGCTCGTGGCTTTCCGGATACTTCATCGTCGCCACCGACGCCTGGATGCAGAACCCGGTCGGATACACCCAAGACGCCGCCGGCAATCTGCAGCTCGAGAGCATCTGGGCGCTCCTATTGAACCCCTGGCTTTTGTGGCAGTACCCGCACACCATGATTGGCTCGGTCGTCACGGCCAGCTTCGTCGTGGCTTCGATCGCGGCCGCTTATCTGCTGCTTGGCAGGCACCAGGAGCAGGCGGCGGTCTTTCTAAGGCTGGCGGTTCCGGTGGGCGCACTGGCGGCGTTGCTGATGGCGTTCCCCACCGGCGACGGGCAAGGCAAGCTGGTCGCTCATCATCAACCCGTCACGCTGGCGGCGATGGAAGGCCATTTTCACACCCAGGAAGGCGCGCCGATCGTGCTGATCGGCCAGCCTGATATGGACAACCTCAAGCTCGACAATCCGATCTACGTGCCGCGCATGCTCAGTTTTTTGACCTACCAGCGATGGGACGCGGAAATCAAAGGCTTGCTGGATTTCCCCAAGGATGAGTGGCCCGACAACATTCCGCTGCTCTACTACAGCTATCACGTGATGGTCGGGCTGGGAACGATCTTCATCGCCGTGATGGCGTGCTGCGCCGTGCTGTTGTGGAGGAAGCGGCTGTTCGAAACGCGCTGGGCGCTTTGGATTCTCGCAATGATGCTGCCGTTCCCCTACATCGCCAATACCGCCGGCTGGATGACGGCGGAGCTTGGGCGCCAACCGTGGGTCATCTTCGGCCTGATGCGCACCGCCGATGGTCACTCGGCTAATGTGTCGGCCGGCAACGCGCTATTCAGCCTGATCGGATTCATGGGCATGTATACAGTGTTGAGTATTCTATTTTTGTTCCTGATGTATCGCCAGATCGACCACGGCCCTGAGCCACGGGCGGCGGGCGAAACAGACAGCTCACTGAATGAGGCGGCATGAGCAGGCCTAGGAGAGCATGACCGTGGAAACGTTGTGGTTTTGCATCATTGCCGTAATGATTGCCGTGTATGTCGTCCTCGATGGTTTCGATCTGGGCTCGGGCATCGTGCATCTCTACGCTGCGCGCACCGACACCGAGCGGCGTCAGGTGTTGAGCTCGATCGGGCCCGTCTGGGACGGCAACGAGGTTTGGCTGCTTGCGGCGGGCGGTACGCTCTACTTCGCGTTTCCGGCGCTCTATGCCTCGAGCTTCAGCGGCTTCTACTTGCCGTTGATGATGGTGTTGTGGCTGCTGATGCTGCGCGGAATCGCCATCGAGTTCCGCGGCCATCTTCAAAACGCCGCTTGGCCGGCGTTCTGGGATGCCGTCTTCGCCGGATCGAGCGCGCTGTTGACGATCTTTTTCGGCGCGGCGCTGGGCAACGTTGTGCGCGGCGTTCCGCTCGATGCGCAGGGTTATTTCTTCCTGCCGTTGTGGACCGATTTTCGCGTCAGCGTGCTGCCGGGGGTCCTCGACTGGTACACCGTTATGGTCGGCCTCGCCTCTTTCCTCACGCTCACCGCGCACGGAGCGTTGTGGGTCGTGCTAAAAACCGAAGGAGACCTCGCGGCGCGCGCCCGACATTTGTTTTCGTTGGTTTGGTGGGGTGTCGTGGCGATAACAATCGGCGTAACGGCCGCGACTTTTTACGTGCAGCCGCACGTTCCAGAGCGGCTGGCATCCGAGCCATGGGGGACGATCTTCCCGCTACTGGCGCTGGCCGGTCTGGCGGGCATGCGCTGGTTGAGCGCCAAAGGCGAAGACACCAAGGCATTTTTCGCCTCCTGCGCCTACATCGTCGGCATGCTGACCAGCGTGGTGTTCGGCGTTTATCCCTACGTGCTGCCTTCGAACAATAATCCTGCCGCTAGCCTGGACATTTACAACACTGCTGCGGGTGCTTACGGCCTGCGGGTGGGCCTGATCTGGTTCATCCCGGGCATGCTGCTCGCTACCGCATACTTTTTCTTCGTCTACCGCAAGTTCGCGGGCAAGGTGAGGTTGGGTAACGAAGGGCATTAGCGGATTCGCAGCCGAAATCGTCGTTAAAGCGAATCGGACCGCGCGCGAAAGCCAAGCGGTGGCATGAGGCCCTCAATCGCTCAAGGATGGAAGCTCAAGGTTGGGGGTTTTAAGAATCGAAGCCGAAGAATCGAAGCTCACGGATCAAGCGATGCAGACCACGGTTCCTCAAATTCACGGCTGCCGCGTGAGGCCACGGCGTGTCGAGCGCTCCGTGCTTTCTCATGCCGGCCAAAAGCGGGCTCCGATAGTCCACACCTGACCATCCGATATAATGACGTTGTTACCGCGGCGAACCGGAATCGCACTCCCTAGCGCTTCGTTTTCGAGTCGTCGCCCTTCCGAAACTCACGAACCGCATCTGCTCCACCTAAGCGGCCAAGGCGCCGTGCGACACGTCTTCGCAACCAGAAAGCAAACCGCATGCCCGAACGCATCAAACCTCTGCGGGCTCCCGATCTAAAGGCAAAGAAAAAATGCGGCGAAAAAATCGCCATGCTGACCGCCTATGACGCCACGATGGCGCGGCTTCTCGACCGCGCCGGCATCGACGTGTTGCTGGTCGGCGATTCACTTGGCATGGTGATTCTAGGTCATGACACGACGTTGCCGGTGACGCTCGACGACGTGCTCCACCACGCGAAGGCCGTTTCTCGCGGCGCGCGGCGCGCCTTGGTCGTGGCCGATATGCCTTTTCTGACGTTCCAGGTCAGTGCGGAAGAAGCGGTGCGCAACGCCGGCCGTCTGCTGCAGCAGGGCGGTGCGGCGGCGGTCAAAATCGAAGGCGGCCGTCCGGTGGTCCATGTGGTTGAGCGTCTCGTCGAGGCGGGCATCCCCGTCATGGGCCATTTGGGTTTGACGCCCCAGGCGGTGCATCAGCTTGGCGGTTTCCGGCGCCAGGCCGGCGCTCCTAAAGAGGCTGCGCAACTGCTCGATGACGCGCGGCTACTCGAGCAGGCGGGCGCTTTTGCCGTGGTGCTCGAATCGATTCCTTCCGAACTCGCGCGCCAAGTGACGGCCGAGCTCGCGATCCCCACTATTGGCATAGGCGCGGGGCCGTGGTGCGACGGCCAGGTGCTGGTTAGCTACGATGCGTTCGGCCTGTTTGACGAAGTGCCGCCGTTCGCGAAGCAGTATGCCCGCCTGGGCGAGACGATGATTGAGGCCGCGCGCCAATACATCTCCGAGGTTCAGGACGGCCGCTTCCCGCCCGTCGAACGCCCCGCACCGGAGCGTCCCTCCGTTCCCAAAGACACGGTTCCCCACGGCGCCAACGGAAAAGAATGAGCGTCGAACTCGCCGATTCCATTGCGGTGCTGCGAGCCCGCTTGAACCCCTTACGCCGTGCGGGGAAGACTATCGGGCTGGTCCCCACGATGGGCGCATTGCACGTTGGCCACGTCGAGTTGATCCGGCGGGCGCGGCGCGAATCCGATTGCGTCGTCGTCAGCATCTTCGTCAACCCGATTCAGTTCGACCGCAACGACGATTTCGACCGCTACCCGCGCCCGATGGCTGATGATCTGCGCGTATGCGAGCAGGAAGGCGTGGATGTCGTCTTCGCGCCGCTGGCCGCCGAGATGTATCCGCGACCGCAGCGCGCGTTTGTCGAGGTGGAAACGCTCACCGATCATTTATGCGGAGCGTTTCGGCCGGGGCACTTCCGCGGCGTAGCGACTGTTGTGACAAAGCTGTTCAACATCGTCCAGCCCGGCCGCGCCTACTTCGGCGAGAAGGATGCCCAGCAGTTGGCCGTCATCCGGCGCATGGTCGCGGATCTGAACATGCCGCTGGCGATTATCGAAGTCCCAACCGTGCGCGAGGACGCCGGGCTCGCGGTCAGTTCGCGTAATGCCCAGTTGACTGCCGAGCAGCGCCGCTCGGCGACGGTCTTGTACCAGGCGCTTGCAGCGGTGCGGGAACAAGTAGCTCACGGCGAGCGAGACGCGGCTGCGATTAAGCAGCAGGCCTTGACGCTGCTCGCACGGCAACCCGCGGTCCGTTTGGAATATTTCGAAGTTGTCGACAGCGAGGAGATGCAGCCGGTCGTACACATCGAACGGCCCGTGCGCATTGCGGCGGCGGTTTGGGTTGGCGCGACCCGGCTAATCGACAACGTTCTCGTTGAAATCTAACCGCCCACAACGAGCTTTCGAGCGAGTGTGCGAACGTCTCTCGATTGCGCGCCGGGTACGGACTTGTTTAGCGTTTTGCCTGGCCGAATTGCTCGCGAAACATCTTCCTGGCCACTCCGCCTCCGCATCCGGCACAATGTGTCCATGACATACTCCTTTTCGCGGCGGAGCCTGCTGGCTTCCGCGATCGGGGCTCCTCTCTACACCGCCATGGCCAACGCAAAACCGAAACGGACGCCGCAGGGCTCGCTCACCGATGTCCCGGGGCTGAAGGTCGGGCATTTCACACACACTAAACGCCCTACCGGCTGCACCGTCGTGCTCGCCGAGGCGGGATCAACGGCCGGGGCCGACGTGCGTGGTGGCGCGCCAGGAACGCGCGACATCGAGCTATTGCGGCCGGAAATGTCGGTGCAGCAAGTCCATGCCATCGTGCTCTCGGGCGGCAGCGCGTACGGGCTTGCGACCGCTGACGGCGTCATGCGCTACCTCGAAGAGCGCGGGATCGGCTTTCCGATCGGCGGTGGAGTCGTGCCGATCGTCCCGGCAGCGATTATTTTAGATTTTGGCGTGGGCGGGATGACGCCGCGCCCCGATGCCGCGTCGGGATACAGCGCTGCAAAGGCCGCGACGGGCGAGCCGTTTGCGCAAGGCAACGTAGGCGCGGGAGCGGGTGCGACCGTAGGCAAGATGTTCGGCCGCCAACGCGCCATGAAAGGCGGCCTGGGAAGCGCATCGCTGAAGTTGCCTGGTGGGCTGGTCATCGGCGCGTTGGCGGCTGTGAATTGCATCGGTGACGTTGTGGATCCCGACAACGGCGAGTTGCTGGCTGGAGCGCGCACGCCGGACGGCAAAAAGCTTTTAGGCGCCATGGACGAACTGCGGCGTGGCGCAACCCTGAACGCAACGAAGGCCGGCGAGAACACGACCATTGCCATCGTGGCAGTCAACGTCGAGTGGATCAAAGCCGAAGCAACCAAAGTCGCGCAAATGGCCCACGACGGGTTGGCGCGCGCCATTCGGCCGTCGCACATGCCGATGGATGGTGATACTGTGTTCGCGCTCGGAACCGGCGGCGCCTCTCTGGGCGACCGGCTCGGCACAATCGGAGCGCTTGCGGCTGACGTCCTTGCGCAAGCAGTGGTGTCGGCGGTGTTGCACGCAGAAAGCGTCGAGGGGTTTGTAGCTTACCGGGATTTGGAGCCGCGCTAGGTGCATCTGCGGCCATGATTCTCACGTTCCTGGTCGTTTACTCTGCGGCGCTGGTCGCTTTGAGTCTGTTCGTCTCACGGCGGGTCACTCGCAGCAGTGATTTTTTCGTCGCGGGGCGCCAACTGTCACCGGCGCTTCTTTTTTCCACCTTCCTCGCAGCGAATTTAGGCGCTGGTACAACCGTCGGCGCCGCCGAGTTCGGCTACCGTCATGGCCTCTCCGCTTGGTGGTGGGTGGGGTCGGCAGGGATTGGCTCTCTCATCCTGGGCCTGTTCATCGGCCCTCGCATCTACCGTATAGCGAGCCGGCACAACCTCTACACGGTTGGCGACTATCTCGAGCTGCGCTACAGCCGTGCGGTGCGGTATCTGATGGCGGCGCTGCTTTGGCTGGGGTCGCTTTCTATTCTCGCCGCGCAGTTGATTGCGCTCGGGTTGGTGCTCAACGTGGTCACGGGTTTGCCGGCGCATTGGGGGACGGTTCTCGGCGGCATCCTCGTCACGATCTATTTCACTGCGGGGGGCCTGCTTTCGAGCGCTTGGGTCAACCTGGTTCAGGTGGCGGTAAAGGCAATCGGTTTTTGCCTGGCTGTGCCGTGGGCACTAAGCGGCATCGGCGGGTGGGAGGCGATCCCCGCGGCTGTCGCGCGGAATCCTTCGCTCGCCGCGGAATCCTATCTCAGCTTCACGGGCCTTGGCGTGGCGGGAATTCTTCGCTACGCCGTCATTCTTATTCCTTCGTTCATTGTCTCGCCGGGGCTGATTCAGAAACTCTACGGCGCGCGCGACGAATCCACAATTCGCCGCGCTGTCAGCTTTCAAGGTGCGTGTCTGCTTGCTTACTCCTTCCTGCCGGTAATCCTTGGGATGGCGGCGATGGCGCGCTTTCCGGAGCTGGAAAACCCCGGTTTGGCGCTGCCTAAGCTTCTTGCCGAAGGGCTGCCGGAGTGGCTTGGAGGGCTGATGCTGGCGGCGATATTCTCGGCGGAAGTCAGTTCCGCTGACGCAGTTCTGTTTATGCTCACAACATCGGTCGCACGCGATTTGGTTCAGACTGCTTTTCGCAGGGATATCAGCGACGCGAATCTGCTGCGGACTACACGCGTAACCGCCGTCATAGCCGGCGCGGCCGGAATTGCCCTCGCTCTATGGCTGCAGTCGATCCTCGCGGCGCTTGAAATCTTCTACAGCTTGCTCGCTGTGAGTCTGTTCGTGCCGTTGCTGGCGGGGCTCTATTCCTCGCGGCCCACTGCCGGCGCGGCGCTTGCCGCGATGGCGGCTTCGGTTCCCGCCACGGCCGCTGTTCATCTGCTGACGCATGGCGCGGGTCTTGGCTTCCTCACCCCCGCGGCATTGGGTATTCTATTCAGCGCCGCCGTCTTTTTCCTGTTCGCAGCGCGGAAGAATTTGGCTGCTCCCGTATAATAGGCAGACCTAACGCCATGGGAACAGCTCTGCACTGGCTCGACTGGACTGTCATCGCCGCTTACTTCGTGCTGATTATGATCGTCGGCCTGATCGCCGGCCGCCGCATCAAACAGACCGACGATTACTTCTTAGGCAATCGCGGCTTTAGCGTCTGGCTGGTGATCGCGCAAGCCTTTGGCGTCGGCACGCACGCTGAAATGCCCGTGTCGCTTGCCGGTAAGGTTTATCTTTCCGGCTATGCCGGAATCTGGTACCAGTGGAAGAACCTGTTCATCACGCCGTTCTACTGGATACTGGCTCCGCTGTTCCGCCGCTTCCGCCGCACCACGACCGGCGAGGTCTATGAAGACCGCTACGGCAATTTCATGGGCGCCGTCTACACGTTCTTTGCTCTCTCCTATTTCATCTTCAACATGGGCGCGATGCTGAAGGGCGCCGGCAAGCTGGTCAGCGTCGCGATGGGCGATGAGATCTCGCCAAACACCATCGTCGTCGTCATGACGGTGACATTCGTGCTCTACAGTTTTGTCGGTGGGCTGATTGCCGCTGCCTGGACCGACTTCGTGCAGAGCTTTTTCATCATCGGCCTCTCGTTTCTGCTGATCCCGCTGGGTCTCAGCGCGGTTGGCGGTTTTACCGGAATCCGGAGACGCTTGAGCCGCAGATGTTGTCGATGGTGACGCCGGGCGACGTTGGGATATTTACGATCGTGATGCTGACCATCAACGGGTTGATTGGTATCGTGGCGCAGCCGCACATCCTGGCCAGCGTCGGCACGGGGCATGACGAGAGAAGCTGCCGCTGGGGTATGGCGGCGGGCAATTTCATCAAGCGCTTCTGCACCATCGGCTGGGCGCTGGTTGGCCTGATCGTGGCCGCGATGCTGCTGCAGCGCGGCGCGGCTCCGTTCGCCGACCCCGAAGAGGCCTTTGGATTCGCAACGCGCGAGCTGCTGTTTCCCGGCACCGTTGGTTTGATGATCGCGTGTGTGCTGGCCGCCAACATGTCCACGGGTTCGGCGTTCACCGTGGATGGCGGCGCCCTGTTTACCCAAAATTTTTACCGCCGCTACGTGCGTCGCCAGGAAAGCGACCGCCACTACCTGATGGTCGGGCGTATCGCCGGCGTGCTGGTAACGACGACGGGCGTGCTGTTTGGGCTGTATGTCGAGAGCGTCCTCGAAGCGTTTCTGTTTACCGAGACCATCGCCGCCTTTATGGGCATCAGCATGTTCGGCGCGATTTCGTGGCGGCGGGCGAACCGTCAAGGCGCCTTTGCGAGCCTGCTGGTGTCTTGCGCCGCGTTCTTCTATCTCACCTATCAGGACTACCTAGCAGCGTTCGCCGCTGATCCGCTGACCAAGGTTCACCCTTTTCTGCAATGGGACGCGGCGAACTTCGGAATCGCGCTGCTGGCCGGATTTGTAAGTCTCGCCGTGGTAAGCCTGCTGACCAAGCCCGAGCCCGAGCACCTGTTGAACGAGTTCTATGACCGGCTGCAAACGTCGTCGTACCTCGACCGGAAGACCGGCGAGGAGAAGAACGTCCGCCAGCCAGGGCACGATCTGTTATTTGTGAATCTGTTTAACCTGGAACTCAGCAAAGGCTGGAGCCACTTCTATGGCCGCTTTCGCGTGGACTTGATCGGGTTGATTGCAGCATTCGGTGTGGTGGCGGCGCTGATCGCGTTCGCCAAAGGGATTCTCTACCTGCCTTAGTGCCGGACTCGGGCCCGAAACCAAAACCGCCCGTGGTTCGAAGGGGCGTTCACGGGATGCGCGAATTCCTTATCCGTGTTCCCTGTTTGTTTCTGCGGCCCCCTTCTACTCAGCAAGCAGCTTCGCCGTTTCACGGGCCACAATCAGCTCCTCGTTGGTTTGCAGCACGACAACTTTGACGCGGCTTTTCGCGTGTGAAACGAAGCGGTCGCCTTCTCCGGAGTCGTTCGCCGCCGGATCCAGGCGGATGCCCAGGAAATTGAGTCCCTCGCAGCACAGCGAACGCAGGCCTGCGGAATTCTCGCCAATGCCACCAGTGAAGGCTACAGCGTCGATTCCAGCCATCGCCGCCGCGTAGGCGCCGATGGTCTTGCGGACCTGGTAAGCGAAAACGTTGAGTGCGAGCTCGGCCTGCGCGTTCCCCGCTTGCGCTGCTTGCTGCAGATCCCGCGCGTCGCCGCCGGGGATGCCAGAGAGGCCCGCCAGGCCGCCTCCCGAGAGTAGCTCCTCGCGCATCTGGGCGGTCGTGTAGCCAAGGCGGTCCATCAGATACAAAACCGCGAAGGCGTCGAGATCGCCGTGACGTGTGGCGTTTTCGAGGCCTGATTGCGGCGAAAAGCCCATGGTCACATCCACGGAATTTCCGCCTCGGATGGCGCACATCGACGAACTGCCGCCCAGGTGGCAAGAAACCAGCCGCAGATCGTGCGGGTCGGCTCCCATCATCCGCGGGACGTGCTCGCTCACGTAACGGTGCGATGCCCCGTGGAAGCCATACTTCCGCACGCCGAAGCGTTCCACCCATTCGCGCGGCACGCCATACTCGCTTGCGTAACCGGGAAGCGTGCGGTGAAAGCCGGGCTCGACGACGGCCACCAGTGGCAGTTCGGGCCGCAGTTCGCGAAACGTCCGCATCGCCGCCAGATAGATGCCGTTGTGAAGCGGCGCCGCGGGCTCATATTCTTCGAGCGCCGCCAGCAGGCCATCATCCACGCGAAACGTACCGCGGTAGCGGGGCCCGGCGTGGACGGCTTTGAACCCCACCGCATCGATTCGGTGCGGCGAATCCAGGGCACGCTCGACCGCCTCGCGGTAGTCCGCGGCGTCGCCTCCCGACTGGCCGATGCGCTCCAATCGCCCTTTCGCCAGAACGCTCTCGGAGGGAAACTCCAAGAGCTGATACTTCAGCGAAGTGGAGCCGAGGTTCGGAACCAGGATGTTCATGAGGGTGGGTCAACAGGCTCGTTGAAACATTGAAACCGGTGAATCACGGTAGAAGACGGCGTGGCCCGAGCGCAGTCCTGCATGGACAGCCATCGCCGAAGGCGGCCAGCGCATCACCCGCGAGGATGGGCGCATCCCGCCGCCCTGCTTTTTGAGAAGGCCCAGCGCTCGTCCGCACTCTTGAGGATCGAAATGAGTGAAGGCCCCACCCTTGCGGATGGGGCTCGGATCGCCTGCGCGATGAGAGATCTCCGCGGCTATTGCGCCTGTTTGATCGCCGCGAGGGTCTTTTTGGCTTCGCCCTGAAAAGGGTTCTCGGTCTGCGCCGCGACGCTCATCCACTTGCTGGCTTGGGGGATGTTATCGCCGCCGACATCGAGCTTCACGTAGCAAATCCCCAGGAAGTAGGCGAGCACGCCGTAGGTCGGTCCGCCCTGTTTTTCCATCGGTTCGACGGCCTTGAGCAAGCTCTCGCGCCCCTGGCGGAAGTTTTCCTTCATGGTGAACAGCCGGCCGAGGACGAAGTGCCCATAAGCGGCGAACAGCTTTTTCTGCTCGTCCCACTGCGCCGGGGCGACGCCCTCGGGCGCTGGCTTGGTTTCCATCACCGCCACGAGCTTCTCGCTTAATTGCTGCGCTTTGGCGTCCTCGCGCTTGCCCAAAGCATGCTCGGCCATCATGTAGAGATAGCGCTCATTGGGGTTGTCGGGACTGGCGTCGAGCGCCGCCTGCATCATCGGGATGGCTTTCTCCATGTCACCGAGTTGCTGGGCGGCGACCGCATAGGCGTCCACGGCCGCCGGGTTGCCCACGTATTGCCCGGTCGGGTACTGCTCGCGCAACGCGTCCAAATAGGCCATTTTCGTCTTCGGGTCGGGAATCTTGAGGGCGGAGCTGAACAGCGAATACTCGGCGTACTGCACGACGCCCTGGGCGTACTCATCGCCGGCCTTGTCCGCTACCGCCTTGGTTTCCACCAGCAACGGCAGGAGCTTCTCCCAACCCCCCGCGCCCTCGTACGCGCGGATCGCGTTGTGCCGCACTTCCAGATCGTTGGGAGCCATTCCGAGCAGCTTCTCGCTGTACTCCACCGCTTTGTCGAACTTCTCGGTGTCGAGATAGTTGCTCTGGAGCTGCAGGTAGGCGTACCCGATGTTGGCGTCTTTCGGATAGCGCTCGACGAACGTTTCGAGAATCGTGATCTTCTGCGCCGGGTCCTCGGAGATACCGGCGTCGGTCAGCATCTGGCCCTGCGGATTGTCGCCGATATCGGGATTGTGGATGTCCTGGGCCCAGGCCGAGGCGAGAAACCAACCCGTGATCGTCAAAGTCGCTAAGAGTTTACCCATCATGCTCTTACCTGCCTCCCGCTTAAAAACGTACTCAGCATACTACGCTAAATTCCCAACGGAATCAAGCCGCCCCGCAAGGGCATCAGTGTTGCGGCAACAACCTACAAACGGCTCGGCGTTCGAAGGTACACAGGACTGCTACTCTGGAAAGCGCATGCACCCGGAACCCGCCCAATCGCTTCACCCCGAAGGCGCGGATGGGCAGGCCAGCCCCCAGTCTGGCGCCGCGGAATCCGCGGTGGAGACGCGCCCCGCGCACCCGGGAAGCGCCGCGTTATTGCGGAACTTCTGGTATCTGGCGGCGGCTTCGGCGCGCCTTGCGCCCGGGCGGACTTTGGGCATCCGGCTACTCGGCGAACCGATTGTGCTGGCCCGCACCGAACGCGGCGTTGCGTTCGCGCTCCGAGACATCTGCCCGCATCGCGGTATCCCGCTGCGCCACGGTTTTTTGCAAGGTGAGGATCTGGCTTGCGGCTATCATGGCTGGAGTTTCTCCGCCGACGGCCGCTGCACCTCGATTCCGTCGTTGGTTGAGGGGCAGAAGTTCGATGTTTCGCGGGTCAAAGTCGAGGCCTACCCGTGCCGCGAGGTGCAGGGCAATTTGTGGGTTTATGTTGGGGACCGTGATCCGGGCGCAGGCCCCGACGCGCAACCCGAGCCACCGCTTCTGCCCGGCATCGGCGATCGCTCGCCCGGGGTCGCCTTGTGCTCGCATTTCCCGTGCGACGCCGATCAGGCCGCATTCGGGCTGATGGACCCGACGCACGCGGCATTCGTCCATACATCGTGGTGGTGGAAAAAGCAGGCCCGCAAGCTGCGCCAGAAGCAAAAAGAGTTCGAGCCCGCTCCGCTGGGCTGGCGGATGAAGCGCCATCGGTTGCCGAAGGAAAATCGCATCTACCGGCTGCTCGGCGAGACCGTCACCACCGAGATCAGCTACCGGCTGCCGGGCATTCGCATCGAGCACATCGAGGGCGACCGCCATACGGTGGTGGGATTGACTGCCATTACGCCGCTCAACGATCGCGAAACCGAAGTCCACCAGTGCCTGTATTGGACGCTGCCGTGGTTGGGCGTTTTCACACCAATCGTGAAGCGGCTCGCCTGGACCTTCCTGATGCAGGATCGCGAGGTCGTCGTGCAGCAGCAGGAAGGGCTGGCCTACAATCCCAATCTCATGCTGATCAACGACGCGGACACGCAGGCGCGCTGGTACTACCAGCTCAAGCAGGAATGGCAGCGCGCGCAGGCAGAAGGCCGGCCGTTCGAGAATCCGATCACGCCGAGGACGTTGCGATGGCGAAGCTAGTAGCACAGGCAATCCTGCCTGTGAGTCTTCGGGCCCAGCAGAGTGCGGATGGCGACAGCCGCCGTTTCTTTCGCACTGACGTGGATGGGGACAGTCACCGTCGGCAGCGCGGTAGGCAGCGCAGGCAATGTGCGTTCCATCGGCAACGTGCGCTGCCCTTGCCGGCACAGACAGGATTGTCTGTGCTACTCGGCTCCCTGCTGCTTCTCTGCGCCTGCGCGGATTCCCTGCCGCCCGAGAACATTAAACCCGTCGTGGCCATCGTCGGAGCCAAGCTCATCGACGGCAGCGCCGCCGCTCCCGTCGAAGATTCCGTCATCGTCATCGAGGGAACGCGTATCCGCGCCGCCGGTCCGCGCTCCCATACCGCGGTGCCGAAAGGCGGTGAGATCGTTGACGGCATCGGGAAAACCGTCATCCCCGGCCTGGTCGATGTCCACGTGCACTACTTCGGCGACCGGGCCGAGATGGAACGCGCCCTGCGGGCACAGCTCTACTTCGGCGTGACGACCGTCCGCAGCATCGGCGCGGATGCCGACGAGCACCTGGCCGCGATCAAAGATCTGCGAGCGGGAAAGATCCCGGGGCCGCGGATTTACACCGCCGGCCGTGGCTTGACCCATCCCGAAGGCCACCCCATGGCGCGGCGGCCGGCCGGTCCCGGTGAAGCTCGGGAACAGGTCCGGGAACTCGCCGCCCAGGATGTGGATTTCATCAAGGTCTGGGTCGATTCGATAAACGGCACGCTCCCGAAAATTACGCCTGAAGTGCGCGCCGCGATCGTCGAAGAGGCGGGCAAGCACAACATCCCCGTCGTCGCGCACATCGCCGACCAAGAGGATGCCTATCAACTCGGCGAGTTGGGGGTGAACGATTTTCTGCACACGGTGCGCGATAAGCTGCCGCTGGACGAGAAGTTCATCGAGTTCGCCAAGAGCCGGAAAATCTCGTTTGCGCCGACGCTGTCGGTCCTGCAGCGCAACTGGTATTTCGCCGAGAACCCCGCGGCGCTTAAGGACCCCGAGATCCGTTTCGGAATGAATGCAGAATCGCTGGCCGTAATTGAAAAGCCTGAGGTGCGCCGGCAAAGGCTCGACAATCCCGATCTTGCGCGGCTGAAAGAGAAACTGGCCAGCGCGCAACGCTCGGTGAAGCAGATGTCGCAAGCCGGAATCACGCTGTTGTTGGGATCGGACAGTGGCGCCGGGGAAGTTTCTTCGGGCTGGGGGACGCACAACGAGATGGTCCTGATGGTGGAAGCCGGGTTGTCGCCGCTCGAGGTGATTCAGATCGCAACGCGGCGCGGAGCCGAGCGGGTTTCCAGCCAAGAGCCGGAGTTCGGCGTGATCCGGGCCGGCAGAATCGCCGACCTGCTGCTGCTCGACGCCGATCCGCTCGAGGATATCGCTAATACGCGCAAGATCAACCGCGTGATGCAAGCAGGCCAGTGGCGCAACCGCCAGGAGCTATTGAAGTAGTAGCAGGCACGCTCCGGCAGTGAGGAAAGCGGCCAATCGGCCGCCAGAGTAGGGAATTTGCCGCCGATCCACCCCTCGCTAAACACCGACGACACCATCGTCGCGATCTCGACGCCACCCGGCCGAGGAGGCCTCGGCGTGGTGCGACTGTCGGGGCCCGAAGCAGCGGTCATCGCGGCAAAACTCGTCGAGGCGCCAAGCCAGAACGGCTGGCGGCCGCGCCAGGCAACCAACGGCAAACTCATCGACGAAGAAGGCCACCCGATCGACCAAGTCGTCGTTACGTTTTTCCCAAAGCCGCGCTCCTACACGGCCGAAGACGTGGTCGAAATTTCCTGCCATGGTTCGCCCGTTGTTCTCGCCTTCGCGGTCGAACGCGCCTTGGCAGCCGGCGCCCGGCTGGCCTCCCCGGGCGAATTCACGCAGCGCGCCTTCCTCAATGGACGCCTCGACCTGGCTCAGGCCGAAGCCGTACGGGACTTGATCGACTCGACGACCCTCTACCAGGCCCGCGTCGCCGTCCAGCAGGTCGAAGGAGGTCTCTCGCGGCGGCTGGCGCCCATCAAGAAAGGGCTCTGCGACCTCATCGCGCTGCTGGAAGCGGGCATCGACTTCGCCGAAGACGACATCTCGGTGGCGTCGGACGAACAAATTCTGGCGCGGCTCCACCCTGTCCGCGGTGCGATTTCGCGTCTCGCCGACAGTTTTCGGGTCGGCAAAGTTGTCCGTGGCGGTGTGACGCTCGCCATCCTGGGCCGCCCCAACGTCGGCAAATCGAGCTTGTTCAACCGGCTGCTCGAGCAGGACCGCGCCATCGTCACCGCTCAGGCCGGCACGACCCGCGACATGCTCAGCGAATATTTTTCGATCAACGGCCTGCCGGTCAAGCTTGTCGATACCGCGGGCATCCGCGCCACCGCCGACGTCGTCGAGGCTAAGGGCGTCGCGAAAAGCTACGAAGCGTTAGCCGATTCCGATATCCTGCTCGCGATCATCGACCTTTCCGAGCCGCTCGAGGATACCGACCGCGAACTGCTGGCCCGAGCGCGCCGATCCGGCCGCCACACGCTGCTCGTCGGTAATAAGTGCGACCTTACGCTGCGAGCGGACGTCGCGGAGCCTCTTCTTCGGGTTTCGGCCGAAACCGGCGAAGGGCTCGACGAGTTGCGCCGCCAGATCTACGAGCACGCGCTGCCGCAGAATGCCGATGCTCACGAGACCGGCTTCATCACGAGCATCCGTCACGAAGAGCTGTTGCGGCAAACAGAAACGTACCTGAAAAAGGCCGAGGCGGCCGTCGGCGACGCGATTCCGCACGAGATGCTGCTGCTCGACCTGTACGCCGCTCTCGCGCCCCTCGACGCCATAACGGGCGCGACCACGGTCGAGGATATCCTGAGGAACATCTTCTCGACCTTCTGTATCGGCAAGTAAGGCTCCGCGGACCCTCCGCATCAGACTAGTACCTGAGTTACAACTCAGATGGGGGAGATAGAATAGATCATGCAGGCACTTGTTTACGTCACGCTCAAGAAGACCGTCCTCGACCCTCAGGGCCGCACCATCAGTTCCAAGTTGAACGGGCTGGGGCACAACAGCATACTCGACGTGCGCCAGGGAAAATTCTTCGAGATCGAGCTGGATCAGGCCCTGACGGCGGAGCAGGCCCGCGGGCAGGTCGAGGCCATCGCGCGCGAGGTGCTGGCCAATCCGGTGATCGAGGAATTCCGCGTGGAGATACGGGGTTAGCGAATATGTGTGGAATCGTCGGCTATATCGGTCCCAACGACGCCGTGCCCATCATCATCGACGGGCTGCGGCGGTTGGAATACCGCGGCTATGATTCGGCGGGAATCGCGGTGGGTTCCGATAGCAACGAGCTGCAGGTGCGCCGCGCGGCCGGCAAGCTGCGGCACCTCGAAGAGGCGGTGCGCGCTGATCCGGTCGAAGGCAGCTACGGCATCGGCCACACGCGCTGGGCGACCCATGGCCGGCCGACCGAAGAGAACGCCCATCCCCACCGCAGCTCCAACGGCGAGATCGTGGTGGTGCACAACGGCATTGTCGAGAACTACCTGCAACTGAAGGCTGAGCTCTCCAAAGAGGGCCACAAGTTCGTCACGCAAACCGATACCGAGATCATCGCCCACCTGATCGAGAAATACTCCTGCGAAAACGGCCCGCTCGAGGACGCGCTCCGTAAGGCGATCGCCCGCCTGCAAGGAGTTTTTGCGCTGGCGGCGATTTCCCGCAAAGATCCCAACAAGATCGTGGCGGCCCGCTCGGGCCCGCCGGCCGTGATCGGCATCGGCGAGAACGAATACTTCGTCGCCTCGGACGTTCCGGCCATCCTGCATCACACTCGCGACATGTTCTTCCTGACCGACGGCGATATCGCCGTGCTGACGCCGCGGGGCGTGCGGGTCACCGATTTCGATGGCCGGCCGGTCAACCGCCCGGTGCAGCACATCCTGTGGGATCCGGTGATGGCCGAGAAGGGCGGCTACAAGCATTTCATGCTCAAAGAAATCTTTGAGCAGCCGCGCGCCGTTCGAGACACGACCTTGGGCCGCGTGTCTCGCGAAACGGGCCAGATTTTTCTCGATGAGATGGAGATCACGCCCCAAGAGTTCGCCGCCTTCGACCAGGTGCGCATCGTTGCCTGCGGCACCTCGTGGCACGCCGGGCTGGCTGGCAAATTCATGATCGAGCGGCTGGCGCGGATTCCGGTGGAGGTCGACTACGGCAGCGAATTTCGATACCGCGATCCGATCATTACCGAAAACACCCTGACGGTCGTGATTACGCAGTCGGGCGAGACCGCCGACACGCTGGCGGCGCAGCGCGAAGCGCGCTCGAAGGGCTCAAAAAGCATCGCCATCTGCAACGTCATCGGCTCGATGGTCACCCGCGAAGCCGAAGGCACCATCTACACCCATGCGGGGCCGGAAATCGGCGTCGCCTCGACCAAGGCTTTTACGTCGCAACTCACGGCGCTGTTCATTCTTGCCATGCACCTGGGGCAGGTCCACAATCGCCTGGACGCGGAGACCTCCAAATCCCTGGTTCAAGAGCTGCTGACGATCCCGGGAAAGCTCGAAGAGGTGCTGAATGCCGACGCCAAGTGCGAGGAACTGGCCCGCCGCTTCTACCGCGTGGACGACTTTCTGTTCCTGGGGCGCGGCCTGCACTACCCCATCGCTCTCGAAGGCGCGCTGAAGCTGAAAGAGATTTCCTACATCCACGCCGAAGGCTACCCGGCCGGCGAGATGAAGCACGGGCCGAACGCCCTCATCGACGAGGATCTGCCCGTCGTCGTGATCGCTACGCACGATGTCAACGACCCGGCCAGCCGCCTGCGGTACGAAAAAACGCAGGCCAACATTCAGGAAGTTGCGGCCCGCCAGGGCCAGGTCATCGCCATCGGAACCCAGGGCGATACGACGCTTCCCGAACTGGCCGACCACGTGATCGAAGTTCCCGCAACGAACGAACTGCTGCTGTCGATTCTCGAAATCGTGCCGCTGCAATTGCTGGCTTATCACATTGCGGTGCTCAGGGGCTGCGATGTGGACCAGCCGCGCAACCTGGCTAAGAGCGTGACGGTGGAGTAGGTTTTGCGGCGGCCGGCGGCTACGCCTGCCTAAATCGGCTGCGGGGTCTTGGTGATCGCCTTCACGGATCTGCACGCATCATTGGTTTACCGTTTTCTGCCGGGGGCGGCCCAGTGCCGAACTCTGCGTCAAGCGGACCAACGTTAGGCGGTCTGTTTCTTCTGGTCACGGCGAACCGGCGCCGTCTCATCTAGCGCGCGTCGCAAGAGTGTCTTAATAACGGCTTGACGGCTGATATTCAGCATCGCCGCGCGGCCATCTAATTCTCTTAGCATCCCCGACGTCAAATCCACATTGACCCGACGGACCGGCCGGACGGTGGTGAACTTGTTCGTGAAATGGCTGGAGACATCCTCGCCTCGGGATGCCATTTCCGCAATCTTGTCGGCCGTCGGCGCTCGTTTAGACGTTTTCCGCATAGGCTTGCTCTTCTTGCGTGGATGCCTTCCAAGCAGTCACAAGATGATAGTACTCACCGTCGGCGTCGCTGCGGACTTCAAAAATCACCGCGCAAAGCTGGCCTCGACTCCACCCAATGGCACGGAACTGTTCGGGAAGATCGCTTCGACAATCAACGATATAGGTTTGATCGAAGATCTCAGCCGCCTCCTCAAGGCTGACACCGTGCTTTTGTTTGACAACCCGGCTCTTGTTCGAGTCGAAGGCGACACGCATATTTAGTATAACTCTTATACCATGCCAGGCGTCTTTTTGAGCGTGTCACGGCCAGGCAGCAAGGTTCTCTGGAGTATTGGGCGCGGCCTCACTCCTGCACCTTCATCACAAGAAACGTCAAATCATCGTACTGTTCGGCGTCCTGAATCCAGTTCTTCATTTCCTGCGAAATCCGCGCTGAGATTTCGTTGACGGGCAAGTGGACCAGCCGGTCTCGGCCCGCGCATTCATGAAGGTGTTACCGTATGAGCGAACGTTTGCAACGCGGTCTTCACCCAAGCCGCATGCGAGGTTGATTATGCCCGAGCGCAAATTCACGATGGCGCTGACGCCTGGCAGTATCGGCGTCAAAGTCGGCCAGCGAAAAGCCATCGAACTGGCCCACTATTTCGGTTTCGAGACCGTCGAGGCCTATGCTCGCGACCTGGCGGAATTGTCGGACTCCGAACTGAAAGACCTGCGCGGTGAGATGGCGTCCAAACACGTCGCTTGGGCGATGGCCGGTCTGCCGGTGGATTTTCGCCGCGACGAAGAGCTGTTCCGCGAAGGGATGAAGACGCTGCCGGAAGCGGCCCGGACTCTGCAGCGTGCCGGCGTAACGCGCCTGTCGACATGGTTGTCGCCGTTGCATGCGTCCCTGACTTACCTCCAGAACTTCAAGCAAACCTCCGCCCGCTTGCGTGAGATCGCCACCGTCGCCGAGGACCATGGTTTGCGTTTTGGCCTCGAGTACGTTGGGACCAAGAGCCTGCGCATGCGCCAGACGCATCAGTTTGTTCACACCATGGCCGAGACCAAAGAGCTGATCGCTGAGATCGGCAAGCCGAACGTTGGTTTCGTGCTCGACACCTGGCATTGGTGGACCGCCGATGAAACCGCCGACGATGTTCTTACGCTTACTAACAACGACATCGTGTCGTGCGACCTCAACGACGCTCCGAAAGACATTCCCAAGGAAGAGCAGCAGGACGGCAGCCGCGAGCTGCCGCTGGCGACCGGCGTTATCGACGTGAAGCCGTTTCTGGAAGCGTTGGTGAAGATCGGGTACGACGGCCCAATTCGCGCCGAGCCCTTCAATAAAACGCTCAACGACATGGCTGACGAGGACGCTTGCGCAGCGGTTGCCGAGGCCATGCGGAAGGCTTTTGCTTTGGTGGCTTGAGCGCCAAGCGTTTGTCGCTGCCGGTTACGGCTTTTCAGGCCAGCGGTGTTTCGGATACCTCCTGCTCAACTGCCTCCTAAGCTCCGGATAAAGCCGCTCCCAGAAACCCGCCAGGTCCGTGGTCATCTGAACCGGCCTCTGATTCGGCGCCAGCAGGTGCACGACCACGGGTATCTTGCCGCCGGCCACGCGCGGCGTCTCCCGCATGCCGAAAAAATCCTGCAAGCGCGACGCGATCCAGGGCGGCTTGCCCTCCTCGTAGTGAACGCGCGTGCGGCGGCCGCCCGGCAGGCGAATCCAAGCCGGCGCTAGCTGCTCGATCGACCGCGAGTTTCCGTCGGGAAGGCGCGCCTCGAGTGCCCGCAGGAAGCCGCCGGCGCTCCCCGCAGCCCGCAGTTCGGCGAAGCTCCGTAGGCCCGTGCAAAGGCCAACCAGGGCCTCACGGAGCTCCGTCTCGCCGGTCATGCCCACCGAGGCATGCTCGGACACAAACCGAACGCGCGCCAGCCAGCCGTCAAGCTCGCCGCGGTCGGTGAAACGATCCAACCCCGCCTCCCAGGCCTTTTCGGCGAGCAACCGGGAAGCCGCCTCCGCGTCCACCTGGCCGCTGCGCGACTCCTCGATCACCAGTCCGTCGAACAACAAGGCTCTGACCGACTCGACGCGCTCGGCGGCGCGATTCCACTCCACGGCGTTGCGCTCTTCGATTCGCTCCGGATAAAGATCGAGCAGCCACTCGGGCTCGACACCGCTCGCCAAGCGCACCAGCGGCGGCCCCTGGTCGCGCCGCTCCTCGGCCTCGACGGCGACGAGCAACTCCGCGCCCTGCACGGCGCTCGAACGCGACAGCACGGCCCCGCCTCCGCCGGCGAGCAGAAGATTGCGGCCCGCATCGCGGCCGCCGCCATCGTTGCCGCGCGATGCAGCCGGCCGCGTTGAAGAACCGCGCGCCAAGCGGTCTGAAAAAGCGGTCAGCACCGCGATCATCAACGCAGCGTCGTGTTCCGCGGGATGTTTTGCTGGGGAGGACCTGTCCAAGCCCGCGGCGCGCCGAATCTGGGCGAGAGTCCGCCGCATACGGCCGCTCCAAGGCTGATCGAGAAGAAACAGCAAATCCGACGGACCAATATGCCCGCCTTCGCGCGGGAGGCGTTCGCCGGCGCTGATCAACGCCGCAATGGCGCAGCCGTCCTTGCCCGCGCCGCGGCGTTTCGCTTCGACCACGAGGCGTCCCAAACGCGGATGCAACGGCAGCGCGGCCATCTCGCGCCCGATTGCGGAAAGCACGCCCGCGTCCGTGGCTCCAAGCTGCTGTAACAGTTGTTCCGCGGCGCGAATCGATTCCGTCGGAGGAGCATCGAGCCACGGCAGATCCAACGCGCTGGCAACGCCCATCGCTTTCAGATGCAGGCACACCTGCGCCAGATCTTCGCGAGCGATCTCGGGCATGTCTTGATCCGGCCGGCGCTGAAAGTCTTCGACCGGGTAGAGGCGGATTACCTTTCCCGGACCCGTGCGGCCGGCACGCCCGGCTCGCTGATTCGCCGACGCCTTGCTGACGCGCGAAACAGTCAGCGTCGGCAGCCCGCTCCAGGCGGAGTGGCCGGCGATTCGCGCCAGTCCGCTGTCGATGACGGCGCGCACGCCCTCGATGGTGATTGAGCTTTCCGCGACGTTGGTCGAGAAAATAATTTTCGGCAGGCCGGTCGGACGAATCGCGCGGTCCTGCTCGTCGGGAGAAAGATCGCCGTGCAGCGGCGTCAGCAGGAAGCGGCCTTGCCGGGCGAGCGGTTCGCAAGCGGCGAGCGAGCGGCGAATCTCAGCCGCGCCGGGGAGAAAAACGAGAACGTCTCCGGTCGGACCGTTACTACCGGTCGGACCGTTGCTGCCGGCCTGCAGCCTTCGCACCGCCGACGCGACCTGCTGATCGAGCGGATCGGGCGACACCGGCGAGTATTCGATGCTCAAATCGAATAGCCGGCCCTCGGACTGAAGCACGCGGCAATCCCCCAGGTGGGCCGCGATCGGCGCCGCCTCGATCGTGGCCGACATCACTACCAGCCGCAGATCGGGCCTCGAAGTTTGCTGCAAGCGGCGCAGCAGCGCCAGGGCCAAATCGCCTTCCAGATGGCGCTCATGAAATTCATCGAGGACGACGACCCCTACGCCTTTGAGGCGCGGGTTCGAAAGCAGCTTGCGCGTTAGCACGCCCTCGGTCAAAAAACGCAGCCGCGTGCGCGGTCCCGACAGCTCTTCGAAGCGCACCTGGTAGCCCACCGATTCCCCGGCCTGCTCGCCAAGCTCCGCCGCCACCCGCCGCGCCGCCAGGCGGGCCGCCAGCCGCCGCGGCTCGAGAACCCACACTTCACCGTCGCCCAGCGCCAACAAAGCCGGGGGTATGCGCGTCGTCTTGCCGCTGCCCGGCGGGGCCTCGACGATCAGGTTCAGCCCGTCGCGCAAGGTCGCGGCAATTTCGGGAATCAGGCCGTCAACCGGAAGGGACCGCATCCAACGTCAGTGTACTGTCGGGTGATTCGTGGTGGATTGGGCGCCGGCCAAGCGCGGAAGCCAACCGACGGCCTAGAACTGCTCATCGCCCGAGGCTGCGCCGCACTGAGTCGTAGAAAAGTCGTAGAAAGAAGGAGGTTGGTGGACGGCATGGGGATCGAACCCACGACCTCGGCGTTGCGAACGCCGCGCTCTCCCAGCTGAGCTAGCCGCCCCTAGTGAAAACTACTCCTTCGATTTTATCATGCGGCCGCTTCTTGCGAGGGCTTGGCTGATCGGCCCACGGGCTTGACACGGGGTAGCGATTGCTGCCTTCTCTTCGACGAGCGCCCCTCTGCCGATATAATACCCGGTAGCTATGAAACTGCAGCGCATGGTTCGCATCCGCCAAAACTTCCCCGAGCGCAAGCTTCCTGACGTCGCCGGGGCCGTGAGGGCCGAGATGGAGGCGTCGGAATGGGCCAAGGCCGTCCCGGCGGGCAGCCGCATCGCCGTCGGCGTCGGCAGCCGCGGCATCTCGAAAATCGACATCATCACGAAAGCGGTGATCGATTTCTGGAAGTCGCGCGACGCCAAACCGTTCATCATTCCTGTCATGGGCAGCCACGGAGCGGCCAGCGCTGAAGGGCAGGCTGACGTTCTCGCCCATTACGGCATTACCGAGCAGACCATGGGTGCGCCCGTCGTCAGCTCGCTCGAGGTCGTCAAGATCGGCACGACCCCTGAAGGCATCGACGTCTCGATGGACCGCACGGGCCTCGAAAGCGACGGCGTGATGCTGCTAAGCCGGGTCAAGTGGCATACCAGCTTCGAGGGCAAGCTCGAAAGCGGCGTCCACAAAATGATGGCGATCGGCCTGGGCAAGTGGGAGGGCGCTAAGCGCTACCACGCCTGGAGCCTGCGCATCGGCATGGAGCGAGTGATTCGCGGCGTCGGTGAAGTCGTTCTCGGTACGGGAAAAATGCTGGGCGGCCTGGCCATTCTCGAAGACGCTTACCACAACACCGCCGAGGTCCATGCATTGGGCGTGGCGGGAATGGCGGAGCGCGAGGAAGAGCTGCTGCACCGCACCAAAGGCTGGAAGGCCAACGTTCCGGTCGAAGAAGTCGATCTGCTCATCATCGATGAGATGGGCAAGAACATCAGCGGCACCGGCATGGACGCCAAAGTGATCAACCGCGGACCGCAAGGGCCCAACAAATGGCCCGGCGTACCGATCGTGCGCCGCATCTTCACACGCGATCTGACGGATATGAGCTACGGCAACGCCATCGGCATCGGACTCACCGATATCGTCACCGACCGGCTTTTCAACAAGATTGATTTCAACGCCACCTGGATCAACAGCCTGACGGCGTCGAACCCCATGCCGTCCAAGGCGCCGATCCATTTCCCGACCGACCGCGAATGCCTCGAAAAAATCCTGCCGACCTGCGGCAAGCTGGATACTTCGGACTGCTCGATCGTTTGGATCCGCAACACGATGGAGTTGGGGGAGATGTTGGCGAGCGAAAATCTGATCGAGGAGCTCACGCGGAATCACCACATCGAAATTCTAAGCGAACCGCAAGAGGTTGAGTTCGATGAAGCCGGGAACCTGATTGGCATGCTGGCTGCGGAGCCGGTCGCCCACTAGCCCGCGCTTGCCGCGCCGGGTTCGAACGTCGTGGACTCGGCGTCTCGCGTATCCCTCAACGCCAAGGCCGCCAAAAAACGAACGGACGTACCTGAAACCGTCGGGTTACCGAGCCCGCCCGATTCTCGCCTGCAGATTGTTCCAACCCCGAGATCGCTATGGTTTTCGCGTCAGATCGAAGACGACGATGGTGTCGTCTTCGCTTGCCGGGGGGCCGCAAAACGCCGTCAATTCGGCGCGGATCTGGTTCATGGTCTCGTCGGGAACGCCGCCGCGCCCGGAGGCGAATTTGTAGCCCGTGATGTCGGTGCGCTGGATTTGGGAAAGCAGCTTCTCGCGGTAGCTCTCCATGCGATATTTGTGCAGCACGATGGTGCTGAACCCCAGACCCAGCAGGTGGTCCCCATCGATCGGCCGCACCAGCTTCGGGACGCCGCTCAGTTGCGACAGCATCGGATCCTGATCGATGAACCGCTGCGGCTCGGGCGGGTAGGTCGAATGGTAGCCCCCGCCGATCGGTCGCTCATGGATGGTTTGCGCCATCATGTCATCGGCGGCGCGGCTGCGCTGATGGAACGGGATATGTAGAACCGCGCCCGGCGGCAAATTCCGCACACTCTCGTAGAGCGGCGAAATACCCGTCGGCCGCATGGGGAACGGCATCCAGAGATATTCGAAAAGAATCAGCCCCGCGAGAGCCAGGAACATGACGTCGGATTTTTTGGAAAGCCGCGTCCAGCCCAGCGCCGCCAGAATGCCCAGCGCGAGACTGGTGAGAATCAAAAAGCGATTGGCGACGTTCATCAAATCGAGAACCGGGATTTGCTGCAGCAACGCGAACGGCAGGGTGATGTTCTCGTACAACTTGCCGTTCCAAAACGGGTGCGACCCCGCGGCCAGCAGGAGCGTCAGCAGCGCGAACACAGTCCAATAGACCGCGCCCGAGGCGAGACGCCACAACGCCACAACCGCTAATCCCAGAGGGACGAAACCCAGATAGCAAAGGAACCCCGCGGCCTCGTAGGCACGGTCGATGTAGGCGTCGGCCACGAGCGGCCCCAGCAGCGGTTGGGCGTACGGCGGGATCAACAGATACGCGGCGTCGATGCCGCGATTGGTGTCCGGTTTGCGGTAGTAGGGCTCCTCCGCCGAGAACGCTTCCACAACCAGCGGCGTCACGGCGGGCAGAACGATCACCGACGCAAGAAGCGCGGCGGCCAGCCAGTCGCGCAGCAATGCCTTCGGCGGGCGATTGGGGCGAAGCAGTTGCCAAATGGCCCAGGGTACGAGCGTCAACAGCAGCTTCAGGCCGAGGTGCCAACTGCATAGCGTATTGAAGGCGAAAAAGACCCCGAGCAGAATGACGTTCTTGCGCCCGCCCTGCCGGCAGCACCGCAGGAAATAGAACAGCGTCAAGGGGATGAACTCGGTCGAAAACAAGTTCAAGTGCTCGAGCGTCTGTTCCATGTGATTTGGGAAGTAGGTGAAGATCAGCCCGGCAAGGATTCCCGCCCGCGAATCGCCAGTTATCTCGCGCACCAGCAGATAAGCGCCCCAGCCCGACAGCGTCAGCGCGAATAGAACGCAGAAGTTGTAGGCCGCCGCCGGCCCGAGCACGACGGTTACCGGCAGCGCCAGCAGCATGTTGAACGACGAGTGCGTGTAGAAGGTCAGGCTCACTCCTGTCGGGAAGAACAGATACTGCGTCCAGTAGGGGTGCTGGTGCAGTTCGAGCAGGCACTTCTTCCACCACCAGAAATTCCAGAAATTCTGGCGCACGTCGCCCGAGCCGGCGGGAAGCGACGAAAGGAATTCAGGCGCCAGCGGCCAGGTCATCCCGACCGTGAGCAGGAAAAACAACCCGAGAACGAGCCCCTGGCGGTCGCACAAGGCGGTGAGACGGGAAGCCCCGTGAGGGCTCGGCTGTGGGGACGGGTTCATGGACGGAGACAAGCGGCGCATGGAGCCGGGAACGCCCGTTCTCCAAATGCGGTTGAGGGCATCCCCAAGCGGTTGGCAGGGAACAAGCAGCCGGTAGGCGGCAATTTACGATGATACACCGCCGGAACCAGCCGTTGCGTGAGGGTGGGGTTGAGAGGAGGCATGTTCTCGCCGGAGTGGGCGAAAACGCCTACAACAGCGTGCCAGGCGCGAAGACCAGCGGACGGCTTCGCAGCGATTCGCGATGCGTGATGGCAATGATAGGTGATTAAGGGCAGCCGTTGGGCAGCGGGATCGGGATCAAGTAGCGGAACGGGGCCAGCGACGATTCAACACCGCGCCGCTGAGCGGCGAAGGACCGGCAAGAGTGCCGGTCCTCACACGGGTCCTCTCGATCATCTTCTCACCAGATCCACACGCGAACGTGGTCGTCGCCGTCTTGCACGCGTACCCACTCGCCCGACGGCGCGCCGCGCAACGCCGCCAGCACGTCCTCTGCCTGGAAGGCCTCTCCGTCGTAGCTCTCGATCAATTCCTGTAGTGCGCTGATCGGCACTCGAACCAGAACGTCGTTGTCATCCTCGTGAACTTCGATCACCAGGGTGTCGTCCTTTTTGTCGATAGTGACGTGCTCGCGGCGGCCTTCCACTTCGACAAACCGGCCATCGGGGGTGCGCGCCAGCTCGCGCGCCAGCAGTGCCGCCGCCTCGCGATGCTCGGCAAACTCCGGGCATCGCATGCGAGTCCGGCCGCTATCGACGAAATGCAACGCCGCGCTAGCCAGTGCCAGCGGGACAGGCACGACCAGACGCATTCCGTCTGGCCCGCCTTCGCGCACGTCGACGACCGCCAGGCCGGTGGCCCAAACCAGCAAGCCCAGGCTCATAGGAATGGCAAGCAGCGCGCCCAGGATAAACTTCATGGCCGCGCCTAGCTCCTGTTCTCGTCGATCCAGATACGCACGTTGCTGTCGGATCCGTCGACCGTGACGATCTCGCCGCGCTGGCCCTTCAACTGCATCAGGGCGGCGCCGATATCCATCGATTCGCCGCTGCCGCTCAGCAGCGCATCGACGACCGCCAACGGCATGCGGATTTGCACTTTTTCATTCTTGCCGGAGCGTTCGTTGACATTGACGTGCAGGTAGTCGCCGGCCCGGGCCAGGCGCACGGTCTTGTCTTTTTCTTCGACCGTGACGAACTCAGCGTCGCCCGACGCCTTGAGCTGCGTCCAGAGGCGGCGAATATCCGACACGGTGATGTCTTTCTCGCGCAGCTTGAGGCGGCCTTTTTCCATGATGTCGCGTGGTGCGACCTCGAGCGCGACCTGCGCCAGGGCCAGCGGCAGGTTGACACTGACCTTGTTCCCATCGCCGTGCTCGACGACCCGGACATGAATCCACGGTTCGGACTGCGCGCGGGCAGGCGCGACGGTCACGAGCAGCGCGAGCGCCAAGCCGGCGGTAAACAGAGTTCGTCGTTGCATGAGTCCTCCCTGACCCCCGGCGGCAAAGAGACCGCGGGGCGCGGGGTGCGCCCCCGCAATTTCCTGTTCCGCCAGACACTACGAGATTCGCTAGCCGGGTGTTCACAGAAAAATGCGCTGCTCGATGTGGACCATCATTCCGCGACCGGACATCCGGTGGATTCCGAAATCGCCTGCGGCGATTGGACGGGCCCCAGCGCTCACGCCCTCAATCGAAACCAACGCAAGATCAGGACAGTACCCGCTAATTCGCCAAGCCTAGTCCAGAGTAAATTTGGAAAGGTCGAGCTTGGACTTGGGGAACCGCATGTCCATTTCCTCGAGCGTGCTGACGAGAATATCCGCCACGGCGAGGTTGCGGAACCACTTGCGGTTGGCGGGAATGACGTACCAGGGCGCCCAGGGCGTACTGCATCGGCTAAGGGCATCCTCGTAAGCCTTGGTGTAGTCGTCCCAAAATTTTCGTTCCTCAAAATCGGCCGAAGACACCTTCCAGTGCTTGCTGGAATCGTCCAGCCGTTCCTGCAGCCGTTCCTTTTGCTCGTCCTTGCTGATATGAAGGAAGAACTTCAGGATCGTGACGCCATTCTCGGACAGGATGTTTTCAAACGCATTGATCTGCTCATAGCGCTTCGACCACACCTGCTTGGGGACAAGATTGTGAACACGCACGACCAGCACGTCGCCGTAGTGGGACCTGTTAAAGATTCCGATCTCTCCTTTGCCCGGTACGGCGCGATGGATTCTCCACAAATAGTCGTGGGCCAGTTCTTCTTCCGTGGGTACTTTGAAGGAACTTACGTGGCAGCCTTGCGGATTGAGCCCACTCATCACGTGACGAATCGTACCGTCCTTGCCGCCCGCGTCCATCGCCTGCAACACGATCAGTACCGCCCGGCGTTTCTCGGCGTGTAGTAAGTACTGCAGTTCGTAAAGTCTTTTGCGGTGTTCTTCGAGCTCGGGAAGGGCCTGCTTTTTAGTTTCGATGCCGGCGGTATCGTTGGCATCCCAACGCGAGAGTTTCACTTTCGAACCGGGCTCGATCTTGTATTTGTCTCGAAGTTTCATTGCCGCTTTCCCTTCGCGCCGAACTCGTCCTGGCGTGCTCTGTTCTTTCAACGATAGCTGCAACTCTTCAGTTCAACGACATTATTATGCCCTCACTCTGGTACCCTGAACGGCGAACCTTAGGGGAGCCTAAGGCGAGTTGCGCCGGTCCGGGCGTCTCAAGCGCTCAGATTTGGGCTCCAGTTTTGGGTCCGGACGGCTCCCGGAGGCGCCTGCCCCGCTCCGGCTAAGGTTTGGCTACTATTGAAAGATCATCACCGAATCTGGTACAAATCATAGACTTCCAGGTCATGGGGCCATCAGGCGGCGTTTTAGCCCGGCAGGGCGGCCGAACGAACCCGGCTGGCTTACCGCAAAAAACGCCTGCAGCAGCTCAGAGTTAGGGCTTTGCAGCTTACTCGGAACAAGTCGTAGAGCCGCTCCACGAATCTGGATTTGGGATAGCCGACTTGGAGGCGAACAGCGTCGGGGGAGATTTTGGTAGGCCCGAGCGGGCTCGAACCGCTGACCTCTACCGTGTCAAGGTAGCGCTCTAACCAACTGAGCTACGGGCCTATTGAGTTTTGATCCTATCACGCCATTAAACGCAGTGTCGAGGCTCGCTGGCCTCGCAGTAGCTATACGATAGCTATAGAAGTATCTTGGAAATAGTCCTCCTGGAACTATTGACATAGTACGTATAGAACCGTAGAATAATCTAAATCACAAAAGCTCAAAATATGCCCCAATCTGAGCAGACCGAAGAGACGCAGGCGGCGTCGGCGATGGAGCCCCGAACGGGTTCGGAAAAAATCCGCATCGCTATCGCCGATGATCACACGATCTTCCGCGACGGACTTCGACGTCTGCTGACGCTGGAGACCGACTTCGAGATCGTCGCCGAGGCGCAGGATGGCACCGAGGTCATGGACATTCTGCGTGACAAGGAGCCGGATATCCTGCTGCTCGACCTGAAAATGCCGGGGCTGGACGGGCTTTCGCTGTTGCAGCGCATTCAAACCCAGAAGATCAAGACCAAGATCATCGTCCTGACGGCCTCCGACGATGAAGGCGAGTACGTCCAGGCGATGCGCTATGGCACCTCCGGGATCGTGCTGAAGCAGACCGCGACCGAGCTGCTGCTGAAAAGCATCCGCAAGGTCTACGGCGGCGAAATCTGGCTGGATTCGAAAACGACGGCGGCTGTAATGCGGCAGTTCGCCTCACCGAGCGACCCCGGGCCGCGCGAGCGCGACAAGCCGCGCCTGAGCAACCGGGAGCGGGAGATTGTTGCGCTGGTGGCGCAGGGGTTCAAGAACAAGGAAATCGCCGAGCGGATGTTCATCAGCGAGCAGACGGTCAAAAACCATCTGCACAACATCTTCGACAAGCTGGGGGTTTCCGACCGCCTCGAACTGGCGCTCTACGCCATCCACCGCAATATCCGCCCCGTCTGATTTTTCAGACCGCCTGAGCTGATCGCTGAGATCGGCTATCCCATAGCGCCGGCCTTCCCGGCGAGAATTTAATGTACATCCATAGAAACTAACGCTGCCTCGGCTTGCTGTCCGCTGGCATACTTCGTGACGACGTAGTCCTCGAGGATGCCAATGAACTCGGCGACGATGCGGTCTCCCTTGAGGGTCGTTAGCAGCCGGCCATCGACGTAGACGGGGGCTTTGGGCTCTTCGAATGTGCCGGGCAGCGAGATCCCGATATCGGCGTGCTTGGATTCGCCGGGGCCGTTGACCACGCAACCCATCACGGCGACTTTCAGCTCCTCGACTCCGGGGTGGCGGCCTTTCCAAACCACCATTTGCTTGCGAAGGTAGCCCTCGATTTCCTGAGCCATCTCCTGGAAGAACGTGCTGGTCGTGCGCCCGCATCCGGGGCAGGCCGAAACCTGCGGTGTGAAGCTGCGCAGCCCGAGCGATTGCAGAATCTGCTGGCAGATTTGCACCTCTTCGGTGCGATCGCCGTTGGGTTGCGGCGTCAGCGAAACCCGGATCGTGTCGCCGATGCCTTCCTGCAGCAGAATTGACAGCGCGGCGCTGGAGGCCACGGTGCCCTTCATGCCGAGACCCGCCTCGGTGAGACCCAGGTGCAGCGGGTAGTCGCAGCGCGCGGCGAGCTCGCGATAAACGGCGACGAGATCCTGCACCGTCGAAACTTTCGCGCTCAGGATGATGCGTTCGTGCGGCAATCCGTAGCGCTCGGCGGCTTCGGAGGAGTTGAGGGCGCTGGCGACGATCGCCTCGCGCGTGACCTCGTCGGCGTCCTTGGGAGCGGCGCGCTTCGAATTTTCGTCCATCAGTTGCGTCAGCAGCGCCTGGTCGAGCGAACCCCAGTTCACGCCGATGCGCACCGGTTTGCCGAACTCGATGGCCGCCTCGATCATCGTGCGGTAGTTGTCGTCGTGCTTCTTGCCGATGTTCACGTTGCCCGGGTTGATGCGGTATTTCGCCAGCAACCGGGCGCACTCGGGATATTTTTTCAGCAGAAGATGGCCGTTGTAGTGGAAGTCGCCGACGATAGGCACGCGCACGCCGAAATTTTCGAGCGTCTCGACGATCCGCGGCAAAGCTTCGGCCGCCTTGTCGTGGTTCACCGTCACGCGCACCAGCTCGGAACCGGCCCGGGCCAGAGCCATCACCTGGTTGACTGTCGAGGCGGAGTCCGCCGTGTCGGTGTTGGTCATCGACTGCACGACGATCGAATGATCGCCGCCGACGAGAACGCCGCCAACGTCACAAACAGCGCTTTTTCTGCGAGTTACGAACATTGAAAATGAGTGCGCTCGCCCACGAAGAAGAGAAATTTGATTGTATCAGAGCAATTGTGGCGCCTAAACAGGCAGCGCGCGCCCCGCAACATTCACCGCTCCCCCCGCGGCGCTCCCATTTGCGCCTGTTGCCTTTTGCACTTTGCCTTTTGCCTTGTACTTTCCTTCTTTTCGTGAGCCCCGAGCTCTACGACCGCAGGCCTACGGGAGGTTTCTCCTCAGCCTTGTTACGGTTCGGGCAGGTGGCGCAAGACAGCGGATCGCCATTCGGATCCAGAATCTCGGGACCGCCGCAGGAACCGCGCAAGCAGCGGCCCTTCAACACCACGCCCACCGACATGGCGAGCATGATCAAGGCGATCAGTCCGACGGTAATGAGAATCAACGTCATGATCGGGTTCCGGCTCAGCGCGAGCCCGCTGCCGTTACCTCAGGTACAGCGAGCAATTCCTCAAAGCGCGGCGAGGCTTTCTCGACGAACTCGTTTCCCTGGCGCACCAGAAACAAAGCCGCGAGATTCTGCTCGGCTGCGACGCGATAGCCCTCTTCCTCGCCAAGAACGATCAAAGCCGTCGCAAGAGCATCGGCCTCCGCGCAACGTTTCGACACCACCGTCACCGAGGCCAAGTTGTGCTCGATAGGGCGCGCCGTGCGTGGATCGATTTCGTGCGAGATGCGGCGGCCCTCCTCTTCATAATAGTTGCGATAGTCGCCCGACGTCGCCATGGCTAGGTCTGCGAGCGGGATGGCGCGATGCACGACGCTTGCTCCCATGCTGCCCGAGGCGAGCGGCCTTTCCACGCCGATGCGCCACGGCTGACCCTCGGCGTTGCGTCCCCGCGCCCGCACTTCGCCGCCAACTTCCACCATATGTTCGACGTATCCCAGCGCGGAGAGCGTTTCCGAAACACGGTCGACCGCATACCCTTTGGCCACGGCGGAGAGATCGCAATAGACCTCCGGATGCACCTTGCGAATCGTCGACTGCGACTCATCGATCACGATCTTGTCCCAACCGACCAGGATTTTCAGCTTCTCCAGGTCCGCTTCGGAGGGAGCGTGAGCCGGTTTCCCCGGCGGACCGAATCCCCAGGCATTCACCAGGGGCCCAACCGTCACATCCAGCGCGCCGCCGCTGAGCGTACCGACACGGCGAGCCACCTCAAACACTTCCAGCGTTTCCGGCGAAAGGGGAAACGCCTCGGAACTACCCAAGGCGTTGAACCGCGACAGCTCCGACGAAGGCAAGTAGGTCGACATCAGCTCGTTCACTCGATTTAACTGCTCGTCGATAGCCTGCTGGACCTGAGTTCGCGAGGGTCCGGAAATTGCCGCGCCCGCCGCCTTCACCGTGTAAGTCGTTCCCATGGTCTGGCCCTGCCAAACCGAGAGCTCGCGCGCCACGGCATCGGGAGCCGGACTGCACGACCAGCAAATCAATGCGCACAGGGCAAGGATGATGCGGAAACAATTGCGTGCTACATCCATGATCGAGGCATGAGATCGAATAGGCGTGAGAATCGAACAAGACAGACCTGACAGCGGAGGAGCCTTGCACGGAACCGCTTGAGATCGCGCCCTTGACGGCGGGCCCGATATGGACCGCCCAAACTCTGATAATATCTCGAAACATTTCCTTTGCGGCTTCGATGTGGCTCTCGATGTGTCGCGAACCGCGCAATCCGCCGCGATCGAGAGAAATCAGATCGCTAGAAAGCGTCGAAAGCCCTTCCTGGTAGAATAATCTGTGCCTCCCCAGATTCACCCCCCTGTCAGCACTGAGATCCGCATGCCGCCGCTGAACATCGCGTGGGTTCGCTCGCAGTTTCCCGCGCTCAACGAGAAGGTTGACGGCAAGCCCGCCGTCTTTTTTGACGCGCCCGGAGGCACCCAAGTGCCCCAACGGGTCATCGACGCGATGAGCGAATACCTCACGCGGTCGAACTCCAATTCGCACGGTGCGTTCCTGACCAGCCGCCGCACCGATGAGATCATTGCTGAGGCGCATGTCGCCGCCGCCGACCTGCTCGGCTGCCATCCCGAAGAAATCGTCTTCGGGCCCAACATGACAACGCTGACGTTCGGCATCAGCCGCGCCATCGGCCGCGAGATCCAGCCCGGCGACGAGATTGTGGTCACCTACCTCGATCACGACGCCGATGTCGCCCCCTGGCGCGCGCTCGAAGAGCAGGGTGCGGTGATTCGCGTCGTCGATATGCGGCTCGACGATTGCACGCTCGACATGGATAGCTTTCGCCGCCAGCTCAGCCCGCGCACGAAACTGGTCGCGACCGGCTACGCCTCGAACGCTGTCGGAACGATCAACGACGTGCAAACGATCGTTCGCGAAGCTCACCGGGTCGGGGCGATGGCCTTTGTCGACGCGGTGCACTACGCGCCGCACGGCCCGATTGACGTGCAGGCGCTTGACTGCGATTTCCTGGCCTGCTCGGCCTACAAATTCTTTGGGCCGCATCTCGGCGTGTTGTACGGCAAGTCCGAGCACCTCAAGCGGCTGCGCCCATACAAAGTCCGGCCGGCTTCCGACGAGATTCCGTGGCGCTGGGAAACCGGCACACAGAATCACGAAGGTCTCGCCGGCCTGATCGCGGCTCTGGAATACCTCGATGAACTGGGACGCCGCTATCCATCCGAAAGCGCGCCAAAACCCGAAGAAGGCCGCCAGGGCCGGCGCCAGGCGCTGCTGAACGCGATGCAAACCGTGCAGCGCTACGAGCGTTGGATGGCCGAACACCTGGTGCTGGGGCTGCTTGAAATTCCGCAACTGCAGTTCTATGGCATCCGCGAGTCAGTTCGCTTCGACTGCCGCACGCCCACCGTATCGATTCGCCTCGGCGAGGCGCACCCTCGCGCTATAGCCGAGTACCTGGGCCAGAACGGCATTTTTGTTTGGGACGGCAACTACTACGCGTTGAGCGTCACCGAACGTCTTGGCGTCGAGGAGACCGGCGGGATGGTCCGCATCGGCCTGGTTCACTACAATACCGTGCCCGAAATCGATCGCCTGCTCGACACGCTACGCCGCTATCCCCGTTGATCCTGTCTTTGTTCATGCTGCGCGAAAAGCGTGTTGTCCGTTATCGATCTCGACAGGCATCTCACCGCGAAATCGCCGCAGGCGATCCGAGCCTACCCGCGAGGGTGGGGCCGCACTTTGAACACTGCTGCTGTCCGCAGACCTCGTAGCCTCGGCGAAGACGAGGCCTCATTCCGCCGCCCGCGCCAGCCGTAGAAAGCCAGGTTCGCCAGAACCAAACTCACGGCCGCGGCGATCAACACCCACTGCGGCACATCCCAATAGATCAATCGTTCGAGGTAATGCACCAGGAAGCTGCGCTCGTACGCCCCGGCGCCGGCGGCGAGGCGAAGCCGCTGCTCGAGAAGAGTCAGCGGACAGTACCAATTGAAGATCTCAATCAGAAGTGCGTAAACAAGTGTCGCCCAGTGGAGATACCTAAGGTTCGGGTTTCTCGCGGCGAGCAGCGCGCCGAAAATAACGAAAAGAATAAACAGGAAGTGGAGCAAGACCGTCAGATCCGCTGCCCAGCCGTAGATCACGAATCCATTCTAGTATTACTCTGTTAAGTGGAATCGTGGAATTCTTGCTCAAACGTTGTTCCGC
>JBBDWJ010000089.1:0-6818 GCA_040902925.1 Bryobacterales bacterium | reverse complement strand
GCTGCGCGCGCCGCCGCCCGAGGCTCGCACCACCGCCACTTTGGACCCCAGCGACTCGATAATTTCGAGACAGTCTTTCAGGCTGTAGGAAACGCCTTCGATGAGCGAGCGGACCAGGTGCGCCCGGCTGTGCTTCGCGGTGAGACCCACCCAGCCGCCACGGGCCGCGGCATCGAGGTGTGGCGTTCGCTCCCCCATCAGGTAGGGCAGCCAGTAAAGTCCCTCGCTGCCCGCAGGAGCCTGCGCCGCTTGTGCGGTCAGGATTTCGTAGGCATCGACACCGCGTTCTTCGGCCGTTTTCACGACGTCGGGGGCCAATTGGTTGCGGAACCACTGCAAGCTCAGCCCGGCGCCTTGCGTGACACCCATGACATGCCATTTCCCCGGCACGGCATGACAGAAAGTATGCACCCGGCCCCCGGGGTCATAGGCCACCTGATCGAGGTGAGAGAACACAACGCCCGAAGTCCCGATCGTGCAGGACACCAGTCCGGTCTCGACAATCCCGTTGCCGACCGCGCTCGCGGCCTGGTCGCCCGCTCCGCCAACCACCGGAGTGCCGGCATGGAGGCCCGTTCGGGCGGCCGCTTCGGCGGTGATTTTTCCGGTTAGTTCCGAAGACTCGACGACCCGTGGCAGCCACGACCGGTCGATGCCCAGCCGCTCGATCAACGGCTCGGCCCAGCGCCGGCGGACCACGTCGAACAGCGCCGTCCCCGAGGCATCAGAAACATCACCCGCGTATTCACCCGTCAGCCGATAGCGGACATAGTCCTTCGGCAGCAGGACCTGCCGGGTTCGCTCATAGCTCTTGGGGTCGTGATCGCGCACCCAAAGCAGCTTCGGGGCGGTGAAGCCGGTCAGCACCGGATTGGCCGTCTGCTCGAGGACCATGTCGCGCCCGGCGGTTTCGTTGATCCAATCCACCTGCGCCTGACTGCGCTGGTCGCACCAGATCAGCGCCGGGCGCACGACCGTGCCCTGACTGTCGAGCAGCACCAGGCCGTGCATCTGTCCGGAAAGTCCCACTCCGGCGATGTCCTGGCCGCTGACTCCCACCTGGGCCAGAACCGCCCGCACGGCGTCGGCCGCCGCCCCCCACCAGTCATCGGGATGCTGTTCGGCCCACAGCGGCCGCTCCATGTGGATGTCGTCGTGAGGCGCCGTCACGCCGCCCGCCACACCGCCGTCGGCGTTAACAAGCAATGCGCGGGAGCCGCCGGTGCCGATGTCGAGACCCAGCCAGTATTTCATCGTGATTCGGAAAGGAGTTCAGCGCGATTTGTGTTCGAGAATCGGCAGGTAAGCTGCCCCGAAAAGCCCCGCCTTGTTGCCGAGCTTGGCTTTCTTGATGCGGGTGTCGGATTCGCGGTAGGTGACCGAGCGTTTCTCGATTTCCTGGAACATGGAAGGTGAAAACAGCTTCCAGCCGCCTACCAGTCCCCCGGCGACCAGATACAGCGGAAAGTTGAAAATATTGACGAGATTGGCCATCGCGCGCCCGAGCCATTCGCCCATGCGTTCGAAAATCTTGATGGCTTCCGGATCGCCCTCCCGCGCGGCGCGCTCGACCAGTAGCGCCGTGAGCTGGCCGTGCTCCTCCTTGAGGGCGGCCAGGGCCTTCGAGCTTCCGATCGACACCGCTTCCTCGGCCATGCGGGCGATCGCGGTCGCCGAGGCATGCGCCTCCACGCAGCCATAGTTGCCGCAGCCGCAGCGCACGCCCGAGTGCGGCTCGACGGTGATGTGGCCCAGCTCGCCGGCCATTCCCAGGTAGCCGTGCAAAACGCGTCCGTTGCTGATGATGCCGCCGCCGATGCCCGTGCCAAGCGTCAGCAGCACCAGGTCTTCGACGTCGTGGCCGGCGCCCATCCAAACTTCACCGAGCGCCGCGGCGTTGGCGTCGTTTTCGAGGATCACGGGGCATTTTAGATCTTTTTCGAGCAGGTCGCGCAGCGGGAAATCCTCCCATCCGGGCAGGTTGGGAGCCTTGGCGACAACACCTTTTTCGAGGTAGATCAAGCCGGGCACGCCGACCCCGATGCCGACCAGCTTGTCGCCGCTGTGGCCCTCGCGGACCTCCTGGATGCCCGCCACGATGTCGGCCACAACCTTGTCGCGGCCCGCGGAGGTGTCGGTCGAGATCTGAAACAGCTCGAGCAGATTTCCCTCCAGATCGACTGCCGCCGCCCGCAGGTTTGTACCGCCCAGATCCACGCCGATGCCGAATTCAGCCACGTTCGCGTTACCTCAAGCGGGCATCATAACACAGCGATTTACACGTCTCGGTTACGGGCGAGTGAAGGGTTCCGCCGCGTCTTCGATCGTTCCAGCAACGGTTTTATGAAGCCTTTGTCACGGTAGCCGCAACGGGAAAGAACCCCGCCAGCCGCCTCCTAGCGCTGGCTGGCGACCGCTGTGCCGCACCCGGGTCAGGCTCGCTGTCTCAGTCCTTTCGTGACGATGGGGGCGGGGGACAGCGGTACGAATACGCGCAGTCTTATCTTTGAACTTGCGCGCTAACGAAACCGCGCAGCCCCGGTGAGTCAGCGTACGCAGCGGCGGCGGCTCTAAAGTTGGTTGGGGAAATCCTTTCGAATGAAGGATCAGGCAGGAAGCTGCGGTCGCGATCCGGCTAACTGGCTCTGGTTCCGGCCGTTACCAGGACCGGTGCGAACTGAGGCTCAAGCGTTCCGTGGCTGAGCTTTTCCAGGAACGAGCGCTGGTTACTGAGTACCAGCAGCGCTTCGGGCGAACTTACCTCGCTGGGGAAGGTCGCGGCGCCGACGCTGATACTGATCGGAATCTCGAACGATCCATAAGTCTCTTCGCGGACCGTCATTTTCAACTTCTTGATAAAAGAATTGAGCCTCTCGGGGCTGATCGCCGGAAACACGCCAACGAACTGGTCTTCGCCGATTCTCGCGAAGAGTTGATCATTTTCAAAGCAGTCGTGAACAGCGCGGCTGAACGTCAACAAAAGGCGGTCCCCTGAGCCGTGGCCGAGCCGTGCATTGATGACGCTGAAGTTGTCGATGTCGATGTAAATCACCGAAACGCTGCTCTGTTCGTCGCGAGCGCGCTCGACCCTCGAAGCCAGTTGCGTCAGCAGTTGAGCTGCGTCGGGCAAGCCCGTCAGCGAGTCTACGCCGCTATAGTCATGGACAGGATAGGCGGCGGCGCGCAGCACGACGCCTCCCAGGTTGGGTGTGAGCCGTTCGAGCATCGCGGCGTGCTCGTGGGAATAGACCGCGGATTCCTTCGAATAAAGGTTGATGGTGCCCACGGCGCGGCCGCCTTCCCAAAGGGGCGCCACCAGCGCCGAGTTCAACCCCAGCAGCCATGCCATTGTGCCCAGGTCGCCGCACTCCCGCATCGGGTTGCCGTTGAGCAGCGTCTCGCCGTGACCGGCAACCCAACCGGTCGGGCTGTCGCCGACGGGTACGTGCAGATTACGGAGCAGGTCTGCCTTGGGACCGGTGCAGTAAATCGGGCGCAGGCCGCTGCGGTCGGAAAGAAAAACCGCCAACTCTTCCAGCGGCATCCTCTCTTTAAGCATCGGCAGCACGAAATCGAGGATGCGTTGCGGCGGCAAAGTCGATCCGAGCGTTGCCAGCAGGCGGTACCACGACGTCAAATCATCGGCGCGCGAACGCTGTCTTGCGGTTGGCCGGGTCTGTTTGAGGCTTGCAATGCGCTCTTCGTAAGTAAGCGAGGTCTGCTCGGTGTCGACAGCGCGCGGCATCTTGAACCGCCGCCGCTGGGCGGTGTTGCGCTCCCGCTCGCGCCGGAAATGCTCTTCCATGCGCGGCAGGATCTCGAGCAGCGTGTCGGTGACTTTGGGCTCGAAAGCCTTGCCCCGCCGCGTCTTGATGATGTCGATAGCCCGGTCGACGCTCATGGCGGGGCGATAGGGCCGGTCAGAAGTCAGCGCGTCGAAACAGTCCACCACGCTCAGGATGCGCGCCGTCAGGGGAATCTGATCGCCCTTCAGCCGCCGCGGATAGCCGGTGCCATCCCAGTTTTCGTGGTGGCAAAGCACCAGGTCGGCCACCGGAAACGGGAAGTCGACAGCGGAAAGAATCTCAGCGCCCACCTGCGGATGAATCGCCATCTGGCTGAACTCCTGCGGAGACAACCGGCCCGGCTTCGTCAGCAGCACTTCGGGGATCGCGATCTTACCGATATCGTGCAGCAGGGCGCCAAACTCGAGCGCGCGGATTTCTTCCTCCGTGCAGTTGAGAGCCTTGGCGATTTCCACGCTGTAACGCTGCACGCGCTTCAAATGCGCGCTGCTCACGCTGTCTTTCGCTTCCACCGCCAGAGCCAGCGCTTCGACCACCGGCAGGTAGACCTGATCGGCTTCGTGGCGGCTGCGCTGATCGTCGTAAAGCGGGCCCAGCCACCACTCCGCCGCCGCATAGAGTCCGATCAACACAGGCGCGATGGTCCACAGCGCGGCTTGCGCGCCGGCGAACAGCGCCAGATCGAGGAAAGTGCCTAACGGTGCGAAAAGCACGGCCATCGTTGCCGAGCCGGCCGCGACCGCCGGCAGCAGCTTGCGCCAGTGCGGCAAGCGGTCCTCGAGCGAGTCCAGCAGCGCGGCAAAAAACAGATAGAAACCCGCTGTGATGCACAATCCCAGCGCATCAGGGCCCAGCGCGTCACGGGACGCCGCGCTGCCGGCGATCTCCGCGTACACCAGCGTGACTAGCACGGCGCTCACGCCGCTCACTCCCGCCCGCAGCGCCATCTCGCTGCGCCGAATCTGACCAGGGCCTTCCAGAAGCAAGCGGAGAACGTTGCCCAGCACTGCCACAGCGCCCGCCAGCAATGGGGTAAGGGCAACCAGGCAGCCGAACAATGCTATTTCGGAGGTCGCGAGAACCCCGCGGACGCGTTTCACGCGCATGCGGGTGCGCGAAAGCGACAACGACACGGCGAACAGCAGCAACGCGCGCGCCCAGACCGGCATGCCTTCGCCGGCCTGATGAGCCGCCACAACGAAAGCCGCCAGCGCCAGGATGAAGTAGTTCCGAAAACCGAGGAACCTTGCGATCATAAGTTCCAGTACGCCGCAACGCGCTTTACCCCTCCCGACAAACCCGGGCATGGGAGAGGAATCCTATTCTTCTTTCGATACTTACCTTTAGAGGGTCACAACGGCTATTGGGAGGAGACTGTAAGGTTTGGCTCACAGACCCTTAAGCGTACTCTATTAGTACTATAACCAACGATACGTCTAGTATACAGCACGGGGCAAACCATTCCGGTGTGCGAGACCGCCGGTAGGCCGCGGGTAGCTTGCGGTTCGGGTGGGCCATCCCCCCAACGGATTAGGTCGGTTGGCGGATAAGGTTTAGGTTGTTAGAGCAGCACTGAATCCAACTGCCGCGGGGAGGACTCGTCTTGGGAAGCGGCGACGGTTTGTTCGAGGTGGCTCAGCAGGCGCTGGCGCGAGTTGCCGAAGAAATCGTTCACCAGCCGGTCCAGCGCGATATCGAGAGCGGCGTCGCGCTCGAGCGCCGGCCGGTATGAATAGCCGCGGCCTCGCTTGCGCCGCGTGACTAAGCCTTTGCGAAAGAGCCGTTCCAGAAGGGTCAACACGGTGGTGTAGGCGAGCCTGCGATTAGGCTTCATCGCCTCTCGCACCTTCGCTACCGTCAGCTCTTCCTGGTCAGCCCACAACACCTTCAGGGCCTCTAGCTCTAACGCTGGCGGCAGGCGATCGTACTTGCCGTTGACCGGTTCCGCTTTCATGGCACACGGTGCGCGCGGTCCGCATTCGCGGCCGCGATCGCGTTCATTCGCCCTCTTTTGGCTTTTGAAGAGCCGATTGCAACCGTTCCCCGAACAAACTCATGGTTTGGGGCCGTGCTGAAGTCGCCGCGCGCGCAGCCGGCTCCGCGGCTGTCTCGTCCCCAAAATCGTCTTGCCGCGGCGGCTCATTCGCCGGATGCGCTCCCTCGACGGCTGCGGATTCAGCCAGGAAGCGGTCTTTGTGCAACAGCATCCGGTCGAGCGAGGGGTTGTACGACGTCCATTCATCGCCGCCATGAGCATCTTCGGCCAGCGACGCGCGCATGCTTTCGAGCTTCGAGTCGAGATCGTCCAGATAGCTCAGCATGACGGCCTCGGGGAACATCGGCAGCTTCGGCGAGCCGAACTCATATTTGCCGTGGTGGCTGAGGATCATATGCTCGACCAGCATCTTCCACTTTGGTGGAAAGCCGGGGATCTGGCGGCATTTCTGATCGACCATCCGCAGCACGATGATGATGTGGCCCAGCAGTTGGCCTTCGTTGGTGTAGCCGAACGCGCGCTTGTAGCTCAACTCCTCGATCTTGCCCATGTCGTGGAGGATGACCCCTGTTTGGAGCAGCTCGAGGTCGATGAACGCGTAGTTTTCGGACGTCAGACGCGCCAGATTCAGCAGCGACACGACGTGCTCGAGAAGGCCTCCCACAAAGGCATGGTGCAGGGTCTTGGCTGCGGGCGCCATCCGGAATCTGGACGCAATTTCCTCGTCGCCAAGGAACGCTTCGAGCAGTTGCCGCAGGTGCGGGTTCTGCATCCGCTCCATGGTCTCCCGCACCACCTGGAACATTTCGTCGATATTCCGCTGCGTGCGAGGCAGGTAGTCGGAAATCTCGATTTCTGACTCCTGCGCGGGCCGCAGCCGGTGCACGGTCATCTGCAACCGGTCGCGATAGAGCTGCACGATGCCCTGAACCTTGATCACGTCGTCGCGCTCGAACGAGCTGGCGACTTCGGCGACGCCGTCCCACATCTTGGCTTCCAGGCGGCCGCTGCGGTCC
>JBBDWJ010000088.1:0-6854 GCA_040902925.1 Bryobacterales bacterium | reverse complement strand
TCGGCGCGGAGCTGGAAGTCCAGCCGTTCGGTGGCCTGGAACTTCCGGAACACGCCAAAGTCCATGTTGAATAGGCCCGGCCCGTAGAGGACGCCGGGTCCGCAGGTTCCGAACCGCGCGCCCGTCGGCTGCGCGAAGCTGGAACGGTCGTACCACTGTTGGCGGTCGCCCAGGAAGACCGGTGTGCCAATGCAATCGGCGCGTTGGGCGCTGCCTGGCGCGTTGAGCGAGTTGCCGTTGGCCCCCACGTTGAACGCGTTGCCGGTGTAGCGGCTCAACAGCGCATTGAACTGCCAGCCGCCCAGAATCTTGGACACCACGCCCTCCTGTGCCCAGCGCTTGCCCCTTCCGAACGGCAGCTCGGCCACCGTCGTGAACTGGAAGTTGTGCCGCTGGTCCAGGCCGTTCGGCCCATAGTTGAGGTCATACAGCCAGGGGAGATCGACGTTGGTGCCGGCAGCGCTGTCGACGCCGCCATAGCCGAGGTTTTTACCCAAGGTGTACGACATAGCAAGCTGGAAGCCGCCCGAGAAGCGGCGCTCCAGCCGGGCTTGCAGCGAGTCATATTTGCCGGTTCCCACCGCGCCCAGCAGGTTGGTGTCGGCGTTGCGTCCGAACAATACGTTCAACGGTTTGCTGGCGTTGCCGCCGCCGATCTGGCCGTAGTTCTGGTTCAGGTTGTAAAGCTGGTTGGTCGAGCGCGTGGCGACGTAGCCGATCGTGCCGATGAAACTCTCCCCAAGCTTGCGCTCCAGGGTAAAGTTCCAACTTTGGATGTATCCCCGCGGAACGTCCTGCGGAGCTGCCGTGGCGACCGCCGCCAGCGGCATTTCGATGATTCCATTGCCGAGCGCCGGTTCGGTCACCACCGGCAGGCCTTCCCGCAGCGTCGTCGAGAACGAGCGGTCGTTGGCAAACGGTAGCGTCTGGACCTGCATGATCGGATAGTTCGTCCGCAGCGGGCGGGCGTAGTTGTGAGGATCGATGGTGATGCCGTAGCCGGTGCGGATCACGAAGTCGTCGCTGACGCGATAGGCCAAGCCGATCCGAGGCGCGAAGTTTCCCGGCCCGACCGACTTGCCGCAATCCTTCGGCACGTCACCCACGCCGCAGACACGCATCGTGTTGTTGGTGAAGTCGTAGTCCTCGAGGCCGCGGTCCGCGCGGGTCGGGAACGGATAGTACTCCCAACGCACGCCGTACGACACAGTCAGCTTGGGCGACATCTGCCAGCGGTCGCGGATGTAAAGACTGTAGAGGCTGGTGCGCGTTGTGTAGCCATCCTCATTGAATTGCCAGATCTTGCCGGCCTCGCGCGGCGTGCCCAACAAGAATGAACCCATGCCATGGATGTCGTTGGGAGTGAAACCGCTCTGGTTGATTGAGGTCGTTCCGGTGCGGAAGTTGAATCCGCCGTAGGAACCGCCGACGGCGCCGCCCATCTCGGGCTGGTTGTGGTTCAAATGCTGAATGTAGACATCGGTGCCGAAGCGGATGCTGTGCGAGCCCTTGGTCCAGTTGCCGTTGGCCACATACTGCCAGCCCGGATCGTTGCGGAAATAGGGCTGGAAGTTGTTGGTCATCCCCAGCAGGCTGAATCCGTCGATGTTGAACTGCGGCCAGCCGCCGTCGACGCGCCGGCTGCTTTGCAAGCCCGGGATGCCCATGAAGTCGAACCCGAGATTCTCGTCCAGCCGTTGCTGTTCGATGTTGGCGTCCTGCAGCGTATAGCCAAAGTAGGCATCGACGATGAAGTTCGGCGTGAATACATAGGTCGCCGAGAGAGTCCCGCTGTAAGTGTTGCCGTAGCCGTTGCCCGGATTCGAGTTGGTCGGATGCATGAACGGCCCGCCGATGTCGCCGAACATTTGTGGGTTGGTCGAGCGGAAGTCGAGAAAACTGAAGCGCACGAAAGTGCTCAGCTTCTCACTGGCGTTCCAGTTGACCTTGGCGTCGATCGTGTCCCGGAAGAACGTTGTTCCGCCGCCGCCGAGATAGTTCTGGTTGATGCCGAGATTGCCGATTCCAGGCTGGTTTGGATCGGGCCAGGAGCCGGTATCGATGATCTTCTGCACGCCGCTGTCGATGCGGGAGAGCGGGATCTGGTTGTTCTCGAAAGCGGTTCGTCCCCGCGCGTCGACATCTCCGGTGAACGGATCGTAGATGGGCAGCGGCGAGGCCGAAAGGTCGCCCTGCTTCATCGCCGCCGTCGGCACATCGCCGAAGCGGCTGGCGAACTGGCTCTCGCGCGAGGCGTCGTAGCTGACAAAGTAGAACAGCTTGTCTTTCTTGATCGGTCCGCCGACGGTGCCACCGAACTGGTTGAAGATGAACTTCGGCTTGGGCTGCGTGCGGTCGCTCACGTAAGGGTAGGCGCGCATCGCGTTGCTGGTGTGGTACTCGAACAGCGAACCGTGAACGTCGTTACCGCCGCTCTTGATCGACACGTTAATGGCGGCGCCGCCGGCCAGTCCCTGCTCGGCGTCGAACGAGTTGGTCACCACGTTCACCGTCTCAATGGCCTCTAGGCCGGGAAGGTAGGAGGTCATGTGCGGCAGCCAGATATTCGTCGACGAAGCGCCGTCGATGCGCGTGTTGTTGTTGGAGCGGCTGGTGCCGTTGACGCTGAACTGCACCGCCCGGGACGGATTGGACGGAATCGAGTGCGCGTCCTGCGGCGGCGAAAACCCCGGCAAGGTCACAAACAGCATCTGATAGTTGCGGCCCAGCGGGACCGGCAGGTTCTTCAGAGCCTTTTCGTCGACTTCGGCGCGCACCTCGGCGCGGTCCGTTTGCAACGTGGCCGCCGAGGCCTCGACGGTCACCGTCTCGGTCACTTGTCCGACTTCCATCCTGACGTTGACTCGCGTGACAGTGTTGATGGTGACGCTGACTCCGGTTTGGGAGTACGTCTGAAACCCGGGCGACGTAACCGACAAGGTGTAAGCGCCAGGACTGACGGTTGGAAAGCTGTAGTTTCCGGCGGCTCCCGCGGTGGTCGAACGCGTGGCGTTGGTTTGTTGATTGGTGATGGTCACTTCGGCGCCCACGATGGTGGCCTGGGACGCATCGACGATATTGCCTTCAATGGCGCCCTGCAGCAACTGAGCTTGTGCCGCAGGGGCGAAAATCAGAGTCGCGAAGGTGGCCAGGCAAAGCGCGCACAGCCCCCAACGCACGGATCTACCCCTAGATTCCACGTTTTGTACCTCGCTAGGCTATTCAAGTCAATGGTGGGGAACGTTTACCCCGCCACCCCGGCAGTCCGCACAGGTCCCCTTTTCCCGTGTCGGTTCCGGGCCGGCAGGCATGTTCTGTCTTGAAAGGAGAATACCCCTATCCACCCCAAAACAGCGCTTCTTACGAGGCGAAACCCTCGGTTCGCCCACGTAGCTTTAAGGAGTCCCCTGAAGCAGCGGGAAAGACGCTTTCGGCCCCTACCGGAAGCGGATGAGCAATTCCCCGCGCCACAATTCCTTACTTGCCGCCAGCACTTTACTTGCTGTTGGCGGACAGCACCCCTCCAGGCTGATGCTCAAACCAGCCTAAGTTGCCGTGGCCGACTTCTTCACCCTGCCTGGTCAATCCTCCCAGGCGGCTCGCGCAATCAACCGGCCCGATCCGTTGCCCTCCCTTCTTTGGGGGCGAGGCCACAGCCTGGATACCCTATGTAATCCGTAGCCCATAGAGGCTACCATACGTAGATATAAAAAGTACAATTTTATAGCTTACGAAGTCTATTGTTTTCGTTTCATCCAGTTTCGGTTAAGCGGAGACGGGGGTCTTGAGTCTTACACTCAGCCCGCCAAAGGCAGTCTGATACCGGAGTCGCGTCCTCAAAATGGCAGCCCGTTCTGAGGGTTGGCGGCGCTATAGCGCATTCGGGGTCGAGCGCCTCCCATCCGGTGCGGCGCCGCGGATCGCCCAAGTCCGATTTGTTGTAACCAGATTCCGGCGCAAACGACTTTGTTGGTTAAGCGGGACGATGATCGCCTCCGGCGGCTGTCCTGCCTTATGGGGCTGTATCCCCTTTTCTTGGTTGAGTTTAGTCCGTGTTAATGGCGGCTTAGCCTGCGCACGGGCGCGCAATGTAGGTGTCGGGCGGCGTGGTGCGCACGGGCGCCGCATCCGGTTTAGCACGCACGGACCGTCAAGCCCCCATCGGACCTTGCATTGGGCGGGCGACCCCAGCCAGGAATCGTCTTAGGCTTCGTACTAGCGCAAATTACGCAGCATGAATCAGAAGATACGAATCCTGGTGGCGGATGACCATGCCGTTGTGCGTCAGGGGTTTACGCGCATCCTGGCGGCCGAGCCCGACATGGACATTGTCGGCGAGGCCGGCAACGGCCGGGAGGTCCTCGATCGCGCCGAGGAGCTAAAGCCGGATGTCGTGGTCATGGACGTGGCCATGCCCGAGCTCAACGGGATCGAGGCCACCCGAGCGCTCATGCTCGCTTTGCCTCAGGTTCGGGTGCTGGCGGTCAGCATGCATAAAGACGCAGTCTATGTGCGGGAGATATTGCGCGCGGGAGCAAAAGGTTATGTGATTAAGGACGCCCAGGATAGTGACCTCATCGAGGCCGTCCGCGCCGTCTGGCAAGGCAAGGGATACATCAGCCCTGGCATCGCGGATTCGATTCTCGTCGACTATCGCAAGCATGTCACCGACCCGATCGACCGGTTGACGGTGCGCGAGCGCGAAGTGCTGCGGTTGATCGCCGAGGGCAAGACCAACAAGGAAATCGCGTCGCTACTCACCCTCAGCGTATACACGGTAGACGCCCACCGTGGAAATATCATGGAGAAGCTGAACCTGCGCAGCGCCGCGGAGATTGTTCGTTTTGCAATGCGAAACGGAATGATCGAGTAGTCCGTGTTGCAATTTGTGTTATATTGGTAACGGCATGTCCAGGACATCGAGCTTCCGTCTCAGCGATACCCTGCACGAACGCCTCGATCGCTTTGTGACCCGGGTCGGGCGCGGCAAGAATGCGGTCATTGTCCGGGCTATCGAGACCTACCTCGATCAACACGAGAACCAGGACCTTGCCGCCGATGCCCGCCGGCAAAGTCTGTTGGCGCAGGCGGCCGACCGCGACGAAGATTGGTTCGGGCAGGCGGATTCGTCCGGATGGAAATAACCCGTGGCGCCGTCGTCCTTGCCGTGGCGGCCGGGGACTATCGAAAACCACGACCCGCCGTGGTTGTGCAGTCGGAGCTGTTTAATCCAACGCACGCAAGTATAGTTGTCTGCCCGATTACTTCATTCCTCATCGAGGCGCCGCTCTTCCGCATTGCGCTGGCGCCCAGCGAGGCGAATGGCCTGGAGACAGAATCGCAGGTCATGATCGACAAGCTGATGGCTCTAAAACGCGAGCGCATCCGCCGGGCCGTTGGACGCTTGTCGGCGAAGGAAATGGGCGAGGTGCAGCAGGCGCTGCGACTGTGGCTCGGTCTGGACACCAGGCTTTAGGGAACTGAAGGCGACTGTTCGGTCCGCGGGCTCCTGAAGTCTTGCCGCTGGACACGCGGACCAGGGAGAGGGGACCCTGCGGCCGCCCGGGATCGGCTTTCTCTTTGTCTTCAGCCGGCTTCGCCCGGTCTTCACCCGCTCTTTTTCACCTTCTGTGGGACAATCAGGCGTGGCTTGCCCGGCGCCGTCCGGGTTCGAGCCTCAGCAATCGCACATTTTGACGTTCGGCGGGCCTCGCAGCGCCGCCGGCTTGCGCCGCGCCTCCGGGCGACCGCAGGGATTCCATGGCCGAAGCCACCAAGCAGAAGAAAGCGACAGCCGACTATCTCCAGCTCGAGGAAAGCTGGAGCGCCCCTAACTACCATCCTCTCGACGTCGTGGTCGAGCGCGCCGAAGGCCCTTGGGTTTACTCGGTGGAGGGCAAGCGCTATCTCGATTGTCTGAGCGCCTATTCGGCGGTCAACCAGGGACATTGCCATCCCCGGATTCTCGAGACCCTGCGCGAACAGGCCGGCCGGCTGACGCTTACCTCGCGCGCTTTCCGCAACGACCAGTGGCCGTTGTTTGCCCGGGATCTAGCCGAGCTGTGCGGGATGCAGATGGTGCTGCCCATGAACACCGGCGCCGAGGCGGTCGAGACGGCAATTAAGTCCGCCCGCCGATGGGGTTACCGCCGCAAGGGTATCCCTGCCGGCTGCGCCGAAGTGATCGTCTGCCAGAACAATTTTCACGGCCGCTCGACGACCATCGTGGGGTTTTCGTCCGATCCGTTGAGCCGGGACGATTTTGGCCCGTTTACTCCGGGTTTCGTGAGCATTCCCTTTGGGGATTCCGCGGCGCTGGAACGGGCGATCACCGCCAATACCTGCGCTTTCCTGGTGGAGCCGATCCAATGCGAGGCGGGCATTTTCATACCGCCGGACGGCTATCTGCGGGATGTCCGCCGGATCTGCTCGGAGCACAGGGTGCTGTTTCTGGCGGACGAAATCCAGACCGGGCTCGGCCGGACCGGCAAGATGTTTGGTTGTGACCACGAGGATGTGCGGCCCGACCTGTTCATCCTTGGCAAGGCCCTCTCGGGTGGTTTCTATCCGGTCTCGGCCGTGGTTTCAAGCCGCGAGGTGCTCGAATTGTTCGAGCCCGGCAGCCATGGCAGCACCTACGGCGGCAATCCTCTGGGATGCGCCGTTGCGCGCACTGCGTTGCGGGTAATTTTGGAAGAGGAACTCGCGGAACGCTCGGCGTGTCTGGGCGCCTGGTTTCTCGACGAGCTGCGCACGCTGCGCCACCCCGACATCAAGGAAATTCGCGGCCGCGGCCTGCTGGTGGGCATCGAACTCCACCGGCCGGCGCGGATTTTTTGCGAGCGGCTCGAGGA
>JBBDWJ010000087.1:0-41903 GCA_040902925.1 Bryobacterales bacterium | reverse complement strand
CACGAAGCTGCATCCGGGAGTGCCTGAGAACTTGCGGGGCACTTACCTGGGTCTCGCCTCGGACGCCGCCATTGAGCACCTTGCAAGCCTTGGCGTGACGGCCGTCGAGCTGTTGCCGATTCATCACCATCTTGACGAGCACCGCCTAATCGAGCTCGGGTTGACGAACTACTGGGGCTACAACACGCTGGCTTTTTTTGCGCCCGACGCGCGCCTCGCCAGCGACCCGGCGCCGCATCGCGTGATCGGCGAGTTCAAGACGATGGTCCGCAAGCTGCATGCGGCGGGCATCGAAGTGATTATCGACGTGGTGTATAACCACACCGCCGAAGGCAATGAGCTGGGGCCGACGATCTCCCTGCGCGGTATTGATAACGTTTCCTACTACCGGCTGGCTCCCGACCGCCGCCGCTATCTGAACTTCACCGGCGTCGGCAACAGCATCGACACCGCGCACCCGCGGGCGCTGCAGCTCGTCATGGACAGCCTGCGCTACTGGGTAAGCGAGATGCACGTCGACGGTTTCCGCTTCGATCTGGCTAGCGCGCTGGCCCGCGAGCAGCACGAATTTGACGTGCGCGGCTCGTTCTTCGATGCGGTGTCGCAAGACCCCGTGCTCCGCCGCGTCAAGCTGATCGCCGAGCCCTGGGATCTAGGCCACGGCGGATACCAGGTCGGCGGCTTCCCTCCGGGCTGGTCGGAATGGAACGGCAAATACCGCGACGAAGTGCGCGCCTTCTGGAAAGGCGACCGCGGCATGGCTCCGGCGCTGGTCACGCGGCTCGCCGGAAGCAGCGATCTGTATTCACGCCAGGAGCGCGGCCCCTACGCCAGCGTCAACTTCGTCACGTCTCACGATGGATTCACGCTGCACGATCTGGTCAGCTACGAGCGCAAGCACAACGAGGCCAACGGCGAGAACAACCGGGACGGCGACAATCACAACTTGACCTGGAACTCGGGCGTCGAAGGCCCGACGACGGACCCGCAGGTTGTAGCAACGCGCCGCGTCCGCAAGCGCAGCTTCCTGGCGACTCTATTCCTTTCCCAAGGCGTGCCGATGCTGCTCGGCGGCGACGAGTTTGCCCGCAGCCAGAACGGCAACAACAATGCCTACTGCCACGACAGCGAGCTAAACTGGCTGCACTGGGATCTTTCCGAGGACCAGCAGGATCTGCTGCGGTTCGCGCGAGTGCTGGCCGCGTTCCGGCGCCGCAACCCCGTATTGCGGAGAAAGCATTTCTTCCGCGGCGTCGCCCTGGATGCGTCGGGCGAGAAAGACATCACCTGGTACGATGCCGAAGGAAAAGAGCTGACCGGCGCGGGATGGGCTGAACCCTCTTTGCGCTGCTTCAGCTTTCGCATCAGCGGCAAGGCGCCGGACGGCGTCCTCAATCGCCCGCCTCAGGACGATCCCGACACTTTGCTGGTGATGATCAACGGATCGCAGCGCGGGCTGCCGTTCGTGCTCCCCAACTCGCAGGAGCGTTGGGACCGCGTGTTCGACACAGCCGATAGGGATTGGGACCGCCGCTTTTCGCCGCGCGGCAAGGTCTACCGCCTGCGGGCTTTCGGAGTGGCTGTGTTCCGGCTTGTTGCGCCGGCCGCTGCGTGACGGCCGCCGGCTGACGGCTGCCGCCTTACTGCGGCACGGGGGCGGCGCGCGGATTTTACGGCTATCCGTTGTCCGGGATTCCCGATGAGGAAGGCGGGGCCAGCCTGCGTTTCCGGTCAGGAATTGTCAACATGTAGGTTCCGGGCGCGCGCCGGAATCAAAGGAATCTCGTGACCGATGCCGAACTCCACTCTCTGCGGCGGCTAGCTCGCCGCCATGGCGTGATTCCGCGCCACCTCGATGGCTTTGCGCGCTATTGCGAAGTCCCGCCCGAAGCGTTAATCGCAGTTTTGCGCGAGTTGGGGAGCCCTGTCGAGTCGGTGCGCGACGTTCCCGGTGCGCTGCGCCAGCGGCGTCATGAGATCTGGCAACTGTTTGTCGATCCTGTAGTGGTTGTTTGGGACTCCGAGCCGCATGCTCGTTGCCTGTTGCGAGTCCCCGAGGGCGGCTCGGATGCCCTGGTACGCTGCGAGCTGCAATTTGCCGATGGGGAAACGCAGACCTGGACGCAAGATCTCGCGGACCTCCGTACCTGCCGGCGAGTTGAGTTCGACGCTCGCGCCTATCGCGCCTGTTTCCTGCCGCTGCCCGACGGTTTGCCGTTTGGGTATCACCGCCTGTTCCTCGAATGGAATGGCAGCCGCAGCGAAACCACCTTGATCTGCGCGCCACGCCTCTGCTACGCGCCTGCCGCCTCGGAGGCGAAGCGCAACTGGGGAGTGTTCCTTCCTCTTTACGCGTTGCAGACGGAAACGAGTTGGGGCGCGGGCGACCTCGGCGACCTGGAAGTTCTAACCGACTGGGCCCACAACCAGGGCGGCGCGGCCGTCGGCACCCTGCCGCTGCTGACCGCCTTCCTCGACTTCCCTTTCGACCCCAGCCCCTACGGTCCCGCCAGCCGGCTGTTTTGGAACGAGTTTTATATTGACGTGCCGCGCGCCCCCGAGTTCGCCATCTGCCCGCAGGCGCGGCACGCGGTGCATTCCGACGCCTGGAAGGCCGAGATCGAAGAACTGCGGCGTGCGCCGCTGGCCGACGTGCGCCGCGTCATGGCCCTGAAGCGCCGCGTACTGGAAGAGCTCTCGCGCGCGCTGGTGCGGCATCCTAGCGGACGGCGCGACGAGTTCGACCTTTATGTCGAAAGCCGCCCCGTGCTGAACAAGTACGCCCAGTTCCGCGCCACGGTCGAAAAACGCCGCCAGACCTGGCGCGAATGGCCCGAAACGGGAAAAAGCGGCTTCCTGCACGGCGCGGACTTCGACGACGACGCCCGAAATTATCACCTGTATGTCCAGTGGCTCGCCGACCATCAACTGTCCACGCTGGCTCAAAAAACTCGCGGCGGCGGCACAGGACTCTACCTTGATCTGCCGCTAGGAGTCCATCCCGACGGTTTTGACGTTTGGGACGAGCCGGAATCGTTCGCGCTGGGCGTAGCCGGAGGAGCGCCGCCCGATCGCTTTTTCACGAAAGGCCAGAACTGGGGATTTTCGCCGCTTAACCCAGCCAACGTGCGCGGCACGGGCCACCGGCATTGGCTGGCGTGCCTGCGTCATCACATGCAGCACGCTGGTGTGCTGCGTATCGATCACGTCATGGGCCTGCATCGTCTCTATTGGATTCCGCATGGCATGGAAGCCAGCGCCGGCGCCTACGTGCAGTATCCGGCGGCGGAGCTGTACGCGGTGCTGAGTCTCGAATCGCATCGCCACCAAACCGTGATCGTCGGCGAAGACCTGGGCACGGTGCCGGGATACATCCGGCACAGCATGCAGGAGCACGCCCTGCGCGGCATGTATGTCGCCCAATTCGAGTCCAACCCGAACCCGAACGAAGCCCTGCGCCCGGCCCCGGCGCGCTCGTTTGCCAGCATGAATACCCATGACACGGCGACCTTCGCCTCCTTCTGGGACGCGGCCGACATCGATGACCAGATCGACCTGGGGCTGCTGCGGGCCGACGAGGCCGAAAATGACCGCCGCTACCGCGAGTCCGTCAGAGATGCGCTCGTTCAATACCTGCGGGGTCGCGGGCACTTGCCGGAGAATCAAAGCGACGCTGCTGCCGTATTACGTGGCTGCCTTTTGGAAATGGCCGCCGGGCCGGCGGAATTCCTGCTTGTCACGCTGGAAGACTTATGGGGCGAGCGCCTCCCGCAGAACACGCCAGGCACGGTCAACGAACGGCCGAACTGGCGGCGCAAGGCGGCTCACAGCTTCGAGGAATTCCGCCGCATGCCCGAGGTGGTGGAAATTCTCGAGCGCATCAACAAGTTGAGAAGCCAATAGTGCACGGGAAGGCGGAAAGCTTCCTCCCGCCAGCGGCGAACCAACCTAGCGGCGCAACAAGCCAGCGGGGAACGATGAGCGACGACCAAGCAACCGGTCAACCGAACATCCGATCAACGGCAGTCGACCGATCAATCGATCAACAGATCAACCGATCAACGGCCACCGCCCCGCCGCAAGTTCGGGTGAACGGCCGGGCAGCGGACCGCATTCGCGACGGCCACCTGTGGATCTATCGCAGCGATGTGGTCGACACAGGCGAAGCCCAGGGCGGCGAGGTCGTCTCCCTCAGCACGCATCGCGGGCCGCCGCTTGGCACGGCCCACTACAGCTCTTCGTCGCAGATCGCATTACGGTTGTTGCCGGAAAGGACGAGGGCTACCGATACACAGTTCTTCCGCCATTGGATCGGCCGCGCGCAGTCGCTTCGAAGCCAGGTTGCGCCGCAAGCCACGGCCTACCGGCTGGTCCACGCCGAAGGCGATCTGCTGCCCGCGCTGGTCGTCGATCGCTACGGCGATTATTTTGCCGTCCAGACTCTCAGCCAGGGCATGGAAGCTTCGAAAACCGCGGTGGTCGAGGCGTTGACCGACTTGTTCTCGCCGCGCGGTATCGTCGAGCGCAACGACGTGAAGGTCCGCGCCAAAGAAACGCTCCCCGAGACAAGTGGCGTGCTTTCCGGAGAAGTTCCCGAACAGATCGAAGTGCAAATGAACGGCCTGGGTTTCCTGGTCGATCTGCTACGCGGGCAAAAGACCGGCCTGTTTCTCGACCAGCGGGAAAACTATCTGGCGGCCCAGAGTTACGCCCGCGGCACGGCGCTCGACTGCTTCACCTACCATGGCGCCTTCGCCATGCATCTGGCGCGGGGCTGCGAGCGCGTCGAAGCTGTGGATAGTTCCGAGCCAGCGCTAGTTCAAGCCCGCCGCAATGCCGGGCGCAATGCCGGGCGCAACGCGCTCGAAAATATCGAGTTCCGGCAGGCGAATATTTTTGATCTGCTGCCGGAATTGTGGGCCGCCAAGCGCCGCTACCAGACGATCGTGCTCGATCCGCCGGCCTTCGCGAAGTCGCGAGGGCACGTGGACGCCGCCGCGCGCGCCTACAAAGACGTCAATCTGAAGGCGCTGCGGCTGCTCGAGCCCGGCGGCGTACTGCTGACCTGCTCCTGCTCGTTCCATTTCAGCGAAGCGGATCTGCTGCAAGTGGTGGCCGCCGCTTCGCTCGACGCCGGCTGCCGCTTGCGTGTGATCGAGCGCCGCACCCAGGCCCGCGACCACCCGATTCTGCTGACGGTGCCCGAGACGCACTATTTGAAGTGTTTGATCGTGCAGGTGATTTGAGCGCTAGGTCAGTTGCCGCCGAATAGGCTGGCCCAGACACATTGCTGCCCAGATATGGCATTCCTGAGCCCCGTAAGGGGCGGCCGGGCAGGACCGGCGTCGCCGGTCCCCCTTTTGCCTTTTGCACTTTGCCTTTTGCCTTGTCTTTGCTTCGCCGCCGATCAAAATGGCCAAACTCGGAACCCGGGCCTGCCGCCCCGGGCCACTGCCATGCCGCCCCTGCCGGGGCTCCGGACGTCACGACCCCTCACGGACCGGGCCTATAATCGGAGTGTGACCAAGCTTTTGGAAAAGGCAATGGAAGCTGCGGCGGATCTGTCCGCGAACGAGCAGGACGAACTTGCGGAACGCATTCTCGATGAGGTCTCCTGGGAGCGCGGTGACAAAAGCGAGGGTAGCCCGGAAAAGCTTCGCCGGTTGGTCAAGCAGGGGCGCGAGGACATCGAGGCAGGCCGCGTCCGCGAGCTTCGCCCCGAAGACATATGAAGTCGCTGGCGACCGAGGGTTTTTGGCGCGCCCTCGAACGCCTGCCCTTAGACGTGCGCCGCCAAGCCCAACGCGCCTACCAGAGGTTCCAGGACGACCCCTTCCATCCCTCGCTGCATTTCAAAAGGATCGACGATGCTGACAACGTTTGGTCGGTGAGGATCGGCCTCGGCTATCGCGCCTTTGGTTTGCGCGAGGGTGAGGACATTACCTGGATCTGGATCGGGTCGCACGCGGAGTACGACAGGCGCGTTTGAAGGAACACAGAGCGCGGGTCCCTGAGGGTTGTGAGACCCGATGGCTTGTGTGTGGCCCCTGCAACTATTCCGTCAGGTCGATCCCGTAGCGCTTCATCTCTTCGTCGTAGTAGCGGCGGTAAAGCAGCGTCCACTCTTCGCTGCCTTCCGGGATGTCGCGCTTGATGGTGCTGACTTTCTTCTGCGCCTGCTTGTCGATCGCCTCTTCCTTCATCAGGATGTCTTGCATCAGGCGCGCGATTTCGAGCCGCACGTCGTTCCATGACGTGCGCAGCAGCGTGCCGGGAATACGGGGCAGGGCGGCGGCAAGCTTGTGGGACATCTCGACGGTCTTGTCCCGCGAGATTTTCATTTTGCGCTCGCCGGGCTCACGAGCTTGCGCCGAAACCATTTTTCGCTCCGCCAGGATCTTGCGTTTGACCTTCCAGAACATCTCCTGATAGGGAATGCGCTGGGTCCGCATATAGTCCGCGTATTGATTCAGCAACTCGCGGGCTTCGGTGTTGATCTCGTCCTCCAGGCTGAGCTCATCGACGATAACAGCCACCATTTTTTCGCGCACGGCGTCGGGATTGCGGAACTCACACATCCGCTCGGCGAGACCTTTGGTGATTTCGCGGGCGAGGTAGCCGATGAAGGGACGGGGCAACAGCATAATCGATCGGTCAGTTTATAAGGGCCTAAGCAAGGGTGTCAATTCGCCTCGACGAGACGCGAAGCTGTTTTGGCGCGCAGACGCGGGCCTTCCAGGCGGGGCGTTCGTTGCGCCTCAGACGGCCTCCAGGCCCAAAATGCGCGCCGCATTGTTGTGATAGACCTTCTTCAGAATCTCGTCGGGCAGGCCGATGCCATAGATCTTCCAGCGGCCCTGGGGCGGCGTCGGCGCGGGCGAGTAGTCAAAATACTCGTCCTCGGTTTCGAAAAAGCGGAAGTAGCACTGGAACATTTCCGGCCTCAGCACCTGCTGCGGATAGTTGTCTCCATCGGGCAGCGGCACGGCGTCGGTTCCGAACAGAATGCGGTCCTGGTATTTCTCGAAAAACTGCCGCGATGTCTTAGGCTGGCGTCCCAGCTCTCCCAGCCGCGCCCCCACCTCGACGTTAAAGTTCGGGTAGCGGTCGAGCCATTCACCGACCTCGGCGAGATGCTCGGAGCGATTGCCTACGTGCAGTCCCACGAAGGTCGTCTTCGGATGGCGCTCGATCACGCGATTGCGCTGCGCCAGCAGTTCGTCTTTGGAAGGAAAGTCTTTGCCGTAGAACGACCAGTCGGGATGGTTGCCGAGCTCTTCCCAGCGCTCATTAGAGCCGTCGATCGGCGTGAAAAATGCGTCCGGGTCGGAAGTGTGGATGAACACCGGCAGGCCGAGCGCGCCGGCCGCCTCCCACATCGGGTCAAACCGCGGGTCGTCGACAGGGACCAGCGGGCCCTCGGTGAGCTGCTCGCGCAGATACAGTCCTAGCGTCTTGAGCACTTTCAGGCCGCGGGCGCCTTGCTCTTTGGCGAGCCGAAGCTCGTCGGCCTGCAATTTCGGGAAATCCGGCTCCTGGAGGCGCGCGTAAGAGGGCTCGGTGCAGACCAGAAATCGCCCGGGGTGCGCCTGCTGTAGGGTTTCGATGGCGAGCTTGAGCTCGTCGCCAACACCGCCGGTGAGATTGATCATGGTCTGGACGTTGAGCTCGTCCATCCACTTTAGGATCTGCGCAAGCTGTTCCGGCGGCGGATAACCGGGCTGCGCCTCAGGATTCCGGACTTTGCTCAGGCCGGTCGAGAAAAACACGTGCGTATGGACATCGATCGCCGGGTATTTGGCCCGGGGAACCGGGTTTTCCGGCACAACCAGCATGCTCGTGGGCTTGAAGTCCCCGAGATCCATGGCTGCGCCGGCGGCGGATTCCGGCTCGGCCGGCGGGGGAGCCGGCGAACACGCTTGCAGGGCTGCCGCGCTGACAGCGGAGAACAGAAATCGGCGTCGCGAAGTGTCCATGGCCTCTCATCGTATCCCAGGCGCGGCTGGCGGCGAAACCGCGTTGGCAGGGAATCAGCGTCTGGCAGGGTTTCCGGTGCTCGATTCGCGTCGAATCGCCTCGATCGGCTCGATGTGCGACCAACCTGCGCGTTTTGGGCGTCGGTTCGCCAGTCAACCCTCCGGGCTTCCGGAAACTATCGTTGAAGCTGTGGTTGCCGGGAACTATGGTTGGAATAGAATTCGGTTGGTGCAGCGGATTGCCGATTTCGGGCACGGGTTGCCGCCGGTTTGCCGGCTTGGGTTGGCGACCAGGGGGAACACTCATCTGCGCGCTGAGGATGTCGAGCACGCCGTTGAGCGCGGGATTAACTACCTGAACTGGTGCGGAAAGCCCGATGGGATGTCGCGGGCGGTGGCGGAGCTAGGGGCGCGGCGGCGCGACGTCGTGGTGGCGGTTCAGTTCCAGGCCCGCACGGCGCCCGCGGCGGAGAAGGAATTCGCCCGTATTCTCAAGGAGTTAGGCAGCGATCACCTGGATATCGCGACCCTCTACTACGTCGAGTCGGAAGAAGAATGGCGGCAAATTACGGCTCCAGGCGGCGTCTGGGACGTTTTGCAGCGATTCCAGCAGCAGGGCGCGCTGCGAATGATCGGGCTGACCAGCCACCAGCGCAAGCTGGCAGCCGGTTGGGCGCAGCAGGTCGTCGACCGCGGGACCGCCGGGAAGGCCGCGGCGTCGAAGCCGGCTGCGGGGGCGCTAGCGCGGCCGGAATCGGGTCCGGACGAAGCTCAGCGCTACCGGTTGGACATGTTGATGGTCCGCTACAACCTGGCGCACCGCGGGGCTGAGCGGGAGGTTTTTCCGGCGGCCGTGGCGCGGCGCATGCCCGTGGTTACGTTTACCGGGCTGCGCTGGGGGGCGTTGATCAAGCCTACCGTCCACGATCCAAAGAACTTCCGGCCCCCGCTCGCATCGGAGTGCTACCGGTTTTGCCTGTCGAACCCGGCTGTTTCGGTGGCCCTGATGGCGCCGGACAACCGCGAGCACCTCGAAGAGAACCTGCGGCTTTTGGACGATTGGCGGGCTTCTGAACCCAGCGAGGCACAGGATTTGCTGGCTCACGGGGACCGCGTTCATCAGCACGCGAGCGAGTTCTGGTAGGCTTCCGCGGGTCGCCCCGAGGCTGGCCGGCCAGCGCTAGTTGTAGTGTTGGGGACTGTTTCCACGCTCTTGAGAAACTTTCGCTGCTTGCCGGCGTCATTTCTTAGCAGAGCGTTTTGGATCGAAGGCGGGGCCCGCCTCTTGGACAAGCCGCGCACTGACCTCGCCTGGGCGCTGGGGATTCGGCCCGCTGAAGGAAACTAGCCTGGGGGCGAGGTTCGTAAGATAGAGTCTGGAAGGTGGAATCGATGGCACAAGCTACTTTAGTCGACCCGAAGCTGCGCGGCGAACAACTGGTTCGGGACGGCATCGTGATCCGCACCTATGACCTGTGGAAGAGCTACGTCATGGGCGATCAGCAGATTCACGCCGTCTCGGGCGTCGACGTGGAGATCAACAAAGGCGAGTACGTGGCCCTGATGGGTCCATCGGGGTCGGGCAAGTCCACCTTTATGAACCTGATCGGGTGCCTCGACACGCCTTCCAGCGGCGATTACTATATCGCCGGGCAGCTTGTCAGCCAGATGAGCGACGACGATCTGGCCCGGGTACGCAACAAAGAGATCGGATTTGTCTTTCAAACCTTTAATTTGCTGCCTCGCCTGACGGCGCTGCAAAACGTGGAGCTGCCGCTGATTTATTCGGGGATGGTCCCCGCGGAACGGCTGGAGCGGGCGCGCAACGCCATCGAGCAGGTCGATCTGGGACCGCGGATGCACCACAAGCCAAACGAACTCTCCGGCGGACAGCGGCAAAGAGTCGCCATCGCCCGCGCGCTGGTGAACCATCCCGCGATTCTGCTGGCCGACGAGCCGACCGGAAACCTTGACACGGCTACGGGCAACGAGATCATGGCCGTTTTTGAGCGCCTTCACCAGCAGGGCAACACGATCGTGCTGGTGACCCACGAACCCGACATCGCCCTGCACGCCCACCGCATCATTCACCTTCGCGACGGCAAAGTTGAGAAGGACGAAAAGATCAAGTAGTTCCCCCGCCACTCTGGCGTCATTGACATCGCCGCAGCGCAGGCGCCGACACGGTCCTCCGGCCTTTTGCCTATCGACCGAGAGCGGCGGAGAAGCCTTCGTATTGGTCGGTGGCGATGAAATCAACGCCGGCGTCGATTGCGGCGCGCCAGCGTTTTTCGGCTTGCTCGCGGCTGCCGAAGTTGTATCCCGCCCCCCAGCCCTGGCTTTCATCGGCGGGATCGTGGCCGTTGAGCGTGTAGAAGCGAATCCAGAGGTTGTTGGCGTGGGCGTGGCTTACCAGCGACCGTAGCCGCTGCTCATCGTCAGGGGTCCACTCGCCGGCTCGCATCGCGCCCCCGTTTTCCACGAAAAACCAGGAATTGTTCCACCAGCGCCGGTAGTTGCCGCCGGCGCCCGCGGGCACAAGCACGTCCGGCGGCGTATTGACGGCCGCTTCCCAAGCCGGCTCGGGCGGTTTGGTCGGTTCCGGGCGGTTGACGCGCACGGCTCCGAACAGCAGCAGCCGCTCGCCGGCCGGCACGTTGCAGTAGAAAACCTGCTCCTGGGCATCGGACTCGCCCGTCAGGACCAGAACCGGCTTCACGTCGAGCGGAGCCACGCTGGCTGCGTCCTCACGGCGTTCGGCGGTGGTGAGCCAGCCTTTGTATTCGCCGAGGACTTGCCAGATGGCGGCGAGGTGTTCGGGCTCTTCGGTCTTGAAGTCGAGATTGAGCGTAATGAGGGGCCAGTCGCGGTGATCGTCACCCGCCAGGGCGCTTTCGACGATTGGCCTAACCCGTTCGAAGAAATGCTCTCGCAGGGTGGGCTCCTCGCCGGTAAAAGGCTCGTTGTGCGCGACGATCGACCAGGACTTACCGGTTGCCGGATCGCTGTACCAGGCGAGGTCCTGCTCGATCGCCAACGGTACGCCCGCGTCCAGCGCGCGCTGAATACGGTCCGCCCACTGGCCGTGATAGGGATAGCAATTATGGGCGTCGAGCAGCACTCGCGACCCTGGAAGAAAGGCCGTGGGTTGCGCTTCGGCGGACTCAGGCTCGGGCGCCGTGGAACAGCTACCGAGCACGAGCAGCGCAAAAACGGCCATCGCCGCAGGCGTACGTCGTGGGTTCATGGAATCGCGACCTCTGTGGGGAATTCTGGCGCTGGCCGCCTTCGAGTTCTTGGTGCCGGGGGGCGGACTCGAACCGCCGACCTAGGGATTATGAGGCCCTCGCTCTAACCACCTGAGCTACCCCGGCTCCTTTGGGCAGGAAGGTTTTATCGTATCGGTAGCCTTTTCAGAGTGTCAATGAAGCGGATCGCTGGGCAGGCCGCGATGGTTATCCGGTTCCGCGATCTTGGCGCGCAGTTGCGCGGGCCGGCAGGCTCGGGGTCCCTACAATGAAGTGTGCGGGTTTCCGAGTTTGGTTTTGATCTTCCTGCCGAGTTGATCGCGCAGAAGCCCCTCGACCGCCGCGATGGCAGCCGCATGCTGGTGCTCGACCGCGCGGCGGGCCGCTGGGAAGACCGCCACTTTCGCGATCTGCCGGAGTATCTGCAGGCCGGCGACCGGCTTGTCGTGAACAACACGCGGGTGCTGGCGGCGCGCCTGTTTGGGCACCGCGCGGGCGTCCACGCCACCACGTCCAGAAACCAGATCAGCGGGCTCGTAGAAGTCCTTCTCGTCAAGCAGATCAGCGCCGAGCCGCAGCGCTGGGAGGCGCTGGTTCGCCCGGGCCGCAAGCTGCGGGCCGGCGAAACGGTACAGTTCCCCGAGGGGCTGGAAGGAACGATCGTCGAGCGCGGCAGCTACGGCCTGCGGTCCATCGAATTCAACGCCGGGCAGGATTTCTACGCCGTCGTCGACCGGATCGGCCATATCCCGCTGCCGCCCTACATCAAGCGTTCCGACGAGATCGGCGACCGCGAGCGCTACCAGACCGTTTTCGCAAGCGTGGCGGGGTCGGTGGCTGCTCCCACGGCCGGGTTGCATTTCACCCCGGAAATGCTTGACGATCTCGGCCGCCGCGGTGCGGTGCGCGTCGACATCACGCTGCACGTCGGGCTGGGTACTTTTCAGCCGGTGCGCACCGAAAACGTCGAGGCCCACTCGATGCACCCGGAGCGATACGAAATCTCGCCCCAAGCCGCGTCTGAGCTGGCCGCCGCGCGGCGGGTCGTGGCGGTGGGCACAAGCTGCGTCCGCACTCTCGAGCACGCCTGCCGGCAAGGCGGCGGCAAACTGGCTTCCGGCTCGGGCGAGACGTGTCTGTTCATCTATCCGGGGTTCGAGTTCCAGGTCGTTCAAGCGCTGCTGACGAATTTTCACCTGCCGGAGTCCACACTGCTGATGCTGGTCAGCGCGTTCGCCGGGAGGGAATTGGTCCTGGAGGCCTACGCGCACGCGGTTCGCGAGGGATACCGCTTTTTCTCGTACGGCGACTGCATGCTTGTTGTGTGAGGTATCAGTCCCTCGGCGGAACCCATCGAAGACGCAAAAAAAGGGGGACGGACCGAGGTCCGTCCCCCAGGCATGATGCACATTCGACTAACGGGTGTTGAGAAACTCGATGAGGTCGGCCACATCCTGTTCATTCAAAGTCGGCCACTCTTTGTCGCGGTAGTTCATTTGCCCCTTCATCTCGGGGCCATGGCGCCAGACGCCGAACACCAAACGGGCGGCTGTGAACGGGGCCTCCGTGCCCCGGATTGGCTGGGCGGCTGAATCTCCACCGGAGTGGCACGAAGCACAGCCTTTGGTTTCGTGGACCACCGCTCCCCGTTCAGCGTCCCCGCGCACCGGGAAGTAGCCTTGCTCGAACAAGTAGGCCAGCAAGTTCGACATCTCGTTTTCTTCGAACGTCGGCAGCTCCATGTTCTTCTCGCGCGCGGCTTTGGCCATCAGCGGGCGATGATTCCACATCTTGACGGCCAGGCCGCTCAAGCGGGGCTGCTCGCGCGCGACGGCCATGAGATCGATCTTGCCCTCCTCCTCGCCCAGGCTATGGCACTGCGAGCATTTGTCCTGAAACACGTAACGCCCGGCAAAAGAGTCCCCGATCGCCAGCCCCGGGTTGATCAGGCCCAGCTCAGGCAGGTTTTCCAGGTACGAGAGCAGGTCTGACATTTCCTGAAGGGAGAACTCCGGCCAGCTCTTGCCAGTCTGTTCGACTTGACCGGCCATGCCGGCTGAGTGATTCCACATTTGTTGCATCCACAAGACCGGGTCAGCGACCGTGAGCCAGGTGGATACGGCCGGCGCGGCCGGCGGCGGAGCGGCCGGGTTCGGATCGGGTTTCAGAACATGGCAGCTCGCGCAGCTTTTGGTGGTGAATACGTGCTCGCCGCGAGCCACGTCGCCTGGCGGATCAAAGTAACGCACCGAATACAGGTACGCATAGAAATTTGCCCCGTCCACCCACGACAAGCTCGGTATGGGAATTTGCCGTTCGTTCATCTGCTGCCACATCGTCGGAGCGTGGTTCCACATTGAGGCCGCCACGGCAGCCGGGGAGATGTCTTTGGGACTGGGCCGGCCCAGGTCGGGCGCGGCGCCGCCGCCGACGCCATCGATCGAGTGGCAGGAAGTACACTGCCGCACGTCGAGCATTTCCCTACCGTAAACTGCGTCGCCAGACTGCGCGAGCAGGCCGCGCGGCGCCAACAGGGTGACTGCAATAACAGCCCAGAACAACGCGAACGCGCGGGTTAGCTCGCGGCAGCTACAGCGAACCCGGACGCCGCTTTGGGTAAACGGGATGACTGGCATGATCGCCTCCTCATGGCCCTGCCTCACGCCTTCGTGGCCTTGACCGGGGCGTCGCGCGGTTGTGCGCGGCTGGTGGCTGCACGGGGCCCCGACGGCTGGCAGTCTGTGAGCGTCACCCGGTCTTGCGCCGCGCAAACGAGAGTGCAACCGGCTTTCCGATTTCTTGGAGCCGTTTGCGTTGGCGGCAACACTGAGTAACTCGCATGGAGTCAATCCGCTAGCCGTAGAGCTCAAGATGGGAGAGGGTTTTGCGGGCGTGGCCGCTGGCTGATTTGCCCCAGGGAGGGCGCTTCAACCCAAACGGCAGCGTTGGCTGCGGGTGGTTTTCGAGAAACCAAATTCGCAGTGCGTCAGGAGTCTCTGGATCTAGCGAAATCAGGGTTCGCAGCGCGGTGGCCTAAGGGATTCCTTTGTCGGTTTTGGGGGAGAAGCAAAGGATTCGAACGGCCACCGCGCTGCCGAGAGCTAGGCTCTATGAGGTACTTCGAAGTTAGCATGTTGGTTATTGCCGAGCTACGGAGGAATAGCGTATCGAGGGCCCTGTTTCACCCTAGCGGGATGATAGGGCTACGGCGGCAAATTCTTGCCCTTGGGGGGCGGCGTTTTGTCGTTGTTGGCGGGACCTTTGAGCCTTTTGAACTCCGGACAGTGCCGCTCGTTGAGCGTTCTGCCACTGGCCGGGTGGTACGCTGTCCGCGGACAAACGGCGTATAGCCTTGCCTATGGCCTGGCGAGATATTTTTCGTACAGTTGCTGGTGCTTGTTATCTGTCGGCGTCAGCTCGCCTTGGATGAAGAGGTAGCGAACTTCGGTTGTAATACTCAGCGGGTCGCCGTCGGTCACGATCAGGTTGGCGACTTTGCCTTCCTCGACGGTTCCAAAACGATCCGCGATGCCGAGAATTTCCGCGGGATTGCGGGTGATGGCGTTCAACGCCTCCTCGCGCGGCAGCCCGAACGGCACCCCCATCGCCGCCTCATAGGGCAACAGCCGCGAGTCGGAGGAGTTGAAGCTTCCGAAGGCGATCTTGATGCCGGCCTCGTGCAACTCTCCTGGCGCGCTATAGAGCTTGTCGTAGGGGTCGTCCTCTTCTTCGGGGATGGCTTGCGTCGGGCCCAGAATCACCGGGATTTTTTTCTCGCTCAGAAGCTTCTTCTCCTTCCAGGCTTCCGCGCCGCCGGCCAGAACCATCTTCAGCTTGTGCTTTTGGCAGAAGGCGACGGCGTTGCGGATCGCTCGGGCGGCATTCGCCACGACGATAACCCGCTGCCTTCCTTCGACCACCGGGAGTAAAGCTTCGAGTTTGGAATCGGGCGCTTCCAGACTGCCGGCCTGTTTGGCGCGGCCGTAGTGGCGGCTGGCTTCGAGCCATGTCTCGATTTCGGCGACCCGCTCCTCGTACTTCTCCTCGGCCTTGCGGAATGAGGGATCGGATGGCTCGTCCTCGGGCGGGCCGAAATTGAAGCGCCGGGGCATGTCGATCGTCGGCCAGGTGAGAACCATGCCGATAGCGGGATCGACCAGCATCTCCTCCCAAGTCCAGCCGTTGAGGTTCATCAGCGAGGCTTCCCCGGGGATCACCGGTGGCGTGCCGCGGCCGGTTCCACCGAGCGGCAGGCCGGCTCCACCGGGCGCCACCACGGCGTGCGTGATGCCATTGGCGCGCGCGACAGGGATGTGCTCGCTGGCCGGGTGGACGGCGATGGCGGCTTGCAGGTGCGGATTGAAATCGCCTTTTTCAGTGATATCGTTGGTGGCGCTGACAGCGCCTACCTCGGTGAGCCCGACATAGCTGAACGCGTCGAGCATGCCCGGATAGACGTGCAGACCCTGCGCGTTCACAACCTGCGCGCCGCGCGGAACGCCGATTCTGCTTCCGACTCCGGTGATGCGGCCGCCTTGGATGATGACGGTGCCGTCTTCGATCGGCTGTCCAGCTAAGGTGTGAATCGTCGCGCCGCGGATGGCGTAGACTTTGCCGTCGTCGCGGTCTTGTCCGCGCAGCAGCGGAAACATCCCGGCGGCCGCGACGATCGAAGCGATGGCAAACGCGCGGCGTGGCAAGTGATTCTTCATTTCTCCTCCGCCGGCTTGTCGCTTCCGCTGGCCTTTTTCTTTTTCTGGCTTTCCTTTTCTTTCTCGATCAGCGTCTGGCGCTCCTTGGCGATTTGCTCGCGCGCTTCGAAATCCTTCTCGCGGTCAAAATACACTTCGCCATCGACGAGCGTGGTCAGGACCTTTGAAAAATTACTGAGCGGAGGGCCGTCCCAGATCACCAGATCAGCATCTTTGCCGGGCTCGATCGAACCCACGCGGTTGTCGATCTTCAACTGCATGGCGGGATTGATCGTGACCAGCCGCAGCGCTTCGTCCTCGCTGAGGCCGCCCCATTTGATGGTCTTAGCGGCTTCCTGATTGAGGTGGCGGATTTCTTCGGCGCTGTCGGAGTTGATCGACACCAGCACGCCCTTGCGCACCATGATGGCCGCGTTGTGGGGAATCGCATCGTAGGCTTCGACCTTGTATGCCCACCAATCGGAGAACGTTGAGGCGCCCGCGCCGTGATCCGCAATCTCCTTGGCGACCTTGTAGCCTTCGAGCACGTGCTGCAGGGTCTGAATGCGAAAGCCAAACTCTTCGGCGAGCCGCAGCAGCGCCAGAATCTCGTCGGCCCGGTAGCAATGCGCATGAACCAGCCGCTTGCCTTCGAGAATCTCGACCAGCGATTCCAGCTCGAAGTCGCGGCGGGGTGGAATCAGCCGCTTCTCGCCCGCTGCTTTGCGTTTCTCGTAGTCCTTCCAGCGCGACTGGTAGTGCTTGGCGTCGGCGAAAGCCTGGCGGATGACGTCGTTGACGCCCATGCGCGTGTTGGGGTGCAGGTCGATGCGGCGTCCGCCGGGTTGAGAATTCGAGCGCTTGGGGTTTTCTCCCAACGCAAACTTGATGCCCGGAGGCGCGCCTTCAAAGATCAGACCGGACGCCGGCTTACCCCAGCGCAGCTTGATCACCTGGCACTTGCCGCCGATCGGGTTGGCGCTGCCGTGCAGCACGTTCGCCGTGGTGACGCCCCCGGCGAGCGCGCGATAAATGCCGATGTCGTCGGGGTCGATGACGTCTTCGATACCGACCATCGACGAAACCGGGATGCTGCCCTCATTGATCGCGTCGGCCGCGATGTGGGAGTGGCAGTCGATCAGGCCGGGCGTCACGTAGCGTCCGGTGGCGTTGATGATTTGGGCTCCGTCGGGGATCAGCAGGCTTTCGCCGACGCCGGCGATCTTGCCGTCGCGAATCAGTAGCGAGCCGTTTTCGATGATGCCGTTGGTGACGGTAACGATGTTGGCGTGTTGGATCAGCAGCGGCCTGCTTTGCGGCCAGGCGGTGGCGGGCAACGAAACGAGCAGCAAGGCCAGCGGCAGCCCTGGGAGCCGCCCGCTGAAACGCATGAGCCCGGTCATTCTGCAACGTGCGACTGGTGCTTGGTTCACGGCGTCCCTTCCTGTTGTGGCGTTTCTGACGCCTGTTCCTTGTCTTCGGGTTTCTCTTCCCGCGGCGGCCGGATGTCGTATTTTTGACCGTCAACGAAGACCATCTTGAGCTTCGGCTTTTCGGCGAACAGATCGCCTTCGGTGACGACCAAGTTGGCGATCTTACCGCTGTCGAGGCTGCCGAGGCGGTTCTCGACGCCGTAGATTTCCGCGGCGCTCAGCGTCAGCGCCCGCAGCGCGGCTTCGGGCGATAGGCCTTTCTCGATTGCGGTGCGAACCTTCGGGAGGATCTCCGCGGCGGAGCGAATTTCACCCGAGTAGAAGGCGAATTTGACGCCGGCCTTTTCGAAAGCCGCGGGCGTCGAGGGCGCGCGGTCGCGGAGACGCAAAACCCGCAACGGTTCTTCCTCCTCGGGGTCAGCGTCGCCTTCTTTTTCCGGCCATTTCAAGTTGACCATCACCGGCGTTTTCCGTTCCGCGAGTGCGGCGGCGGCCTCGTAGCCTTGGTGGGCTCCGTAAACGATGAGCGGGAAACCGAGCTCTTTCGAAAGATTCAGCGCGCGGTGGATTTCTTTCGCCAGATCGCCCGGATAGAGGACGGGACGTTTCTCGCTCTTCGCTTCGACCAGCGGCGCCAAGGTACGGTCATACGCAGGGCGCTCGAGTCCGCTCGGATCGTCGCGGTACACGGCCCACGCGGCGCTGTACTGCCCGGCATCGTGGAAGAGCTGCCTGACGTAGGTGATGTAACCCATCAGCGAGTTTGGAAAGCCGCGGTAGCCGCCGGAGTAGCCGATGTTGATCACGAGCGCTACCTGCGGCTGGATCACCATCTCGCTGGCCCTGTCGCCGGCGAGATTTATCACCGCGGCCTGGCCCGGGAAAATGCCATCCATCGGCGCGACGACGGCGGATGTGAAGCCCGCCTCGCGCCACGCCTTGACGCGGTCGTTAGCGGGATCGAACTCGTCGGCCGCCAACGCCCAGGTCTTTGTTGCCGGACGGTCCTCGGGCCCAGCCGATACGGGCAACTCGCCTTGACTGCCCGAGCCGCCCCGATTTCCCGGCCCGCCACGCCTGCCGCGGTCTTGCTCGGGCAGGCCGACGCTGCTCATAGCATCGATCAGCCCCGGGTAGACTGTCAGGCCCTTTCCTTCGATGAGCCAGGCGCCGGGCGGAATTTGAATATCGCGCCCGATGGCTGTGATCAAGCCATCTTCGAAGACGATCGTGCCTGCTTCGACGACAGGCCCGGAAACGGGGACGAGCTTCGCTCCTTGAATGGCGAACGATTTCGGGCGTGAGGGTTCTTCGGCTGCCGCCGCGCCGATCGAGAGCGCTACCCAACAAACGGCCAGGGCGAACACCAGCGGCCGGCCGCGGCGGAGGCTGCCTATGTACGAGTTCAATGCGGAATCGGTTGCTGACGTTGTTGCGTGCCTCAATTGCCCAGCCCCCACAACTGAATTGGTCTTGCGCGAGTTTAGGGTAGTTTACCCCATGGTGGGCGGTAACCGGGCTGTTGCGGTTACGGGCGAGTGCCTCTTAGAAACGGCTGTTTGTGCTGCCGTTTGGGCTTGATTGGAGCAAATTGGCTAGAATGAGGGCGAAACTGGTCCCTTCCATTTCGAAGCCCTATTTCACCCACCCGTCTTGGATATCCCGATCACACGACGAGCATTTGCCGCGGGGCTTTTAGGCGTGCCATGGCTTCGCGCGGCTCCGGCCCGTGCCAACGGTATGGGGCACATGTTGTGGGAGTATACGCTCGAACATATCCGCTTGCTCGATGAGCGCCGCGTCGAGCGTTTTCAGGGCATGAGGTCGGCCGGCGATCTCGAAAAGCTGAAAAAGAATGTACGCGCGCGGCTCGTGGAGATGTGGGGGCCTCTGCCGGCCGAACGAACGCCGCTCAATGCCCGCGAGTTGGGCGCCATCCCGCAAGACGACTATGTGATCGAGCGCATCGTCTTCGAGAGCCGGCCGCAATTCTTCGTCACGGCCAATCTGTATCGGCCCAAACAGGTTGAGAAGAGGCTTCCGGCGATTCTTTTTCCACCGGGCCACGCCGCCGAGGGCAAGGCTTACGAACCGTACCAGCAGTTCGGCATCCTGGGCGCGCGGCACGGTTTTGTAGTTTTGATTTGGGACCCGGTCGGGCAGGGCGAACGGATGCAGTTGTGGGATGCCGCGAAGAAGGCTTCGCTAGCCGGGCCCGCAACTGCCGAGCATCGGGTTCTGGGCAATCCATGCTACTTGCTGGGCCTGAATTTGATGCAGTATCGCGTTTGGGATGCATCGCGGGCGATCGACTATCTCGAAACGCGCGCGGACGTGGACGCCGAACGCATTGCGATGGCTGGCAGCTCGGGCGGAGGCATGGAGACGCTGCAGTTCGCCGCTTTTGAACCGCGCATCAAGGCCGCCATCCCGGTGTCTGCCGTGGCGACGTTTCGCGCCAAGACCGAAGCGCTGCTGATAGCCGACCCCGAACAGATTCTTTACAGCACGCTGCGATATGGCATCGATCACCCCGAGCTGCTGGCGGCGTTTTCGCCGCGGCCCCTGATGGTTGGCTCGCCTACGCAAGACTTCATCCCCATCGACGCGGCGCGCGAAACATTCAGCGCGGTCGCGCAGGCGTATGGCCTGGTCGATGCCGGCGGAAAGCTCCGGTTTGCCGAAACCGACGACAAGCACGGCATGAACCAGCAATTGCGCGAGGCGGCGATCGACTGGCTGCTGCGCTGGCTTACTGACAAGAGCCAACACGTGATGGAAAAGCCGGCCAAAATTCTCTCCGGGCAGGAGCTACAATGCACGGCCAGCGGGCAGGTTGCCGATACTCCTGGCGCCGCCACGGTGTTGACGCTCAACCGCGCATACGCCCACAACATTGCGCCCCGCAGAAGCGTGCCGGCGCGGCCGTCGGAGTTTGAGATTTATAAGAGTCAGATTGTCCACCGCGTTCGCGAAATCACACAGGTTGGCGAGCTGAAACCGGAGTTCGGCGTCGTAGTTCCCGATCATATGTTCCAGGTCGGTGCGTTTGCGCGCGGTGAAGCCCTGGTTGTCGCCGAGCAGGGAATGAACGACACCGAGGTACGCCGCGAGGTCATTGACCCGATCGTCGCGGCGGGATATCAGGTAATCGCGATCGACGTCCGCGGATGGGGCGAAACAACGCCGCAGCTTCCCGACTTCGACGTCACGTTCGACTGGGAGAACTTCTTCGCCTACCGTGGACTGGAAATCGGCCGGCCGCTGTTGGGGCAGCGCGTCAAAGATTTGCTGGCCGCCGCGCCTAAACGCCTGCAGCGCCGCGAGTGGCTGGTGGTCGGCGTCGGCGCCGGCGCCCTGGTTGCCGCCCACGCGGCGGCGCTGGAACCCCGGATCAGCCAGCTCATCACCGTCGACGGCTTGCTTTCCTACCGTTCGTTACTCGACGACCCGCTTACCAAGCAGCCCTTCAGCAGCTTTCTGCCCGGCGTGATGGGAGCGTATGATGTGCGCGATCTCTACGCGGCACTCGCGCCGAGGCGGACGCTGGTGATCAATCCCCAGGATTCGCAGCGCCAGACGGTCAATCCGGTCGCGGCTCGCGAAGAACTCGACTGGGTGAATCAGGTATACGAGAATCTCGAAGCCACCGACAAATTTAGCCTGCACTCGCAGCTTTCCGTGCGCAAAGTACGGGAGGTGATCGGCGCGTGGCTGGCGGCGTAGGCACCAGCGCGGCACTCTGTGGCTGGCAGGGTCCAGAGCTGGCAGGGTGAGCGAATCCGTATCACGCCCTTCCCGGCCCTTCGCCAAGAAACTAACGCGCCGCTCAAGCGGATTCTTCGTCTTTGTGCTCGTTCGCCAGCACTTGCCAGGTCTCGTCGGTCAGCATCGGGGTCTTGCCTTCGCTGTTCCGCGCCTGGATAAAGCCCCTCAAATCATCAGCGGAGTCCCGCGGAGGGCCGAAAACGACGGCCGCGGACTCAAAGAGCTTGTCGGCCATCTTGAACTTGCCGCAGGAAGGGCACTCGACTTCGCGTGCGCCGTAGCGGACTTCGATTTTCGCATCAGAACTTTGACAGTCGGGGAATGGGCAGGGCATCATTGCGATTGTACTCCTCACGCTGGCCGTGTTGTCACGGCGTCACGGTCGACGCGCATTGCAGCGCCGGGGCCGCGGCTGAGGAGGCTGTAAGGTGGTCATGGCTAGCGCTCAAGAAGTTCCCAACGTAATCGATGGCGTGTTTCAACGGTCGGCCGCCCGGGAGTGGATCGACGTCGTTAATCCGGCGACCGGCGAGCTGCTCTCCCGCACGCCTTTGTCGCCTGCCGAGGAGGTCGATCACGCCGCGCAAGCCGCCGCCCGAGCCTTCGCGGGGTGGCGGCGAACACCCGCCGGTGAGCGCGTCCAGCCGCTGTTTCGCCTCAAAGCGCTGCTCGAGCGCCACTTCGCCGATCTGGCGCAAACGATCACACTCGAATCCGGCAAGACGCTGGCTGAGGCCAAGGGCGAGCTGCAGCGCGCCATCGAGAACGTGGAAGTCGCTTGCGGCATTCCGATTCTGATGCAGGGCTACAACTCCGAAGACATCGCGGCCGGCATGGATGAGCTGATGATCCGGCAGCCGGTGGGTGTCGTCGCGATCGTCTCGCCTTTCAATTTTCCGGCGATGATCCCGATGTGGTTTTTGCCCTATGCGGTGGCTTGCGGAAATGCCTGCGTCGTTAAGCCGTCGGAACGGGTTCCCATGACGATGCGGAAAATCGCCGAGCTGATCGAGCAGGCGAAGGTTCCCGACGGTGTCGTGAACATCGTCAACGGATCGCGCGAGACCGTGGATGCGATTCTCGACCATCCCGTGATCCGAGCGGTGAGTTTTGTCGGATCGACGCCCGTGGCGCGGCACATTTACGCTCGCGCCGCCCAGAACGGCAAGCGCGTGCAGTGCCAGGGCGGGGCCAAAAACCCGATTGTCGTGCTGCCCGATGCCGACCCCGAGATGACCGCGCGGATAGCCGCCGACAGCGCCTTTGGCTGCGCCGGGCAACGCTGCCTGGCGAGTTCGGTCGCCATCCCGGTCGGCGCGGCCCAAAAAACTTTCGTCGAGGCGATGGCCGCCATCGCTTCCTCGCGACGGGTCGGATTCGGTCTCGACGAGGGCGTCGAGATGGGGCCGGTGATCTCGCCCCAGAGCAAGAATCGCATCGAGCAACTGATCCAAAAGGGCGTCGACGAAGGGGCGCGCGTTGTCGTCGATGGCCGCGGGCTGGTGGTTTCGGGCTGCGAAAAAGGCAACTTTATTGGACCGACTCTGCTGTCGGGCGTGCCGCCCGAGGGTGAGATTTTTCGCACGGAAGTTTTCGGGCCGGTGCTCAGCGTTGTCCCCGCGGAGACGATCGACGAGGCGATTGCTTTGGTAAACGGCAGCGCTTACGGCAACATGGCGTGCCTGTTCACGGCGAGCGGCGCCAGCGCGCGAAAATTCCGGTACGAAGCCGAGGTGGGCAATGTCGGCATCAACGTCGGCGTGGCGGCGCCGATGGCGTATTTCCCCTTTAGCGGCTGGAAGGAAAGCTTCTTCGGCGATCTGCACGCGCAGGGGCGTCATGCGGTCGAGTTCTACACGCAGACTAAAGTGGTCGTGGAACGCTGGCCGGATACCTGGTCGCGAAAGTTTTAGGATTTGGCCGCGCTGAGGAGTTGACCATCGCCGGAGGCGATCCGAGCCCTCTTATCCCTCTCTTATCCGTCTCTTAGCCCCGCTTCAATAGCAATAGCCCCGCTTCGATAGCAACCTCAATCCTTCAACGCCGGGCCGAGAGCTTTTTCGATTTCTTCCTTGGTGAGACGGGTATTGAAGAACAGTTCCTGGCGAGCCCCGCTGGCCAGGGCAATGCCTTTCCAGCCGGTCTGGGTTGGCGTCGTGAGGTGAATTTTTACCGGCCCTTTAGCGTCGCGGACGGGGCGGATCCGCCCGGGAATGATGGAACGAATCGCCGGATTCAGCTTCAGTAGCTCCTCGAGTACTCCGCGCAGCCCGCCGATGATGGAGTGCTCGACTTTCAGCCGGTCCTTCGAAGCGCGCAGCCGCATCTGACCGTATGGTATCAGCGCCAGGAACCAATCCATTCGATTTATTGACGGCGGACCAAGGCGCGGCGCGGGGCGTCGAGAGAATCTCCGCGATGGCTGTTAGGGCGTGTCCTGCTCCTCGAAGCGTACGGCGCTTCCCACCGTGGTGCGCCGGAAGTCTTCGCTCGCCATCGAGACGATGATGTTGCGTTTGTAAAAATGCAATACCTTGAGGAAGAACTCGCCGCCGTAGGACACCGGAAACCAGACGTTCTCGCTAAATCGCTGATAGCTGACGCTGAACCCCACCTGGCGGATGCTGATGCCAAACAACAGCCGCACGGGCAGAGGAATATTCAGCGCCATCTGAGTCGCGATGAATACTGGCTGGAACTCCTCCTGGTCGACCAGGACTTCTCCCTTCCAGATACGCCGGCCGTCCTCCACCTCGCGAAGCCGCGGCTTGCGCTCCGGCTCGAACCGAATGCGATAGACCTGGCGCCCGCGATGTTTCTCTTCTCCCTCCAGCGTGAAGCTATAACCGGCTTGTTCGGTGCTGGTGAGGGGAAAGAAGTTGGCCGACAGGCCGTCGCGCTTGTCTCCTTGCGCGGTGAGGTCGTCATGAAATTCGTCGACCAATTCGGGATCGATGCCCTCGGCCTCGCTTTCGTCCAACAGATCGAACGACTCCAGCTCGCGGTCCTGGCGCCTTTCCCCGAACCGGCGGGTCAACTCAAATTCGGTGCCCTCGGGGGTCGGCGTGACATTGTATTCGCGCGTCTCGTCCCAGACCAGCTTGCCGTTGCTCTTGAGGAGACGAACGCGCGCTTTCTGGCGATAGACGAACTCCTTGCGCTGCTCGACGGCGCGATCCTGATTCTCCGCGACGCGCGCCATGATCTTTGCGGCGTCCGGCGGGCTTTCGGCGATCGAGGCAGGGACGAGGCTAAGGAAAAGGGTGAGCGGCAACGCCAACCGGGTCATGGCGCCTCCCAGACAAGGATTCACGCACCGGTTGTACGCAGGAAAAGAGGGGAAAGTTCCCTGGACCGTTGCCAAAGACCGGCAAAGCAAGAGAACTAGGCGGTTTCGATGCGCGCGGCCTTCTCGAGACCCCGCAGCTCGATTTCCTGCTGGCGGATGACAAACTTCTGTACCTTCCCCGTAACGGTCATCGGGAAGCCGTCGACGAACCGGATGTAGTCGGGGATCTTGAAGTGCGCGATCTTGCCGCGGCAGAAATCGCGGATCTCGTCTTCCGTTGTCTCGCTCCCCGGCTGCAGCCGTACCCATGCCAGCACGCGCTCGCCGAGCTTTTCGTCGGGCAGGCCGACCACGTAGACGTCGGCGATTTTGGAATGCGCGTGAAGGAACTCTTCGATCTCGCGGGGTGAAATATTTTCGCCGCCGCGGATGATCATCTCCTTGGCGCGGCCGGTGATGCGGAAGCAGCCGTCCTGGCGCATCGTGGCCAGATCGCCGGTGTGCAGCCAGCCTTCGGCATCCACTGTTTTTGCCGTTTGGTCCGGGTCGCCGTCGTAGCCTTTCATGACCAGGTAGCCGCGGGTGCACAGCTCGCCTTGCACGCCAACCTCGACGTTCTCGTTCGTTGCGGGGTCGGCGATGCGGACCTCGGTACACGGCATCACATTGCCGACCGTCGAGACACGGGTTTCAAGACTGTCGCTGGTAGAGGATTGCGTGATGACAGGCGAGCTTTCGGTTTGGCCGTAGGCGATCGTCATCTCGCGGCAGTGCATCTCTCCCACGACGCGCTTCATCAGCTCAACCGGGCAGGGCGCGCCAGCCATGATGCCGGTCCGCAGCGAGCTCATATCGTATTGCGCAAAATCGGCGTGGTTGAGCTCGGCGATGAACATCGTAGGCACGCCGTAGATGGTGGTGCACTTTTCTTCGTGGATGGCCCGCAGCGCGGCCAGGGGATCGAACTGCGGCGCCGGCAGCACGAGCTTCGCCCCGAATACCAGGCACTGCAGCGAGCCCATGACGCACCCGAAGCAGTGATAGAGCGGGACCGGCAGGCAAAGGATGTCGTCCGCGGTCCACTTGAGGCAGCGGCCGACCAGGTAAGCGTTGTTAACGATATTTTGGTGTGTGAGCAGCACACCCTTGGGCTTGCCAGTGGTGCCCGAGGTGTACTGAATGTTGACGACCTCGCGGGGATCGCACGGCCGCTCGACGGGTTTGCGGCCGCCGGCGATCATCTTGTCCCACGATTCGGTTCCCAACAGAACGGCGTGCTCTAGAGCGAGTTCCGCTCCCTCGGAGGCCTCGGCCAAGATCTGCTGGTAGTCGGCGCGGGCATCCTTGGCGTGCAGGAAAAGCACTTTCATGCGCGATTTTTCAAGGATGAAACGCAGGTCGTTGGCCCGATAGGCCGGGTTGACGTTGACTAAAACGGCGCCGATGCGGGAGGTGGCGATTTGCAGATAGATCCACTCGGCGCAGCTTGCGGCCCACATGCCGACGCGATCGCCGGCGCCTACACCGAGACCGCACAGTCCGGCGGCGGTCTGCGCCGCGCGGTCCTGCAGCTCCTGGTAGGTTAGCCGTAGATTCTGATGGCGCGAAACGATGGCCTCGCGGTCAGGCCCTTGCGAAACGGTTGCATCGAAAACCTCATGCAGGGGCTTGTCGATTAAGGGGAGGGTCGGTCCGGCTGCGTAGCTCTGCATACCGCCGGGATTGTACCGTAGTCTCGGGCGGCCTTCAGCGAAATATCACGCCGGATCGAATTGGGTCTGTTTGTGCTGGTGCGAGTCGCGGATGAAATTGTTGGTGTCGCCGGTGATTCCTTGATGAGAAAAACCGGGTACCGAAGTCGACAGCAAAAAACGGAGGAGTGAAAGAGGCGACAGAAGTCGAACGCAACACACCGCCCATGTGGGTCGCGTTCGGGCGCGTCCATAGACGCGCTTTTCGAGGCGGCCGGCTATTGAGCCGAGCCGGCCATCGCCGGGACCGTCAACAGCCCGATCTCCTGAAGATGATCGATCAACTCGGTCGAGGCCTCAGGATTGAGAAAGAATCCATACTTGAGCATGTCAACGGATTCCTTCAGCGTCTTGCCGTATTCCAGACTCAGACGCACGGAAGGAACGCCCCCGCTGGTGTGCACGCCGACGTACCAGCCTTCGGGCGAGTTAAATGCTCCCAGGCGCATCCAAGTTCCGCGAAAAGCGAAGCGGCCTTCCTTTCCGCGAGCCTGGATTAGCTCAACCCCCGATTCTTTGTAGGTCACCATGCCATTTTCCCCCGGACTCTGCGGTCAGCCTCCCGTTAGGGTTATGATGCGCCTGGTTCGTGAAACCTTCCTTCCGGCAAAGCCGACAAAACAAAACGCTTGACCTCAGTATACGCGAACCTTTCCAACACCAGGCGGAGTGTCGAAACGTTCTACCGTATAGACGCCAGACCCCTGGACGATGTTGCAACCAAAATGACCGCGGCCGCCGGCGGCCCGCCGTCGTTGAGCACTCTGCTCACCTGATTGGGCTAGCGTAGCTCGACCGGCGCCCCACCGTTTTGCTTGCTGCGCAATGCCGCGTCCATGAAACGAAAGATCTCCAGCGTCTCCGCATTCGACACGGGCGGCTTCTTGGTCTTAAAGAACTCGACGACGTGCCCGAGCATTTTCGCGTAGGCCGCGCCGGAGTCTTCGGAAATGCGAATTTTGTCGGCGCCGAACGAGACGGCTCCGTAGCCGCTTTCCGAGTTGCGAATGGTGCGCACAACGCCGGTCCGGCCGTCCTTCCAGACGCCCACGATGACGTCGGCATCGTCAGTGAAGGTGCGGCTGACGCGCTCGCAACCCGGGCCGAGAATCGCGTAAAGCATCTCGATCGAGTGAATCGCGTACCAGGAAAGATCGAGTTTGTGGGTAGGCTCCAGCGATGCTGGGCCCCAGGTCATGACCCCCGTCAGCTTTGGCGCCTTGACCTGCTCGACGATCGGCGAGTAGCGCAGGCTCGACGTGCTCCACCACGGCACGCCGTGCTGCTTCGCCAGGCGGTCGATTTCGAGGGCGTCCTCCAGCGTGGCCGCCAGAGGCTTATCGATAAACACCGGCTTGCCGGCCTCGAACACCGGCTTGACCTGTTCGAGATGCACGCGCCCGTCGACGCTCTCGAGCAGGATCGCATCCACCTTCGAGCACAGGGTCGGGATGTCGTCGACGATTTCAATGCCGAACTCGTCGCGGACCCGGGCGGTGAATTTGTCGATGCGGTCGCGGCTGCTGGCCAGGTCGGGACTGCCGCCCTTGAAAGCGGCGACGATCTTGACCCCGGGCACATGGTTCGGGTTCGAAGGGTCGTTGAGGATTTGAGAGAAAGCCACCACGTGAGAAGTATCGAGGCCGATCATCCCGACGCGGATCTGGGCCGTCAACGGGAGGCTCAGCGTTAGAAGCAAGGACAAGAGCACAAACCTTTTCATGGGGCACATTGTACAGCGAGTGGGCCGCGATGCGCGCAAGCCGCCGTCGCGATCGACACAGCCTCGCCGCTCCGGCCGCGTGATTCAGCGTTTCGCGCGCTCACTCGCCGGCGAGATGAGCCGCCGCCGGCCCTTTTTCGGGAAACATTTGCCCCGGCGGCGGCGTCTTTCCGGGAAAGCGCCCCCGTTGGCGATATCCCTAGGAATGTACAATACCGACTTGTTATGAGCAGACAAAAACGCGCCGCTTGGCTAGGTTTTCTGATTGTGGCTGTTGCCGCCACGGCCATTTCTCAATCGGGCGATCTTCCGGTGAACTGGAAGGAGTTGCCTAAGCCGTTTCACTCGGAGTCGGCCCGCAACCAGCCGGAGGTAGTTAGCCGTCCCGCAGGGGCCGAGCTGAAGCTGCCGGCCGGCTTTGCCATCGAAGAATACATGACCGGCTTCGAACGGCCGCGCTTCATGCTGCAAGGCCCGAACAACGAAATTCTGCTCTCCGACAGCGGCGGCCGCGAGGGAGCCACGGGCTTGGTCTATGTGCTGAATGGCAAGACCAAGACCAAAATCATCGAAGGACTCGACCGGCCCTATGGCCTGGCCCTCAAGGACGATTGGCTCTACGTAGCCGAGCCGGCTTCGGTGAAGCGCTACAAGTACGACGCGAAGACCATGAAGGTCAACGGTTCCGGAACTGAGATCATTTCGCTCAAAGGATTCGACCGCGGCCACTGGACGCGCAGTCTGCTGTTCAACGCTGACAAGACGAAGCTCTACGTGACGGTCGGCTCGGGCTCGAACATCGACATGGGCGAAGACCCCATGCGCGCGGCGCTGCATCGCTACAACCCCGACGGCACGGGCCATGAGACCGTGGCCACAGGTTTGCGGAATGTCATCGGCCTGCGCTGGAACCCCGGCACGGAAGACATCTGGGCCTCCATTCAAGAGCGTGACGGGCTCGGCGACGACCTGGTATCCGACTACCTCGTGAAGATCCGCGAGGGCGGATTCTACGGCTGGCCGATCGCCTACACGGGCCCGCACAAGGAACCGCGCCACGAAAACGTGGACATGGCGAAGGTGAAGAGCACGCTCTATCCGGATGTCTTGCTCGGCGCGCATGTCGCCGTGCTCGACATCCTGTTCTATACCGGCAACCAGTTCCCGGAGAAGTATCGCGGCGGGATGTTCCTCGCCTTCCATGGCTCGTGGAATCGCGCGGAGCGCACGGGCTATTCGATTACTTACATACCGTTCAAGGACGGCAAGCCGCAGTCGGGACCGCAGGATTTCATGACCGGTTGGATGCTCGATCCGGGCAAACGAGAAGTTTGGGGCCGCCCCGTGGGTTTGCTGCAGATGTCGGATGGCTCGCTGCTGGTGACCGACGACGGCGGCGCCAAGATCTGGCGAATCTCGCACAAGGGCTGAGCGACAGACAAGGTCTGGCCGGCGGTAGCAATGGGTCGCATCCGCGAATGAATGGCAGGACCGGTGGTTGCGCCGGTCCCTCTCTCCACCGTGGCCGCCGGAGCAGAGGGGCTTGGCAGCCTTCCAAGACGCGGGTCAAGCGGAACCTCTGTGATCGTTGTTTGCGCGACGCGGAGCCTGCCGGCACAAAACGAACACTGCCTGACTGCTCCTTCCTGGCGTAGCTTTCCGAAGGCGGATAACGAGCTGCCGTGATGGCGCCTTCCATTCCAATCGATGAAAGATGCGTAGTACGCTTATCCTCGGGCTAGCGATGCTGGCGGGTCAGCTCTCCGCGCAGACTGCCGGGCCCCGATTTTCCCACCAACAGCATCTCAAGCAGGGGGGAGTTACCTGCGTCACCTGCCACGACGCCGCTTCCAAGAGTACGGCCGCCGGCGACACCAACATGCCCGAGGCGAAGATCTGCCTGTCTTGCCACAGCGGCGACCCGTTGCCATCCGTGGATACATCGTTTTTAGGCGGGAAAGCACCCGCGCAGCGCACCTTCCGGTTCAACCACGAGTTTCACTTGCAAATGGGAAACGTAGCGCCGTTGATCGCCGCCGCCATCGAGAGCGGAAGTTATCTGGGTAAACCGGGCGACATGCTACAGCACCTGGATACACAGAACGCGTGCCAGGCGTGCCACCGGGGACTGGAACAAACCGACGCCGCCGGCATGGCGAATCTGCCGCAGATGCCGGACTGTCTGGTTTGTCACTCCGACATCCGCAATCCGTTCAGTTGCGAGAAATGCCATCTCGAGGGCGTGAATCTGATGCCCGCCAGCCACACCCGCAATTTCGTCGATACGCACTCTACCGGCCGGCTTGGCCTCGACAAAACAACCTGCCTGCCCTGCCACGGGCGGAACTTCACATGTATGGGGTGCCATTGAACGCCCTGATCCTATTTTTCTGCCCCGCGCCGAAGCCGGCGTGGCGCCGTTGACGGCGGAGTCGCCTAGGCTATCCCTGGTTCCAGTTCCCTGCGCGAAAAATATCCCTAAGCGCGTTTCGCACGCCGATTTCAGTTTTTCCTTATGCCGTCGGCTCGCGGCGGCATGCTAACAATAGAGTTGTAGGTTATTGAAAGTAATGGCAAAACGTCTCTTTGGCACGGATGGGATTCGGGGTGTCGCCGGGGAATATCCCTTGGATGACCCGACCGTGTACGCGGCCGGCCAGGCGCTGGCCAAGGACATCACCGGCCGTCGCACCGGCGGCGCGGAGCGTCCCGAGGTCGTCGTCGGAATGGACACCCGCGAGTCGAGCCGCCCGCTGGCGGAGTTGTTGGCTGGCGGGCTTGATGCGGGCGGTGTCGGCGTCCGTTTTGTGGACGTATTGCCCACGGCCGGTGTGGCTTTTCTCGCCGCGGGCGGCCACTTCGCCGCCGGGGTGATGATTTCCGCTTCCCATAATTCCTTTGAAGACAACGGCATCAAAGTCTTCGGCAGCTCGGGCTTCAAGCTGCCTGACGCGGAAGAACACGAGGTCGAAAACGAAATTTTGCGGTTGCTCGAACAGAAACCGGAACCGCGCCGCAAGCCGCTGGAGGTCGAAGCCGGCCTTGCGGACCGTTATTTCCAGCACCTGCTCGGCATCATCCGCCCTTCGGAGGCGCTTTCGCGGTTTCGTGTTGTGGTCGATTGCGCCAACGGCGCGGCGTCGTCGCTGGGTCCGGCGCTGCTCGAGAAACTTAATATCGCCGCGGAAGTTGTAGGTAACGAGCCAGACGGCCGCAATATCAACCTGGGTTGCGGCTCGCTGCATCTCGAAAAGCTCCAGGAAAGGGTTCTCGCGGGCAAAGCCGATCTGGGGATTGCCTTCGACGGTGATGCCGACCGCGCGTTGTTCGTAGCCGATGACGGCAGCGTCGTCGATGGCGACGTTGTTCTGTTGCTCGCAGCCGGCTATCTCGATCAGCGCGATCAACTCCCCGGCAAGCTCGTCGTCGGCACGGTGATGGCGAACATGGGTCTCGAAAAGGCCCTGGCTGACGCGGGAATCGAACTGTTGCGCACTCCAGTCGGCGACAAATACGTGCTGGAGGAGTTGAATCGCCGCGGCGCGGCGTTGGGCGGCGAGCAATCCGGGCACATTATCTTTCGCGAATACGGGACTACCGGCGACGGGCTGGTGACGGCACGAATGGTGCTCGAGCTGATGGCAGCGTCGGCCCAACCGATGAGCGAGTTGCGGCGGCGCCTTGTCGTGTTTCCGCAGAAGCTCGAGAACATTCGCGTCAAGCACAAGACGCCCTTTGAGCAGGTCCCGGCGCTGGCCGAAGCGGTGCGCGGAGCCGAGCACGAATTGGGCGACCGTGGCCGCGTCCTGGTACGCTATTCGGGTACCGAGCCCGTGGTGCGCATCATGGTCGAGGCTCAAGACGCGGCCGATGTCGAGCGCCACACGGGGCGGCTGGCCCAGATCTTCCGCGCGGAGCTGGGCGCTTGAACCCGGCAGATGGCATCCCAATCTCCTGATCCCAGCGGCGCCGCGAAGGCAGGCCGCATCGGCGACGGGCCGCAGCCGCCGCGCCGGCCTTTGATTCCCCGCTGGGTGCGGCTGCTGCTCTATCCCGTTTTTTCTGTCTTGCTGTTCCTTCCGGCGCTCCGCTGGTTGCGCCGCGATTCGGGCCGCTGGAATCGGGTTCGCTTTGTGGTGGGAACAGCGTCGATGGCCGCTGTTTGTTTCGGCGCATGGTGGGGCGTTTGGTGGATCGCGGCGCTTGGGACCTTGGGACTCGCCACGGCGTTGCTGATGGCGCCGTCGCGTGATCCAGACAGGGAGCGCGAGCTGCAGCGCCGCCATGGGGCTGACTACCTGCTCAACGGCGGGCGGCTGATTTCCGCTTGGCCGGAGGATTCACCTGGGAAACCGCAGCCGGGGACACGCCTTTACCTGCTGCTGCGCGGTGAGCTGATGCTTGCGGTTCCCGTTGAGAGCTGCGGCGAAGTCAGCGGCTCGATCCAGATCGCGAGCATCGATCAGATCCTCGTAGGCGGCGCGAGCTATCTGCCGGTCTATATCTCCGAAGCGAAGGATCCGCCTGTCCGCGAGCAATCGGTCGACAGGAAATCGAAGACGGTGATGGCGCTCGTGATGGCCGGCGGCGAGAGGGTCGAGTTTGAGTACGAAGGCGCTTTCAGCAAACACCTGGCCGAGACCGCGGCTCACGCGATCTTTAGCGTGCGGAAGCTAGGAACCGCTCACGGTGTCGCCGGCCAGTCCCCAGAAATCTTCCACATAGTAGGACGATAGGACGTTCCCGAACAGGAAGCAGTTGTTCTTGCACTGCGGCGCCTCGCCGTAGAGCTTTCGGCCGCGCTCGAACGCCGCCGAGATGGAGCCGTCTTCGAGCACGTTGCCCGCAATCTTGCGCAGCACCTCGCAGGGGTAGAAGACGTCGCCGTTAGGGTAAACGCGCGGGAACATCGTCGGGTAGCACTTGAACTCCTCGAACAGCAGCAGCGTTCGCAGCAGCTTGGCCGTGCCGTTGATGCGCGCCGCGCGGCGCCGCCGCATGTCGATCAGCTTGTCGACGAAAGCGCGGTAGCGCGGGTCTTCGAGGAAGGTGAAATTCGGATACTTGCCGTTGCTCTGCGCCGATTGCACGGAAAACACGAAATCGTGCTGGCGGCAGAACTCCAGGATTTTTTCGGCCTCCCCGATGTTCCAGCGCTCGAGCACGCAACTGATCGTGATCGCGCCAGGCGGCAGCTTTTCCTTCGCGAGCATCAGGTTGTCGATCACGCGCGGCACGGCGTTGGATTTCGACAGCGGCTCGCTGGGGTCGTGGGTGATGGCGTCGAGACTGACGATCAGGCCGTTGAGGTGATCGAAAATTGCGCGGCGTTTGTCGAGCAGCACGCCGTTGGTGACGATCAGCGTCGAGCGGAATTTCACTTCCCGGCGGGCGGCTTCGATCAGCTCTTCAATGTCGGGGCGCATCAGGCACTCGCCGCCGGTGATGAGGATCGTGTCGACGTCGCGCCGGATGCGGCGAAACAGCTCGATCGTTCGCGGCGTGTCGAGCTCCTCGCTGAAGACTTCCGGGTTCTTTTGATTGCAGTAGCTGCAATCCAGATTGCATTTGTGGGTGGCGTAAAAGATGGCCGAGTAGGGCGTCACGACCGAGGTGCCGCGCACGCCGCGGCGGTAGAGGTTACGGAAATAGGCCTTGAAGTTCTTGAGAACGAAGGGATAGTGCTCGATCATCCCCCGAATCAGACGTTGCCGGTCAGCCGCCATGGTGATTCGTCAGTTTACTACGCGCCGGAATTTCCACTCTGACCTGATCGCGCTGCAATTACGATTCTTTGATTTCGACGATGGTCGCACCGGCTCCGCCTTCGTGCTGCTCCGCCTGGTAATACCGCTCGACGTGAATGTGGTTGGCGAACATCTGCCAGAGGGCTTTGCGAAGTACGTTCATGCCGTGCCCATGGATGACGCGGACGCGGTTGACTTCGGCCAGCACGGCCTCGTCGAGGAATTTGTCGACTGCCTCCTCGGCTTCGTCGCGATTTTTTCCAATGACGTTGATTTCGGAAAGAGAGGCCGCCGAGCGGGGCGCGGTGTGAAGCGTGACGCGGGCGGGCAGCGGTCCGGCTCTAAGGCCAGCGCCAGCAGCCGGTAGCACCTTAGTGATGTCGCCTCGCGAGACGCGCATTTTGAGACGGCCGACCTGCACCTCGTAGCTTTCATTCGAGAGCGCGCGCACCACTTGGCCGGTGGCGCCTAGGCTAGCCAGATGGACATGCGCGCCCACTGGCAGGGGGCCGCCGGTGACGGCCGGTTTCGGCTCGGGTTCGCGCCCCAGCGCCACCTGAGCGGTGGATTCGAACTGCTCGTGCATCTCGCGCTGGGTTTTCGAGATGCGCTGCTGCGCCATTTGCAGGGCGCGGCGGCTGCCGCTGGTCTCGCCGATTTTTTCGAGCGCCTCCTTCGCTTCAGCGCCAAACTTGTCGATCAGGGCCGCCACGCGGCGCTCGAGTTCGTCGAGCTTCGCTTTTTCGCGCTTTTCCCACTCGCGGCTCAGCGCCCGCTCGCGTTCACGCAGCTCGTGCTCGGCCTGGCGAAGACTCTTTTGCGCCTGCTCGTATTCTTCGACGCGGCGGTGCAGCTCGTTGAGAAATGCAGCGGCGTCGCCTTCCTGCGTGGCCATCGCGCCACGGGCGCGCTCGATGACTTCGGGCGGCATACCGAAGCGCTGCGCCATTGCCAGGCCCGCCGATTGCCCCGGCACGCCCACCAACAGCCTGAAGGTCGGCGAAAGGCCTTCGGCGTCAAAGCCGACGGCGGCATTCTGCACTCCGCTGGCGTTGGCGGCGTAAATTTTGAGCGCCGGCAGGTGCGTCGAGGCGATATGAAATGCCCCGCATTGGAGGAAATGCTCGACCACGGCGACCGCCAGCGCACCACCTTCCTGCGGATCAGTCGCGGCGCCTAACTCGTCGAGCAACACGAGCGACCGGGCGTCCGCCTCGGCCATCATCGCTTTCAGTTTTTCGATGTGCGCCGAGAAGGTGCTGAGGCTTTCGGTGATCGACTGCGAGTCCCCGATATCGGCGAGAACGCATTCGAACCACGGAAATTCGGCCCCTTCGGCCGGCACCGGCAGGGCGCCTTGAGCCATCAGCGCAAGCAGTCCGACGGTCTTGAGCACGATCGTCTTGCCGCCGGCGTTGGGACCACTGACCACCAAGACCCGCTCACCTCCCTCCATCGTCAGCGAGATGGGGATGATTTTCCGGCCGCTTTTGCGGAGCACGTCTTCGAGCAGCGGGTGCCGCGCCCAGTCGAGCCGCAGACGTTCCGGACCGGCGCCATCGGGGGGCGGCGAAAACGAGGGGATGGCGCAGCGGAACTCACGGCCGAAGTTTGCTTTAGCAAATAGCCATTCGAGCTCGGCGAGAGTCTGGATCGCCTGGTGCACGGCGTCCGCCTCGAGGCGCAGCCGGGCGGTCATCTCGCGCAGGATGCGATGCACCTCGCGCTGCTCGTCTTCGAGCAGCCGCACCAGGCGGTTGTTGAGAACGATCGTCTCCAGCGGCTCGATAAACACCGTTTGCCCGGTGCCGCTGGCGCTGTGGATGACGCCTTCGACGCGCCACTTCCAGCCGGCTTTGACGGGCACGACGAGCCGGCCGTCGCGGATCGTCACGTAGTCGTCCTGCAGCACCCCCTCCTGGTATTGCGCGCGGACGAACTTGTCGAGCGATTTTTGAACCGACTGGCGGTGCTGATCGATTTGACGCCGTAGACGGGAGAGGGTCGGGCTGGCGTGATCTTCGAGCTCCCCATCGGGGCGGATCTTGCCGGAAATCTCCCGCAGCAACGGGCGCATGTCCGCGAGGCGCTCCGCGTAGGCGGCCAGCTTCGGGAATTGCGTCGCCTGGAGGCCGAGTTGGGTTCGCAACTGCTCGGCGCGGTCGAGAATCTCGATCAACCCGAGGATTTGAAGCGGCTCGAGCACAGACCCTTCGGCCCGCAGCCGCGCCGCGGCCGCCCGCATATCGCGCAGGCCCTGAAATCTGGGAGCGCTGAGGCCGCCTCGGGGCGCGCTATTCTCCGCCGTCCGCAGCCAGTCCATGGCCTCGGCCGTTTCGGCGAGAGCTGCTTCGGCGGCTTCCCGCGACGGGTGAAAAGGCGCGGCGGCGAATTCGGCGTGCCGCCATTCGCCTAACGGGCTGACCAAATAGCGCTTGAGGAGTCCAACAAGAGCGGGGAATTCGAGCGCTTCGGCGGATTTCGAGGGCATGAAAACGATGTTCGGGCCGGCCCGCGCGGAAATGGCGGACGTTGGTATTTGCTCAGTATACGGCGGCTGGCCGGCGAACTTTCCGCCGCTCCGGGCAGGAAGCCGCGGGGAATCCGCGGCTTCAGCGCGGCTCGCGGGCATCGCGTATCGCGAACGCCTTTTCGATCACGGCGGGGGCTCCTTCGGTGGTTTCGTAGTCGCCGATACGGCCCCTCTCCACCCAGGCAACTTCGTCGACGTCGTCGTCGGCACGCGGGACGCCGCCATCGCTTTCGCACAAAAAGTCGATGAGGACGTAGTGATAGGCCGTACGACCCTGCTCGCCGGGGGTGATACGCTCCAGGACCTCGACCATGTCCAGCACGCGAACATTCAGGCCGGCCTCCTCGCGAAGCTCACGCCGCACGCCCTCGCGCAGCGTCTCGCCCAGCTCGAGCCCCCCGCCGGGGAGCGACCAGATTCCCTTGAGCGGCTCGCGGCCCCGCTTGACCAGCAGAACTCGGTCGCCATCGAGTACAATGCCGGCCACGCCGACGATCGGATGGGTGGGGTAGTGGCGAGACATACTGCCCTTCGATTGCAGCACAGACCGGGGTCCCGAGCCAACGCGGCCGGAAATCCGGCGCCGGCGGGGGCCATCCAAGGCCTTGTCTTTGCCCGATTTGAGGCGCGAATGGACATTGGACTTGGCAACCGCATCTGAGTTGCGGTACATAGAGGATGGAGAGCAGGTTACATGGCAATTTGTCCCTATTGCGCCCTTGAGTTCTACCTCGAAAACGAAGATGACCTCGAGAAGGGCGATATCGTGAATTGCGACGAGTGTGGAGCCACGCTGGAGGTCGCCCGCATCAACGAGCTCGAGTTGCGGTTGGTTACGGAGGACGACGATCCAGAGGCAGAAAAGGAGGAGGTGGCCGAAGAAACGGAGACCGAAGACGACGACGACGATCTGGATGAAGACGACAGCTACGACGAAGAATTTAGCGACAATGGGTTTTACGAAGTCGAGGAAGAGGAAGAAGAGGAAAAAGAGGGAGGCTAAGCCGCCGGCGTTTTTGCGCCGTTGGACTATCCTCTCCGTTGTCGTGCTGCTGAGCAGCGCGCTGCTGCTGAACGCGGCCGGCAAGAAGAAGCAGCCCGAGGCGGAGGCCATCATCGCCGGCACGGTCTTCCAGTCGAGTGGTCATCTGCTGCGGGGCGCCAAAGTTGAGGTTGTGGCGCAAGACAACCCTAAGCTGAAGAGCAGCGCCGTGACGGACGCCCAGGGTGATTTCGCGATCCGCGTTCCAGCCGGGCAGCGCACGTACGCGATCACGGCGTCGGCGAAAGGGTTCGAGCCGGCGCAAAAAACGGTGGAAGTTTACGAAAGCGAGAAGGTTAGGGCCAATCTCATGCTCAGCCCGGCGCCGAAAAAATAGAAACCGGGACCTGTCAGGGGGCGTCCTCTGTAGTAGGGATACGGGACCCGGGCGCTTCGCAATCCATTGAAACTAAACGCAGCGGAGTCAGTTGAAGCGAATAGGAGCGCCCGGCAGCCCAGGAGACATGATGCTGAATACGAGAATCGCGGCGGCCCTGATCGTGTGCGGATTTCTTCTTGCGGCATGGGCGCCGGCCCTCGCCCAAGATGACCGTCCGACGCGGTCGGTAAAAGGGCTCGTCACCGACGAGCAGGAAAACCCCATCGAAGGCGCCGTGGTGCAGATCAAGAACACCAAGACGCTACAAGTGAAGTCGTTTATCACCGATCGCGATGGGAACTATTACTTCCACGGCCTCGACACCAACGTCGACTACCAACTGAAAGCCCGCTTGGGCGATACGATGAGCCGCACGCGCACGGTCAGTACCTTCGACGACCGCAAGGAAGTGGTCTACAATTTCGAGCTCAAAAAATAGCGAGCCGACTACCGCCCTCAGCCACGGCTGTTGCCGCCAGCCTCTCCGGCCCGGTGAAGCCAACAGCAGCGAATGCCGCGCAGTTCCGGTTGCGGTTTTTGTGATGTTCTAACGCCGGATATCCGAAGATAGAGTCAGGGTGCGAAGGAGTTCCGCAAGCGAAGGCGACGGCGAAGGATTGGTGTCTCCGCATGCGCGCCCCCGGCGTCGCTGGCTCCGTCTGGTCCGCAATCTTGGGCTGCTGGCAGCGCTTTATCTTGTCGTTACCCACACCTGGCCGCGCAAGCCGCGAATCGAGGCGATCACCTTCGAAGGCTGGCAAGAAGAGCTGGCCGCGCGGCGGGGCTCGATCGTCGTTGTACCGGTCTGGGCGAGCTGGTGCCGCAACTGCATCGAGATCTTGCCCAACCTGGTCGAGCTCTCCGAGAGATACCGCGAAAAGGGCGTGAGCTTCGCCTCGCTATGCCTCGAAGAGTACGCACAGCAGGAGGAGATCGAGGCAGCCGAAGAGATCGTTAAAAGATACGACGCGCGGTTTCCCCACTTCTTGCCGCAGCAGGATGTAGCGGCTTCGCTCGATGCCATGGCGCTTGAGGATCTGCCGGCCGTCCTGGTCTACGATCAGGCAGGTGAACTGCGGTACCGGCTTACCGGTGTCCCCTCGTCCAATGAACTCGATATGGCCGACGTGGAAGACGCCATCGACTCGCTGCTGTAAACGGCGGACGGGCCGTCAGCCACGACGCTCCTTCGTTCGGCTCGACATGAAATTCGTTTCGTCCGCGGCTTAAACACGGACCGCGCGACAGCATGCGGCCCAAGCGGCGGTGCTCATTTCTGCGTTTCCACAAGCATCAGGTCCGACTCGATGTCTACCTGGCCGGTGAGTATCCAGCGGCCGTCGGGCGATACACTCAGCCCCGGCCCTCCAAAGGTCGGAAAGCGCGGCAATTCGACCAGCTCGCGAGGCGTTTTTTCGTTCGGCGCTAGGTGCATCAGCACCCATTTCGTCTCCGACAAGGTTCCTTCCTTGCGGGCGGCAAAGTAGAGGCCCATGGGTGTCGCCACCAGGTTTCCCCATCCGGCGAGCGTCATTTCGAGCAGCGGCGATTCTTCTCCGCCGTCGATGGGCACGCGCCAAATGGAGGTTTCCAGGGCGCGCTCTTTGGCGTAGTAGACGAACTGCCCGTCCGGGGATTCGACGGCATAGAAGCCGCCCTGGCGGGTCACCTGCACCGCCTCGGCGTCCCCGCCGGGTTGACCAGCGGGCATCTTCCAAATCTGGCGGTCGCCGCCGCGGTTTGAAGTGAAATAAAGCCAGCGCCCGTCGCGCGACCAGCCGGGGACGATATCTTCGTGCGGGTCAGTGGTGACGCGGCGCGGCGGCCCGCCGGCGACATCGACCACGTAGACGTCGGCGTTTCCGTCCGCGATCGCGTCAAACGCGATCTGTGCGCCATCGGGCGACCAGCGCGGGCTGCCCGTAATGTCGAGGGAAGTCAGCCGCAGGGGTTGCGAGCCGTCGGCATTGGCCATCCAGATCTCGATGCCGCCGGAACGGCTCGAAGCAAAGGCGACGCGCGCGCCGTCGGGCGAATACTGCGGGTTGGCGTCCAGTTGTGTCGAGGAAAGAAACAACGCCCCTTCCGCCCGCGGATCGCTGGCGTCGATGCGGCGGATATCGTAGCTGGAGATCCTTTTGCTGAAAGCCCAGCGGCCGGAGCGCCGGGCAAAGGCCGGGTGCGTCGGGTTGTCGCCGACATTGACGAGCTCCGCGGACCCCGTGCCCGATATCGGTACGCGCCAGAATGAGCGGCGGCCCAACCGCGAGATGCGCGCCGACAGGATGTGGCGTCCAGCGGGGTCCCAAGCAAGGCCCTCCGACTGGCCGCCATCGAAAGTGAGCCGTCGTAATTCGCTTTTGGCGGCGGCCGCACTCTGGGTCTCGGCACTAGCCTGCGCATCGGCAGAGCCTTGCGGATTGGCGCCGCCGGGGGCGTCGACACTGCGCGGATTGTCCATAAGGCGCGGAGTGTCCATAAGGCGCCGCACGTCGACAAGGTAGGTATCGCCGAGCCATACTCCCAACTCGACATCGAAGGCCAGCGTGGCGCCATCCGGAGAGAAAGCAGGGAACACCACGCGGCTAGCGCCCGCGGGCGCCTGCACGAGCCAACGCTTGCTGCCGGACTGAGCGTCGACCAACGTAATGCCCATCGGCCCGTCGGTCGATTCGCGGTCGGCCACAGCGAGAAAGCGGCTGTCAGGCGACCAAGCTAGCCCGCTACCCGCGGCGCCGGCGGCCACGCTTGCGACTTTGCGCTCGGCGCCCCCTAGCGGCGGCGTCATGACAAGATCGCAAAGACCGCTGGCGTTCTCGCGCAGGAAGGCGATCTGGCGTCCGTCGGGGGACCAGGCCGGACTCAGGTCGGGCGCCGGGTCGCTGGTCAGGCGCAACGACGTGGCCGAGTCCACGAGCTTCACGTAGACGTCGAAATTTTCCTCGGCTTCGCCGTTCCAGGAAAAAGCCACTTGGTTGCCGTCGGGCGAAAAGCTTGGAAACTCCTCGCGGCCGGGGTAGCTGGTCAGGGGCGTGACCTCTGGCGGCGCGGTGGGCGGCTCGGGGCGGCTGCTCAGGAACCACGCGAGCCCCAAAACCAGCACGACGGCCGCGGCAGCCGCGAGGGGAGCATAGAGGTTCTTGCGGGACCTTCGCCCGCGCCACGCCGCGACCGCCGAGCTGGAGGAAAGCGGCCCCAGTTGCGGCCGTACTTTCTTCAGGTCCGCGATGAATTCGCTGATGTGCTGGTAGCGGTCCGCGGCATCTTTCGCGAGCGCCCGATCGATGGCCGCGATCAGTTCGGGCGGGGTTTGCGGCCTAAGCTTCGAGATCGGTTCGGGTTCTTCGTTTGCGATGGCGTAAACGAGAACCTGGCGGTACTCTCCGCGAAAGGGCAACTGTCCGGTCACCATTTCGTACGTCATCACGCCGAGCGACCAGATGTCGGTGCGGTGGTCGGCCTTCTCGCCGTGGATCTGCTCGGGCGACATGTAGGCGGGCGTGCCTTTGAGCCCCTGGTGGAGAGTAATTTCCTGCGAGGTGAGCCGGGCGAGACCGAAATCGGTCAGCTTAACTTGACCGCGCCGCGTCAGCATGACGTTGGCGCTTTTGACGTCGCGATGAATGACGCCGTTCTCGTGCGCTTCCTCGAGGGCGCGAGCCGTTTGGAGCGCGATATCGACCGCCTCGGAAAACGGCAGCCGGCCCTGCTTCACCCTTTCCGCAACGGTGGGTCCGTCCACGAAGGCCATGGCGATAAAGGTCTGGCCATCGACTTCGTCGATCTCGTGAATCGTAGCGATGTTGGGATGGTCGAGACGGGCCGCGGCGCGCGCTTCGTGGAGAAAGCTTGCGCGGTCTTCGTCACCGCTGAGGGAGCGAATCGGCAGAAATTTCAGGGCGACGGTTCGATTGAGCCGTACGTCTTCGGCCTTATAGACGACACCCATGCCGCCTTCGGCGAGCTTGGCGATGACGCGGTAGTGAGAAATGGTTTTGCCGGTCATTCGAACGGCGGGTGGGAAGGCGCCAAACCCGCCGTTATTAGCTTAGTGCAAATAGCGTACAGGGTTCCGCCGGTCCAACTGCCCTCACCGGCCGTTCCCTATCCGCTCAAATTGCGGGCCGTCCTGCGATTGCGGCGGTCTGCGATGGCCAGCGTCTGGTCGGTCGCCGGCCCTTCGTCAAATCATGAAGCAGCTTGGCAAGCCGCAATGGGCGACAAGCGGGCGGCAGAGTGCTATGACTACAGGCGTACGTGACCTACCGGAAGGAACCACCGCCATGCTCGGCTATAATTAGTGGGTACTCGAGAACGTTGGGG
>JBBDWJ010000086.1:0-6901 GCA_040902925.1 Bryobacterales bacterium | reverse complement strand
GCTAGCGGGCTGGACGCATTATCTGGCGTTCGATCTGTTGGTGGGAAGCTGGGAAGCGCGCGACGCCGGCCCGCGCGGCCTGCCGCATCTTTTGCTGCTGCCGTGTCTGGCGCTGACGTTTCTGTTCGGGCCGGCCGGGTGGCTGTTCTATATGGCGCTGCGCACGGGCCATGCGCGCTACGGCGGTAATCTTGCCGCCAAGTCCGGCTGAAACAGACGGGCGCCAAGCTCCTACCTGGTGAGTTGTATGGCTGACGGTTCAACAGGGCTTAAGATCCGCGACGTTCGCCTAAGCGGACGAACTTAGAACAATATGTAGCCAACGTTCTATAGCACCGCAACTCCCGTGGGCCCCACAATTATTCTTTGCCGCAGGTATCGATCCCAGCCAAGGTTAGCAGTGACTTTGACCTAGGACCTATTGCACCGCAGGCGATTCGGCGTGGTCTGGGCCCAAAGCTGATGTTGCGTTCCGGATCAGTTCCATACGGCCTCGCCGGCTTCTTAGCGCTTTGGGTGCTGGCGGTAGGTTTCGGGCAGCTCAAGCTTCTGGACTACAGCAACACGCCGACGGTGGGTGCTGCTCCGCCCGCGACATGGCCCGAATCGTCGTCGCTCGTGAAACGCCCCGGGCGGTTGACCGCGGTCATGCTGGCGCATCCGCAATGCCCTTGCACGCGTGCTTCGATCGGAGAGCTGGCGATCGCGGCCGCACAAGCCGCCGGCCGGCTCGACATCTATGTTGTTTTCCTGGAGTCGCCCGCCTTCGAGCTCGAGAGCGATTTGTGGCGCTCGGCGCTCGAAATCCCCAACACGAAAGTGATAGCTGACGCTGACGGAGCCGAGATTCAACGCTTTGGCGTGAAGGCCTCAGGGCACACGCTCGTCTATGACGCCGCGGGACGGCTGGCGTTCAGTGGAGGCGTAGTGAGCGCCCGAGGACACGCCGGGGCGAATCGGGGCCGCGAGGCAATTGTCGAACTGGCTCTCCATGACCGATCGAGCGTCCAGTCGTCGCCTGTGTTCGGATGCGCGCTGCAGAGCCGGGTTCCGCCCCTGGCCGCGGCGAGATGACCATGGAATATCTTTCCATCGCGGATGGCAATGGGCGCCGCTCCCTGGAGCTCTACCACTCGTTCGAGCTGGCCATTGCGCGGCGCACCGATCGCCTCTTTGTCGGGCTATTCATATTTCAGTGGCTGGTCGGCATTCTTCTCGCAGTGATTGTCTCGCCGCGCACCTGGTACGGCACGGAGAGCGAACCTCATATCCATATCTGGGCGGCAGTGGCGCTGGGTGGCGCCATTTCCAGCCTTCCGGTGTATCTGGGCCTCACGCGGCCAGGCGCGGCGGTTACGCGCCACACGATCGCAGTCGGCCAGATGCTCATCGGCGCGCTGTTGATCCACCTCACGGGAGGCCGCATCGAGACGCATTTTCACGTCTTCGGTTCGCTCGCGTTCCTGGCGTTCTATAGGGACTGGCGGGTGCTGATCACCGCGTCCGGGCTGGTTGCCGTCGACCACCTTGTACGTGGAATGTGGTGGCCTCAATCGGTGTTCGGCGTGTTGAACGCCAGCTCCTGGCGCTGGGTCGAGCATGCGGCGTGGGTTATTTTCGAAGACGTGTTTTTGATCTCCTCGTGTCTGCAAGGGCGGCTCGAAATGCGCGAGCGGGCCCGGCAGCAGGCAACGCTGGAGTCGAAGAACGACGAGATCCAGATCAGGAATCGTGAGTTGGCCGTGGCCCATGATGCGGCGCTGGCCGCGTCGCGGCTGAAGTCGGAATTCGTGGCCACCATGAGCCACGAACTGCGCACCCCGCTCAACGCCGTGATCGGCTATAGCGAATTGCTGATGGAAACCGCGCAGGATACGGGCAATCAGGAATCCGTGCCGGATCTCGAGAAGATAAGAGGCGCCGGCAAGCACTTGCTGGAGTTGATTAGCGGCATTCTCGATTTTTCAAAAATCGAAGCCGGGCAGATGCAACTCGACCTGGGCTGGTGCGAGATCGGCCCGCTCCTGGCGAACGTGCGCGACACGGTGTTGCCGACGGCCGCTGCGCGAGGAAACGAACTCCGCATCGTTGGCGCGAATCAAGACCTGTCGTTATGGACCGATCCGACGAAACTGCGCCAGTGCTTGTTGAACCTGGTGAGCAACGCCTGCAAGTTCACCGAGAACGGGACGGTGAGCATTCGTGTCTCGAACCTCGAGCCGGAGAACTGCGTCGAGTTGTCGGTTTCCGACACCGGCATCGGGATCAGCCCCGAGCAGGTGGCTATCCTGTTTCAACCATTTACACAAGCGGACGCCTCCACGGCCAGGAAATATGGAGGAACAGGCTTGGGTCTGGCGATCACGAAACGGCTCTCGGAAATGATGGGAGGCAGCATCGCCGTCACTAGCGAGCCTGGACACGGATCGACCTTCAGCATCCGGCTGCCCCGGCTCACAGAAGAAGCGGCGGCACCGGCGGAGTGTTCGCCGCTGGCAGCCGCACGACACTGAGATCGTATGACGAGAATTTTACTGGTGGAAGACAACGAGTCGAACTGCGACATGCTGCAGCGGCGTCTGCAACGGCTCGGGTACGAGGTTGCCGAAGCCGACAATGGCGTGTCGGGAATCGTTGCTGCTCAGCGCGACGCTCCCGATGTGATCCTGATGGACTTGAACCTTCCCGAAATGGATGGATGGGAAGCCGCCAGGCGCCTGAAGGCCGACGCGATGACGCGTGAGATCCCCATCATTGCGCTGACAGCATATGCATCGGATTCCGACCGCGCCAAAGCGATCGAGGCTGGTTGCGACGACTACGAGACCAAGCCATTGGATCTGGAGCAGTTGCTCAAGAAGATCCGGGCGCTGACCAGGGAGGCGGTCGAATGAAGGGACGTCCTGCTTCACTCTTAGTCGTCGATGACGAGGCGATGAATCGCGACATGGTCTCGCGCCGCCTGCTGCGGCAAGGCTGCTACACCGTCGATGTCGCCGCGAGCGGCGAACAGGCTCTGCGCATGGTCCAGAACAATAGCTATGATCTGGTGCTTTTGGACCAGATGATGCCCGGCCTGAATGGCATGGAGGTTCTGGCTCGAATCCGGCAACGCCATGAGCCGCTGCAGTTGCCGGTGATCATGGTGACCGCGCTCGCCGATAGCAAGCACATTATCGACGCGCTGCAGTGCGGCGCAAACGACTACATCACCAAGCCGTTGGATTTTCCGGTCGCGTTAGCGCGCCTGGAGGCGCAGCTATCGCGCAAATGGGCCGAAGAGGACCTCAGGGAAAGCCAGGAACGCTACGCGCTCGCCGCGCGCGGCGCCAATGACGGGATTTGGGATTGGAATTTGAAGGCCGGCGCGATCTACTACTCGGCCCGCTGGATAGCCGTTCTCGGTCATGAAGTTGAAGAAATCAGCGGCCGTCCCGAGGAATGGTTCGAAAGAGTGCATCCCGACGACGCTGCACGTTTGGAAGCTGAGCTTTCAGCGCATCGGGACGGAATCACCGATCACTTCCACAGCGAGCACCGCCTGCGCCATAAGGATGGCTCCTTTCGTTGGGTATTGACTCGCGGCCTGGCCTCGCGAGACACGGACGGCCGCGCGATTCGCATGGCCGGATCGCTCACCGACATCACCGAAGGAAAGGTAGCTGATGCGCTGACTGGCCTGCCCAACCGTCTGCTGTTCACCGAACGATTGTCCCGCTCCATTCGCCGGGCTCACGAGCGCGGACCAAGCTACGCAGTACTGTTTCTCGATGTGGATAGGTTCAAAGGAGTCAATGACAGCCTGGGCCACCTCGTCGGCGATCAACTGCTGATCGGTATTTGCCAGCGGCTCGAAAACTGCCTGTGCTCATCCGATCCCATGACGCGCGCCAAGCACGATCCCACTCTATCGCGTTTAGGTGGCGACGAATTCGGCGTACTGCTGGAGGCTGTTGGTTGCCGCTCCGACGCCGAGCTCGTGGCCGAACGGATACTGAACGCGCTACGGCTGCCACTCCAACTCGAAGGGCGCAACGTCTACGCAACCGTCAGCATCGGCATTGCGCTTGGCAACGAGATCTATACGAGCCCCGATGAGGTTGTGAGGGACGCCGACACAGCCATGTACCACGCCAAGCTGCAAGGCGGATCGCGTGTCGCGGTGTTTGACTCGGAAATGCGAAACCGCGCCATGGCCAGGCTGAGGATCGAGTCGGACCTGCGCGAAGCGATTGAAAGAAACGAATTTCGCCTGCAGTACCAGCCGGTCATCTCGCTCGAATCACTCCGCATTGTGGGCTTCGAGGCGCTGCTCCGCTGGAGTCACCCCGTGATGGGCATGGTTGCGCCCATCGAGTTCGTCAGTATCGCCGAAGAGGTGAACCTGATGTCCATCATCGGGGCCTGGGTACTCGAAGAAGCCTGCCGCGACGCATCCCGCTGGCCGGCGCAGGAAGGGGCCGCCCCGCCGTTCGTGAGCGTTAATGTGTCCGCCAAGCATTTGCTTTGCGGGTCGCTCGTCGCCGAGGTCGACCGCGTTCTCGCGAAGTTCGCGCTCACGCCGGAACAACTCCGCATCGAGGTTACGGAAACTGCGCTCATCGGCGACCTCGAGATTGCCGAGGAAGTCGTGCTGCAACTCAAGGAGCGCGGCGTACTCGTCAGTATCGATGACTTTGGAACCGGCTACGCGGGGCTGCAGTACTTGAGGAAGCTTCCCGTTTCCACGCTGAAGATCGACTCCTCATTCGTGGCGCTGATGAACGATGGAGAAGAGACCTTCCCGCAGGCCATCGTAACGCTCGCGCATGGACTTGGCTTGAACGTTGTTGCAGAAGGGATCGAGAGCGCGGAAGACCTCCAGCGGTTGCAACACATGATGTGCGAACTCGGCCAGGGCTTCTATTTCGCGCACCCGCTCGACCCCGAAAAGATCGCGGCTTACCTGCGCGCCCCCGCCAACAATCCCGGCAACGCGGATTGACCAGCGCCACCACTACGACGACCTATTGCCGCGAGCCAGCCTTCATCATCGGCAGCATGTTCACGTCGAGCGAGGTCGCCAGGCGGTGCAGATCTTCAGCAAGGCTTTCGGCCGAGTCGAGCGCGTAGGTCGAGCCTGGCGAGAGCTCGTCGCTCATTCGCACCAGGTGGATGAAATCGACGATGCCTTCCGAGATGGTGCGCATCTGCTGGGCCAGGCTGCGCTCTCCGGCGCTTTCGGCAGGGATTTGAGAGCCTGGCTCGCCGGGCGCTTTTTGCTCGGGAGCCAGCAGCTCGTAGATTCGCACCACGATCGAGCCGGCGCCGTTCATCTTCGGAAGATAGTCGACCGCGCCCAGTTCCATGGCCCGCTTGTGGAATTCGGGGTCCTGGTTGCACGAGAACAAGACTACCTTCACTTTGGCCCAGTCGGGGTTTTGTCGGACCAGCCGGGTCAGCTCCAGGCCGTTGATCTCGGGCATCATGAAATCCGCCAGGATGAGGTCGATCTTGCCGGCACGCAAGACCTCCAGAGCCTTCGCACCGTCAAGAGCCGTCACCGTTTCGTATCCAGCGGTTTCCAGGCGGAACTGCAAGGCCTGCACTACATCCTGTTCGTCATCCACGATCAGGATCTTTGCCTTTTCCATCGCCTTGCTCCTTTCCGCCGCGTAGGGCCGCCGCAAACGGCCGCCGCCAAGATCCGCCGCAAAGGCCCCTGGCAACCGGGTTTGGACCTCCTTGACGCGGCATCCCCGCGTACTTGCAGTCCCGCGTTCGCGAGTCCTGGCGCGTTGGCCTGTGACTCAGCACCCAACTGACTCGGCGCCCAACGCCGCCTTCGACAACTACCCTTATCGGCCCGAACCGGGAAAGTTTTATCGTCCGCGGAAGGAAATCCGCAACTCGTTCTTGCACAGCTAGCTGCAAGGAAGGATTCGATTGAAACGCGACTCGGGTTAGGTCTAACCCAGCCGGCCGGCGCAGTATTTTGGCATGGGCTGTATGCTGGAAGGTTCGAGGCTTGGCCGACGCATGGATTGGTGGACCGCAGCGCAGTACCGCGTGCTCAAGACAATCGCGCCCGGCGAACCGGCCCATATGACCGGGGAGGTTTACAAGGATCGCTCGAAGCTCGAAGTCTTGCTCGGTAAAACCCTGCTCGATCGGCTGCGGAATAAGGTGGTGCTGGATTTCGGCTGCGGCTCGGGCGAGTGCGCGGTCGATCTGGCGCAGCGTGGGGCGTCGAAGGTCGTCGGCCTCGATATTCGCGCCTCGGCGCTCGAGCAAGCCCGCCAACTGGCGCAACAACAGGGCTGCTCGGACCGTTGCGAGTTCACGACCGCCGCTACCGAGCCCGTCGATGCGGTGGTCTCGATCGACGCCTTTGAGCATTTCGCAAACCCCGCCGCGATGCTTTCGGAAATGTACCGTTTGCTGAAACCCGGCGGCATCGTCGCGATTTCGTTCGGGCCCACCTGGTACCACCCGCTTGGCGGACACCTTTTCTCAATCTTCCCTTGGGCGCACCTGGTTTTTTCCGAGGCGGCGTTGATGCGCTGGCGCTCGGACCTGCGCAGCGACGGCGCCAGGCGTTTCGGCGAAGTCGAGGGCGGCCTGAACCAAATGACGATCCGGCGCTTCGAAAGGATTGTCAACGGCAGCCAGTTTCGGATCGAGCTGCTGGAGCCGGTGCCGATCCGTAAATTACGCTGGATGCACAACGGGATGACTCGCGAGTTTACTACGGCCGTCGTGCGCTGTTTGCTGGCTCGTTAGATTGCTTTTGGCGCTGTTGGGAATTGGGTGTCGTGTTCGTTGCTTGTGTCGAGTCGTTTGAGCCTGTCACCTTTTCGTCCACCCAGCGGGATGCGCCCACGGTGGCATGGTCTGGCAGGATTCGGCGAGATTTGGCGTC
>JBBDWJ010000085.1:1145-6914 GCA_040902925.1 Bryobacterales bacterium | reverse complement strand
GAGCTTCAGATTTTCTTCGATGTATTTCTTGCTGGTCGCCGCGCTTTCTTTGGCGGTTGTTCCGGTGCGGTCGAGTTCGACCGTGAACCAGCCCTTCCAGCCGATCGAGTTCAGGTGCGCCAGGATTCCTGGAAAATCGACGCCCCCTTTGCCTAGCTCGAAAAAGGTGCGGTTGTCCGGCGTGGTGTTCACGTTGCGGCGGTCGAGCGGCGGGCCTTTGTAGCCACCGCGGTCCTTTTGCGCAACGTCTTTGAGGTGAAACTCGATGATGCGCGGACCGTAGTCCTTGGCGAGCTTGAGGGCGTCCATGCCTGCCATGGTTGTATGGCCGGTGTCGAGAATCATGTAGACGTGCTTGGGATCGGTCATTTCCATGATGGCATCGACGTCCGCGCGGGTCTCATATTGCGTCCAGAGATGGTGGTGGATGCCGAACCGGATTCCCATGTCGCTGATGCGTTTTCCCAGTTCGTCAAACGTTTTGGCCATTTCGCGGTAGATCTCAGGAGTGTTGCCCCCGGGGTTCTCGCCGCCGCAGTTGATCTTCAGGTGATCGCAACCCAGCTTCTTGATGAAGCGCACCAGGCGCATGTGGTCATCGATGACTTCCTTGCGCTGGTCGGGCTTCTGGAAGAACGTGTTCATGCGCCCGCCGTTGGAGACCGTCTCCATCTTGAGATTCATGCCGGCCATCAGCTCGATCAGCTCTTCCGGGCGATCTTCCCACTTCGTGACGTACGGCCAGAAAGTTTCGATCCAGTGGTAGCCGACCTCCGAGCATTCGCGCATCGAGAGCAGGAAGTCATCGGTCCAATCAGGGCGGGTGTTCGAGGTAATGCCGACCGTGATGTCGGCTTTTGACGCCGCGCCCAACGCGGAGCTTGCCAGCAGGCCCGCCGCGGCGGCCAACCACTCACGGCGAGTGCTATTCGAGGACATAGCGAGCACCTCCTCCTTGGTCCAACGCTCGCTCGGAGAACGCCCAGGGACGCCAGGGTCCCCGAGAAGCGCTTGCAATCGAGGCCAGTATACCTCCGGCGGGCTGTGGGAACGGTGAGGAAGAAACGGTTTCTTATGGGATCTGACTTTACTCGTCGGGAAAAATCTTCGCCACCAAACTGCTAAATCTCGAACTTTTCCATCCACTGCCGCGTCGTTTCGTAGTCGACCACGCCGTCGGTATTGCCTACGCGCTGAATGCCGTGCGCGGCAACCGCATTGGCGAGCCGCGCCGACTCCCGCAAGCTGAACCCGCGGCACAAGCCCGCCAAAAAACCTCCACAGAAAGAATCTCCCGCCCCTGTCGTATCCACGACCGGAACCGTGTAGGCCGGCAGTCGAAACTCGTCGTCCTTGGTGAACACCGCGCAGCCCTGCGCGCCCATCTTGAGGATTACGGTCTGGATGCCACGATCCAGAAAGAATAGCCCCACGGCCTCAGGTTCTTCGAGGCCGCAAAGCATCTGAGCCTCCTGCACGTTGAGGAACAGAAACTCGATCAGCGGGCAGAGCGGTCCCAGGTCGTCGAGCCAGCGCCCCGAGGCGTCCCAGTCGAGATCGAGCGAGGTCCGCAGTCCCGCCTGCCGGGCGCGTTCGAGAACCTCGCGCGCATTCTCGCGAAGATTGGGCAGACAGAAGATGCTCGCGTAGTGGAAGAACGCGCACCCCTTCACCGCCTCAGGCGAGAACGGGATATCTTCCAATGAAAAACGGCCGCAGGCGCCCAGGTCGTGAAAGAACAAACGCTCTCCGCCCGGGTGTACCATTCCCACCGTTGCGGCGGTGGCCGTGTCATCGAACACGCGCAAATGGGAAACGTCGACACCGGCTGAGCGAAGCCGCGCGATGAGGAAGGCGCCGGGCTGATCGTCGCCGACGGCGCCCGCGAATTTCGCCGGCACGCCCATCATGGCCGTTGCGTAGGACGAACCCGCGCCATTCCCGCCCAGGTGCGCCGAAATCGATTCGACGTAGGTGGTCGTGCCCCAGCGGGGCATGCCCTCCACGGGACGAACGAGCGTGTCGAGGACGATGTTGCCGGTAAAGTAGACGCCTAGCGGCATACTAAGCAGGCCGTTATCCCACGCCGTGGTGGTCCTGTCAACCAGGGAGCGAAAACCCTCGCGAAGACCGCACGGTCACATCTGGTAAAGCATCCAGTAGATCACAACGCCGGTCACCGAGACATACATCCACAAGGGCCACGTCCAGCGAGCGATGCGGCGGTGCTGTTCGAAGCGCCCGCCCCAGGCTCGCCAAAGCGTAACCAGCGCCAGCGGCACGATCGTCGCGGCCAGAATAATGTGCGTGATCAGAATGCCGAAGTAGACAGGGCGAATCCAACCCTGTCCCTGAAACGGAACCGAACCCACGTTGTAGTGATAGACGAGATAACAGGTCAGAAAAACGCACGAACAAGCGAAGGCAAGGGTCATGCAAAGCCGGTGACGCGCGATCTGGCGGCGGCGGATGAAATAATATCCGCAGCCAAGCAAGACGGTGCTCAATGAATTCAGGGTGGCGTTAACGGCGGGGAGGTCTGTGATTTCCATCGGGAGAAGGTGTCAGGGAAACAGCGGGTGTCAGGTGTCGGGGAAACAGCTTCACACCTGAAACCCTTCCTGTACTAGCTTAGGTTCCGCTTGCCGCGCGCGGACACGAGCATTGCGGCAATTCCCAACGACACCACCGCGAAGACGCCCATAACGATCCAATTCGTCATCAACGCTGGCCCATCGGAGACACCGCCCTCATAGAGCAGGTGCCGCAAACCGGCCACGCCGTAGGTCAGCGGATTCACGAGCATCATGTAGCGTACCCAAGCCGAGGCCCCATCGAGCGGAAAAAGCGCGCCGGACAGCAGCCACATCGGCATCAGGACGGTGTTCATTATCGAATGGAAACCCGATACGGAATTGAGCTGCCAGGCGAAACAAAACCCGAGACAGGTGAGCCCGAATGCGAGCAGAAAAATCATCGCGACCACCGACGCAACGCGCTCCAGCGGAATCGACAGGCCAAGCATCGGCGCCAACGGCAGCAACAGCAGCCCTTGCGCAAGGCCGACGGTGGTAGCGCCTAAAACTTTCCCCAGCACCAGCGAAAGGCGCGGCACCGGCGCCACAAGCACCGACAGCAGAAACCCTTCGCGGCGGTCTTCGATGATGGAAATGTTCGCAAAGATCGCGGTGAACAGAATCACCAGCGTCACCGTGCCCGGAAAGAAAAATTCGAGGTAGCCCGCGTTCGCCGCGCCTGGAGCTTGCAGCGAACTGCCGAACCCCGAGCCCAGCACCAGCCAGAACAACAGCGGCGTAGCCAACGCGGCGACGATGCGGCTGCGCTGGCGGTAGAAGCTGCGAACTTCCCGCCACCACAGCGTCGCTACGCCTAGCAGCAGGCTGGGCTCCGCAGTCGACGGCCGCGCAACGGCGGTTTCCACCAGAACGGGTGCGGTCTCGGAGCGAGGCTGGACGGCGTCGAAACTGTGGTTCGCCATACGGGATATCTTGGGTTTCGGGCTGTTGCTTCTGCAAGGGGCGGCGTCGCTCGAAAACACAACCCAGCCCAAGCGAGACGAGACGAACCGGCGGCAACGGCCTCACCGGTTCCCATGCTCATTCTATCCCGCGGCGACTTCCGCCGTCTGCTCATCGAAGCGGCGGCCGGTCAGATGAATAAACACGTCTTCGAGCGACGGCCGCGACACGGTCACCGATTCGATCGGTTGCGAAAGCGTCTCCATGAGTCGCGGAACCAGCCGCGCGCCTTGCTCGTGCTCGAATCGCACGGATCCCTCGACGACCTGTGCCGTAATCGCAAAGCTGCTTTTTAGCTCCGCAACCAGCGCCTCCGGATCAGCGCACGAAAGCGCGATGACGTCGCCGCCGATTTCTTTTTTCAAGGCGCCGGGTGAGCCGGCCCCGACGATCCGCCCTTCGTCGAGCACCGCGAGACGATCGCACTTGTCCGCCTCCTCGAGAAGGTGCGTTGTCAGCAGAATCGTGACGCCGCTTTCCCGCCGCAGCGTCTGCAAGTACTCCCAGAAATCGAGGCGCGCCCGCGGGTCGACCCCGGTGCTGGGTTCGTCCATCAGCAACAGGTCGGGCTGATGCAATAGCGCTTTGGCAAGCTCCACACGGCGCCGTAATCCGCCGGAAAGCGTGTCGACCACCTCATCGCGCCGCGCTGCCAGACCGGTGCGCTCGAGCACGACATCAATGCGGCTGCGTAGCTCCGCGCCGCGCAAACCGTAGAGGTGACCCTGGTGGACGAGGTTCTCGGCCGCCGTCAGCCGCCGGTCGAGGCTCTGGTTCTGAAAAACGACGCCGATGCGCCGCCGGATAAGAGCGGAATCGCGTACTACGTCGAGATCGAAGATGCGAGCCTCGCCTTCATCGGGCTCGAGCAGGGTCGCCAGCACGCGGAACAGCGTGGTCTTGCCGCCGCCGTTCGGTCCCAGCAGCCCAAAGACTTCGCCGCGCGACACCACAAAGCCGATGCCCTGCAAAGCGACGCGCTCGCCGTAGCGGCAGATCAGGTTTTTTACTTCAACAGCGGGAGATGACACCTGCAGGCAACATATCACAGCGCGCGGGTGTAGAGTCGTTTCACAGCCGACGGCCGTGGAGTTGTTGTTCTGAGTTCGGTCTTTGAGAACGCCGCTCAATGGTGCTCGAAGCCAGAAACGACGATCCCGGCATCTTTGTTCCCGACCTGCCGCCCGACTCGCACCGCAACATCAACGCCCTGCAGCGCGCCGCCGATATCGTGGTCCAAAAATCGATCCGTGAAGGTTTCGGCCTGGTCGTTGCCGAGGCCCTCTGGAAAGGCAGGCCCGTGATCGGCGGTAACGTCGGCGGCATCCGGCGGCAAATCATCCACGGCGTTACCGGCTATCGGGTCAACACCGTGGAAGGGCTTTCCTGGAGGCTGCGCGAGCTGTTGGGCGATCCCGAAAAAGCCCGCCGTATGGGCAAACTCGGCAAAGAGCAAGTCCGCCAGAATTTTCTTCTGCCTCAATACCTGAAAAACTGGCTGCTGGTTTTTCTTTCCCTCGAACATCCCCACCAAAATCTGATTGATCTCACGCAAGGCTAAAGCGGTAGGACGCCCCCATCTTTGGCCAGCCAAGACCCGCTCCCCCCGGCCCGCCGCATTGAGAACCGCCCGGCGACTATGCTACCTTCACGAATACGCTAGTCGAGGAAAACGAATGGAAGCGCTCGGATTGATCGAAACCAAGGGCCTGACGGGGGCTATCGAAGCCGCTGACGCCATGGTCAAGGCCGCCAACGTCGTGCTGCAGGGCAGAGAGTACATCGGGGCGGGCTTCGTAACCGTCACCGTTCGCGGCGATGTCGGAGCGGTCAAGGCCGCCACCGACGCCGGCGCCGCAGCCGCCCGCCGTGTCGGCGAGCTGGTCAGCGTGCACGTCATTCCGAACCCTCACGCCGAAGCTGAGAGGATACTCCCCAACAACCTTCAGAAGGGCAAGTAAAGGCCGGTCGCCCCTCCGATGTTGGAAGATAAGGACTTACGTTCCATTCAGGAAGTCCGCACGAAGGTCGAGCGGGCCTACGAAGCGTTCCAAAAATATCGCGGGTTCTCCCAGGAGCAGGTCGATCGCATCATCGACCGCGTGGCGGCGGTAGCGCGCGCCAACGCTGAGTCGCTGGCGCGGCTGGCGGTCGAAGAGACCGGCTACGGCAACGTCAGGGACAAGATCGCCAAGAACCTGCTCAACTCCGACACGCTGCACCAGGCGAT
>JBBDWJ010000085.1:0-1135 GCA_040902925.1 Bryobacterales bacterium | reverse complement strand
AGACGGCGGGTATTGTGCGTGAGGACCGCGCCAACGGCATCATCGAGATCGCCGAGCCGGTTGGGGTGGTAGCGGCGATTCTGCCGACCACGAATCCGACTTCGACGGCGTTTTTCAAGATTCTGATCTGCCTCAAGGCGCGCAACGCGATCGTCATCAGCCCGCACCCGCGCGCGGTTCGCTGTACGTGCGAGGCCGCGCGGCTGCTCTATGAGGCGGCGGTCGAGGCCGGAGCGCCCGAAAACATTGTCGAGTGCATCGGCGAGGCGTCGCTGCCCGGCACCAACGAGTTGATGAAGCATCGCCGCACGGCGGTGATCCTTTCGACGGGCGGCGCCGGCATCGTGCGTGCTGCCTATTCGAGCGGCAAGCCGGCGCTGGGCGTGGGCCCGGGCAATGTGCCGGTGCTGCTCGAGTCGTCCGCGGATATCGATTCTTCGGTCGCCTCGGTCGTACTCGGAAAATCGTTTGACTATGGCACGGTCTGCTCCAGCGAGCAGACGCTGGTTGCCGAGCAAGGCTCACGCGATCGCGTGATGGCCGCGCTGAAAACCAACAAGGCGCACATCTGCACGCCTGAGCAAACCGCGGCGCTCTCGAAACTCCTGGTGTCTTCGGATTTCCGCATCAACCCCGACTGTGTCGGCCAGTCACCGCTTCGCATTGCGGAAATGGCCGGTTTTCAGGCACCGCCCGATACCAGCATCCTCGTGGTCGAGATTCAAGGCGTCGGGCGCGAGTACCCGTTGTCGGCGGAAAAGCTTTCGCCGGTGCTCAGCGTATACTTCGTGCGCGATTTCGAAGAATCGGTAAAGGCCTGCATCGCCGTTCTGAACTTTGGCGGCCGCGGCCACACCTGCGTTATCTACTCCAAGAATGATCAGCGCATTCGCGAATACGGCCTGCGCGCACCGGCCTTCCGGGTGCTCGTCAATACGTCCTCGCCGCAGGGCTCGACCGGCATCACAACCAACGTTTTTCCGTCGATGACGCTGGGGTGCGGAGCGATCGCCGGCAATGTCACCAGCGACAACGTCGGGCCGATGCACCTGATCAACATCAAGCGGATCGCGTTCCACGTGCGCGACGCCGAGACGGCGTTCCAGAGCGAGGAAGCGCGGGCGTACTTTGCGGG
>JBBDWJ010000084.1:0-42297 GCA_040902925.1 Bryobacterales bacterium | reverse complement strand
AACCCCGCTTCGCAAATCTACGTTCGAAACAAGGTCAAGGCCTGCGAGCGCGTCGGCATCTACAGCGAAACCATCACACCGCCCGGCGAAACCACCACGGAGGAGCTGCTCGCTCTGGTTCGGGGCCTCAACGATCGCGACGACATTGACGGCATCCTGGTGCAATTGCCGTTGCCGCCGCGGATCGATGCCGGGCGGATTCTGTTGGCCGTGAATCCTGCAAAAGACGTCGACGGGTTTCATCCCACAAACGTGGGTGCCTTAGTGACGCAGCAGGAGACCCTGGTCGCCTGCACGCCGGCTGGCCTGATCGAGATCCTGCGCCGCAGCGGGATTCCAATCGCGGGTCAAAGGGCCGTCGTCGTCGGCCGCAGTAACATCGTCGGCAAGCCGGCCGCACTGTTGCTGCTCAATGAAAACGCAACGGTCACCATCTGTCACTCGAAGACGCCGGATCTCGCGGCGGTAGCGCGCGAGGCCGACATCCTGGTCGCTGCCGTCGGACGCCCGGCGATGGTGACGCGCGATTTCCTCAAACCCGGCGCGACCGTGCTCGACGTCGGCATCAACCGCGTCACCGACCTCGCGCAGGCCGAAAAGATTTTCAAGAACAATCCGGCCAGGCTGGAGCGCTTTCGCGAAAAAGGCGCGGTGCTGGTGGGGGACGTTCATCCGGCCGATGTGGAGGAAGTCGCCGGCGCGTACACGCCCGTTCCCGGGGGCGTGGGGCCGCTGACGATCGCCATGCTGATGTCCAACACGTTGCAGGCCGCCCGCCGCCGCAGAGGTTAAATCAGCGCCGACAAGCAAACCAAGGTTCCGGGTTCATAAGGCGAGTTGGGCTTCGGAACTCGGTACATTCCGCTAGATAATCCGTAACGCTTGCTTGATCGACACTCCAGTCTGCAATAGGCCAGTCTGGAAAGAGTTCTAGCTCGCTTGCCGGAAGAGACCTTTGCCATTACCGATCCTAGCCGGATTCCTCATCGCGATCGCGGCGGTGATTGCGGGACTTGTGTGGGTGCGGCGGCACGGTACGGATTCGAAATCCGTGACCGACGATTCCGCAACGCCCTCGCGGAGTAAGCAAGACCCGTTGGAGAGTCTCGCCATCGAGGGGAAAAGCGAGGGCCTATGGCACTGGGATCTGACAACCAATAAATTTCGGGTATCCAGCGGCTGGGCATCGATCCTGGGCTACAACGCCGAAGACATTGGCGATTCCCCCGATGACTGGTTCGCCATGGTCCACCCGTACTATCTGTCGGGTTTGCGCATGGACTTGGCCGCCCACCGCAGCGGCAAGAAAGACCAGCTCGAATGCGAATACCGCATCCGGCATCGCGACGGGACACACCGCTGGGTGTTGTGCCGCGGGCAGGCGGTTCGCAATCAAAAGGGTGACACGATCGAGCTCTCCGGAGTGCAGACCGACGTAACCCGGCTGATCGAGGTCGAAAACCGGCTGGTTCACGAAGCGCTGCATGACCGCTTGACGGGCCTGCCGAATCGCAACTTTTTTTCGGCGCGCCTCAGCCAGGCCGTCGAGTCGTGCCAGAGCGACAGCCGGCGGCGCTTTGCGGTGCTGTTTCTGGACCTCGACCGTTTCAAGCAGGTCAACGACACGCTGGGCCACCTGATCGGCGATGAGCTGCTGGCTTCGGTCGCCGGCCGTCTTCAGAATTGCCTTGGGGACAATTTCCTGGCCCGCTTTGGCGGCGATGAGTTCGTCGTTCTTGTCGACCCGCTAAAAGACCCCTCCGGCGCGCAAGCAGTCGCCAAGCGAATTCACAAGAGCCTCGCGGAGCCTTTCCTTCTGCAGGGCCATCAGGTGGTTAGCCAGGCAAGCATCGGCATCGCCCTCAACGGCGCGTCCGGCACCGACACGGAAGAACTGATGCGCAACGCCGACATCGCGATGTACGAGGCGAAGTCGGCGGGCAAGAACCGCCTGCGTGTCTACAACCCGGCGATGTATGAGCGAACACAGCGCGACTACGACCTCGAAAACGACCTTCGCGCCGCTATCGAACGCAACGAGCTGATGGTGCACTACCAGCCGCAAATCTGCATGAAGAGCGGCAAGATTCGAGGGGCGGAAGCGCTGTTGCGTTGGAAACGCAAGAACGGCGAAACCATTTCTCCAGGCGAGTTCATCCCGCTGGCCGAAAAGTCCGACTTGATTCTCGAGATTGGCGAATGGGTGCTGCGGGAGGCCTGCGCCGAAGCCGCCGGTTGGCGCAAATCCCACCCCTCGCTCACCGACTTGCCGATTGTTGCGGTCAACCTTTCCGGGCGGCAGTTGCATCAGGGCTTTCCCGCCCTGGTGAGCCGGATTCTCGCGGAAACCGGGTTGCAGGCGGAGAATCTCGAGCTCGAGCTCACCGAAAGTGTGCTGCTCGACAGCATGGAACGAGCTCCGGCAGTGCTAGAGGACGTTGCCCGCAAGGGCGTCAGCATCGCCATCGACGACTTCGGCACGGGCTATTCGTCCATCAGCTACCTGCGCAAGATGACTGCCGATGTCATCAAGCTCGACCAGTCTTTCGTTGCCGACGTCGACAAAGACACCCGCGCCGCGGCTCTAGTCAAAGGCATGATCAGCTTGGCCCACGATCTCGGAATCACCATCCTCGCCGAAGGCGTCGAGTGCGCCGAACACTTGGAATTCCTTCGGCTAAAGGGATGTGACTTCGTGCAAGGTTACTTTATCGGATTGCCCCTTCCCGCCGACCGTCTGCGGGCGCTGCTGGCCACCGACCGCGCTCTGGCCTCGCCCGTGTTGGCGTCGGCCGATCGCGTTGCGGATCGCATCCCGGTCACGGTTCCTTAGGGATTTGGCCGGGGTTCTTCCTACCGTATGCGCTGCCGTTTCGGTAATGTCTGAGATGGCCGCGATTCCCTCTATCCGTTTCTCGTCGATCGGCGGCTGTAGCGGATCAGCCTGAAATCGTTTTAAGACCCCAACCCGCTCTTGCGGATGGCGCCCGGATCGCGTTGCGGCGATTCGAGTGGCGCGTATTCGCGGTGGGAATTCTGCTGTTGTAACCTGGAAGAGACGATGTGGAGCCCTTCGCGGCGCGCCTGTGGCTAATCCGCGCCAAGCGCTTCGGCCGTCGCGAACCATCCCGAGGGCCGTCAAACCTTATGTTGAAAGTCGGCCTTACCGGCGGGTTGGCTAGCGGAAAAAGTTTCGTGGCGGGTCTGCTCGCCGAACACGGCTGCCATGTGATCCACGCCGATCGCCTCGGTCATGAGGCGCTGCTGCCGGATGGCGAAGTATATCCGGCCGTGGTCCAGGAGTTCGGCTGCGACATCCTGCGCGCCGACGGCGAGATCGACCGCAAGCTCCTCGGCAAGCTGGTCTTCTCCGACCCCGAGCGGCTGGAAGTTCTGAACTCTTTGGTCCATCCATACGTATTTCGCCGTCAGGAGGAGTTTTTCGCCGCCGTCGCCGGAGAGGACCCGGCGGGCATCGCGGTGGTCGAGGCAGCCATTATGATCGAGGTGGGCAGCTACAAGCGTTATGACCGCCTCGTAATAACTTACTGTTCGGTCGAGCAGCAGGTCGAGCGCTTCGTGGAGCGTGAGGGCGGCAGCGAGGAAGAAGCCCGCGCCAGGCTCGCGCGCCAGATGCCGCTTGAGGCGAAACGGAAGTTTGCCGACTATATCATCGATACTTCCGGATCCAAGCAGGATACGGCTCGCGGTGTCGAGCAGGTGTATCGCAAACTGCACGCCGAGGCGCGCGCGGCCGCGATTGTCTGATGCGAGGCCGTGCCGATTGAAGAGCTACACCCAGGCCGGATAAGATGGAAAAGGAACGTGGATGAGACGACTGCGCCCTCTATTGCTTGCCTTCCTGCTGACCGCGGCGTTCGTGTTGTGGACGACGGCGCCCGACCGCGGCGCTCGCATTGCCAGCTCCGCGGGCGAGCAGTTCTGGACCGAGGCCCGATCAGCCGGGCTGACCACCGAAGAGCTGTCCAACATCGACATCTACCAGCGGGCGCTACCGGCGACCGTTAACATCACCAGCACCGTCTTGAAGCAGAACTGGTTTTTTGAAGTCTACCCGACGGCGGAAAGCGGTTCCGGTTTTTTGATCGATGCGGACGGGCGGATTCTCACCAACCATCACGTCATCCGCGGCAACGCGCCGTCGATCGAAGTCACCCTCACGGATAAGCGCCGCTTCCGCGCCGAGGTGATCGCTTTCGACGAGATCAACGACCTGGCGCTGATCAAGATCAAAGCCGATGATAAACTTCCGCATCTGCCGCTGGGCAGCTCTGACGATCTCAAGGTCGGGCAGAAGGTGCTGGCGATCGGCAACCCGTTCGGGTTGGAAGGCACGCTGACGACCGGTGTCATCAGCTCGGTCGGGCGCTCGATTCGCGACCAAAAGGGCGTGCTCGAAGACATGGTGCAGACCGACGCGGCGATCAATCCAGGCAACAGCGGCGGCCCGCTGCTCGACAGCAGCGGCAACGTGATCGGCGTCAACACGGCCATTTATGGGCCGGGCGGCAACATCGGCATTGGTTTTGCGATGCCGATCGGCCGCGCCAAACCGCTGCTCGAGTTCGCCCGCACGGGTGGTAAGGCGCACCCACCCGAGCCCGTGGGGGTTGGTTCTCTGTTCCTTACGAGCCGCCAGGCGCTCACGCTCGACTTACCTGCCACGCCGGGGTACCTGGTGTACGAAGTGACGCCCGGTTCGGCGGCCGACGAGGCCGGGCTGCGTGGCGCGAGCCAGGAGATTGTCGTGGGTAACGAGATCATCCCCTGGGGCGGCGACTATGTTGTCGAGGTCGACGGCCGGGGGATTTCCAATGGCAACCTGCTGCGGCAGATTTTGGCTCTGAAGCAGGGCGGCTCGACCCTGCGGCTGAAAGTCATCCGCGAGGGACGCGAGCTCGAGATCGAAGTCAAGCTGCGCCCTCAGCCGCAACAGCTTTAGGGCGTTTCGTTCTTGGCGGCTTTCTCGAAACTCGAATGCCGGCGCACATCTGAGGACAGAAGCTGAGGGCAGAGGACAGACAGGATTGTCTGTCCCACTGCGGAAATTCTCCCCTTCCGCCGATCACTCAGCGAGAGGACATTTCGCTGATGAAATTACTTACTCTGATGCTGCTTTGTCCGCTTGCTTTTGCGCAGTCGCCGGTTGAACGATTCCCCTGGCGGGCGGACAACTATCTGGCGCAGGCCCAAGCGCAGGCTCAGGAATACGAGACCTATCGCAAGCCGTGGGTCGAATACCGCACCAAGGTCGACACCTTCCAGCGCAGCCGCCGCTGGCAGCGCTTGTTTGTCGCTACGAGCTTCGCGGCGATCGGTTCGGCTTTGATTTATTCGCAGTCGCGAGCCAACTCGCCCTCGGCAGGCTCGACGCGGGCGATAAGCTTGGGAGTCAGCGGAGGGCTGCTGGCGTTCGAGTTTCTGACCAACCGCGAAGGCCGCCGCGATAAGGACTATAGCCTGCTCAACCTGGGCCTCACGGGCAGCTTTGCGGCGCTGACGGTTCACGATCAGCTTCGCGATTGAACTGTTCGCGCCTGAGGCGTGGCGCAAACCGCCAGGGGCCGGGTGATCAATTTTGGGCTGTGGCGCGTCGAAACGAAATAGCCGCGATGAGTTCCGCGCGCTGCCGAATTTGACACCTCCGATGGAGTTCGGTAGCTGGAGCGGAGCGCCTCCGGATTCCGCGAGCCCTCTTGTTCGGCGCCGGTTCACGAGGTCTTGCGAAAATCACGCAGCGCCTCATCGAGCTGGCGCAAGTCATCTTCGTTGTTGAAGAAGTGCGGCGAGACCCGTAGTCTTCCCTGCCGCACAGCCACGGCGACCCGTCGCTGCTTCAATTCGATCGCTAGCCTCGACATATCGAGACCGGGAAACTGCGCCATCACGATCGGGGAATCGTAATAGGGATGCTGGTCGGCGAACAGCACGCCGCCGCGAGAGCGCAGCACGTCTCGCGTGGCCGCCGCCAGATCCAACACCCGCTTCTCAATCGCCTCGGCGCCGGCTGACGCCATCAAGTCGAGAACCGCCTCCAGCGCGTAGATGCCGCTGAAGTTCAACACGCCGCCCTCGTAACGCATGGCGGCTTCGGGCAGCTCAGGCGCGCCATGGTGCAGTTGATCCACGTTGCGCCAATCGTGATGGCTGCGCCAGCTATAGATGCTCGGAGCGAGCCATTGCCGCGTCGCCGCCGGGATGTAGGCAAATCCGGCGCCGCTGGGAGAAAGCATCCATTTATAGCCGTGCACCGCCAGAAAACCGATGCCAGCCGATTCCACGTCGAGCCGCAGCGCGCCGAGGCTTTGCGTGGCGTCGACGTAGAACAGAACACCCCGCTCGCGCAGCAGCGCGCCAATAGCCTCCAGCGGCGGACGCAGTCCGGTCGAGTAGTTTACCGTGCTCAACAGCACGGCGCGCGTCCGCGCGGTGAGCCTTGCCCGGAATTCGTCGAGCGAGAAACAGCCTTCGGGCAGCGGCATCTCGATGAACTCGACGCCCCTGTCGCGCCATACCAGCGGATAGTAGAGGTTGTTGGGAAACTCGTGCGCCAGCGTCATCACCTGGTCGCCAGGTTTCCAATCGATTCCCTGCATCAACCATGAGAGCGCCGCTCCGGCGCTCGGCACGAAGGCGATGTCCTCCGGCTGAGCCCCGATCAGCCCGGCGGCTTTGGCGCGAACCCGGTCGGCATCGCTGAACCAATCGAGGAAATCACCACAGGCATCCTCGTCGCGGTGACGAAAGTGGCGATTCACCGCTTCAACGGCGACGCGGGGGATCGGCCCGAATGTCGCCGTTCTCAGGTAAGTCCACTTTTCCAGAACGGGAAACTGGCGGCGTATTTCTTCCCAATCGACAGGCATCCCTCTAGCTTATCCGCTCGGTAGTCCCGTCAGGCCCTTGCCGCGATGGGGACAGTCACCCGATCGAACGGACTTGTGTAATCAGTACTTAGATCGCGCAACGGGTGACTGTCCCGCCCGAGGCACTGTTACCCGAGCTGAGGCTTCCTATCCTCGGCCAACCTCTGTGCTTAGCTGACCGGTCACAAGGGTGGTATGCTGGCGGAATACGACTCTCTCGAGACGATGAAAGACTACATTCAGGCCCACGTGCAGCGCAGCGAGTCCGGTTATCGGGCCGAATGCTTTGACCTGCCGATTCTCACCGAAGGCGACTCGCTCGACGAGGCCGTGGAAAATCTGCACGCCGCGATCTTCAAGTTTCTCGAAGGCAAGGATCTGCAGCAGATGGGCCTCGCACCCGAGCCTAAGGTGATGGTCTCGTTCCACTTCGGCCCCTATGCCTTTGCGGACATGTAACTGCCCGCGCGAAAAACCATGCCATCGAACATCACGGAATCGCCCATATCGGATACGATCGACGAGCTGCGCGTGCTGCTGAAGGAATTTCCGCGCGAGCTCGAACTGATCAGCGATCGCGAGGCCGCGCGGCCGCGCGCCGGCGGCGGCTGGTCCCGCAAACAGATTCTCGGCCACCTGATCGACTCCGCCACGGTCAACCATCAGCGTTTCGTGCGGGCGCAGCTCGAAAGCGGATTTTCGTTCCTCTACGAGCAGAACCAGTGGGTAGATTTGCAGCGCTACCAGGAGCGGCCGTGGCACGATCTGATCGATTTATGGACCGCCCTCAACCGCCATCTTCTTTACGCCATCGAAGCCGTTCCCAAGGAAAAGTTTCAGAACCCGTGTGGCCAAGGCGATGACGAGCCGTGGACACTCGCCTACCGCATTCCCGACTACCTGACGCACATGCGCCACCACATCGAGCAGATCCGCCGCTTCGAGTAGCTCGCAGGACACCGTTTGCGACGCGACATTCCGGGATAGGCGATCGCGATGCTCGGCCGCGGCCGGTGAACGGCCGCGATGCCGCCCGTGCTAAGACCGGGATAGGCAGCCAAGGCATCGAGATCGTTGACCGCAGCCGATCCTGGACGGCTGGGGAGAGAACCCATGGAAATCCACATTGACGAGATGGAAACCCCGATCGGGAAGATCGTGCTCGGCGAATGCGGCGGAGCTCTTTGCGCGCTCGACTTCGAATCGAGCGCTGCACCGCTGGTGGCGCGGCTCAAACGCCGCTACGGCGAGATTGAGGTCCGCAACGGTAACGGCGGGCGGCAATTCCGAGCGCGCCTCGAGGCTTACTTCGATGGCGATCTCGCTGCGCTCGCGGAAATCGCGGTGGATCCAAAGGGCACGGCGTTCCAGCGCGAAGTCTGGGATGCGTTGCAGCGCATCCCCGTGGGTTCGACTGCCTCTTATAGCGACATAGCGGACGCCATCGGCCGTCCCACGGCAGTGCGTGCTGTCGGCTTGGCAAACGCCCGTAACCCCATCGCGGTAGTGATCCCCTGCCACCGCGTCGTCGGCCGCGACGGTTCGCTGACAGGCTACGCCGGCGGGCTGGAGCGGAAGCGCTGGCTTCTGGAGCACGAAGGCTGCTTCCCTCAGGCGCAGCTCAAGCTGCTGTGAGCCGCAACGTATTTCCGCCGGCATTTCGCCTTAACGGAAATCTCCCACGCGCCGCGCATCGCACGCGAACGTCCCGCTCTGTTGATTCTCGAATGGTATCCGCTGTCGCAGTTGCAGTGATCGCAGGTTTCGGATACGCCTAGGCGTGCGTCGCGCCGCTTCCGACGATCTGCGGGATCAACTCGCCATGCACGTCGGTCAGCCGGTAGTGGCGGCCGTTGAAGAAATAAGTCAGCCGCTTGTGGTCGAGCCCGAGCATGTGCAGCATCGTGGCGTGGATGTCGTGGTAGGTGACGATCTGCTCTTCGGCCCTGTAGCCGAATTCGTCTGACGATCCGATGACCTGCCCGCCTTGAATTCCCGCGCCGGCCATCCACAGGCTCATCGCGCCGGGGTTGTGGTCGCGGCCGACGCCGCGCTGCGAAATCGGCATGCGGCCGAATTCCGAATGCCACGCGACCAAAGTTTCGTCGAGCAGGCCGCGCTGCTTGAGATCGGTAATCAGCCCCGCCATCGGCTTATCGACTTCGCGGGCATGCATGGTGTGGTTTTCGACGAGGTTCGCATGAGCGTCCCAGGTGTCGACGTTCTGTTGCACGATCGCGCCGCTATAGAGCTGCACGAAGCGCACACCGCGCTCAACCAGCCGCCGCGCCAGCAGGCACTGCCGTCCGAACGGCTCGGTGATCGGGTCATCGAGGCCGTATAACCGCTTCGTGGCGTCGCTTTCATCGTTGATGTTGACGGCCTCGGGCGCGCAGGCCTGCATGCGATAGGCGAGCTCGTAGGACGCAATGCGCGCCGCCAACTCGCTGCTGCCCGGGTGGGCCTTGGCGTACTGCTCGTTGAGCACGCCAAGATGATCGAGCCGCGCGCGCTGCTGCTCGGGCGTGACACTATCCGGCGGCGTCAGATCGAGAATCGGATCGCCGCTCGAGCGGAACACCGTTCCCTGATACGTCGCCGGCAAAAAGCCGCTGCTCCAGTTGGCGGGACCGCTGAACGGCCCGCCGCGGTGGTCGTAGATCACCACGAAGCCCGGCAGGTTCTGGTTCTCGCTGCCCAGCCCGTAGGTAACCCACGAGCCGACGCTGGGGAAGCCCATCAGCAGCGAACCGGTGTTCCATTCGTAATGGGCCAGCACGTGATCGTTGCTGCGTCCCTGCCCGGAGCGAATCAATGCGATGTCGTCGACGATGCCGCCGACGTGCGGAAACAGTTCCGAGACTTCGATGCCGCTCTGGCCGTATTTCTTGAACTCGAAGGGGCTCTTCATCAGCGGGCCGGGATAGCCCTGGCGCACGCGGATCTCGCCTTTGCCCGTCAGCGGCTGGCCGTGATATTTCGCCAGCATCGGCTTGTAGTCGAAGGTGTCGATGTGGCTGACGCCGCCGCTCATGAACAGCGATATGACGCTCTTGGCTTTGGGAGCGAGGTGGGTAGGCCGCGGCGTTAGCGGGGTTTCGACGGGCGCGCCGCCCTCGCAAGCGGCCATTTCGGTGGAAGCGGCGAGCAGACCGTCCTGGGCAAGCATCCAGGCCAGCGCGACACCGCTGATGCCTTCGCCGGCCTTGAACAGAAAATCGCGCCGGCTAACGAAGCGTGGTTTTTGGCTGCTGCAGCCTGGTCGATGCTCCGACATGGTGAATCCCCGCTGTTCTCGTTGTTATCGGCGGCTGCCTGTCCCGACTCGGCGCCCGGTCTACCTTAGATACAAAAACTCGTTCAGGTTCAGAATTACGTCGCACAAATCGACGAGCGCGGCGAGATCGGCGTCCTCACCGGGCAGGCCCTTGTGATATTCGAGCTGCCGATTGAGGAACGTGACGTTCTCTTCTATCTCTTTCGCATTCGGCTCGCGGCTCAGCGCGATGCGATACGCCGTGCGCACTCGCGCGTCCTGCTCGTTGCCGGCCTGGGCCGCCACGCGCTTAGCGAAATAACCCGCCTGGTCGAGCACGAAGCTGTTGTTGAGCAAGGTCAGAGCCTGTGTCGGCACAGTCGTCGTGACGCGGCCCTCGCAGGTGACGTTCAGGTTCGGCAGATCGAACACATCAAACATCGGGTAGCGCAGGCCACGCTTGAAATACGAATAGACGCTGCGACGCCAGACTGCCGGCCCTTCCTCATTCGCGGTCCATTTCCCGTTGGGATAGGACTCCTGCACTTCCTTCGGGATCGGCGGGAAGAACGGCGCGCCGCCCATCTCGGGGTTCAGGTTGCCGGCCGCGGCCAGGATCGTGTCGCGAATGATCTCGCCTTCCAAACGCCGCTGGCGGTAGCGCCACAAGTAGGCATTGCGGGGATCTTTCTTGGCGTTGGCCTCGTCGAAGAAAGCCGCTGTCATTTGATACGTTTCCGAATTCATCATCAGCCGGTGCATCGCCTTGATGCTCCAGCCTTGCCGGACGAACTCTGTCGCCAGCCAGTCGAGCAGCTCGGGATGCGTTGGAAGCTGGCCCAGATGACCGAAGTTACTCGCGGTAGCGACAATGCCCTGCCCGAAATGGTTTTGCCAGATGCGATTGACCATGACCCGCGCGGTCAGCGGGTGATCTTCGGAAAGCAGCCATTCCGCCAAGGCGCGGCGGCGGCCGGTGGTGACGTGATCGTTCGCCGGTGGAACCTCCGTCGGCGGATTGTGATCGCTCAGCACGGCCAGAAAACCGGGTTCGACGGGGTCGCCCTGATCGTTGTAATCGGCTGACGGCAGAATGCGCGCCTGCGGCGGCTCGTAGGGCTTGCCCGCAACCGGCAGGAAGGTCCCCTCGAAGTCGTAACGAATTCGCTCACCCTTGCCCGGCAGCGGCTCGTCGCCGCGGCCGTCGGGGGAGAAACGAAAGTCGCCGTCGCGAATACCCATCGCAAACGGCAGATCCTTGGGCATCTGCTTTTCGAGCGCTTTGATTTCCGATTCGAGCTTCTTGACTTCGGCGCGATGCTCGTCGGTCATCAGCTTGTCGACACCGCCGCCTCGCAGCGTGCTCACCTGCGCGGCGAGCAGCTTCTGCCCTTCGGTGCGCTGCTCTTCCGGAGTGTGGACGGCTGCTTGAATGTCTTCGGGAAACTCCTTCAGCTTCTCCTCGAAAGCAATCTCGCGGTACGGAGCCTGAATCTCGCCGATGCGGTCTTTTAGGGGCTTTATGCGCCCTTCGACCTCAGCTTTCTTCGTCTCGTACGCGGCTACTTCTTCGGGCGACGCCAGCGGCCATTCGTAGTCCACGTAGGGGAAGAACACCGCCATCATGCGGTAATACTCGACCTGCGTGATCGGATCAAACTTGTGGTCGTGGCAGCGCGCGCAGTTCACGGTGAGGCCCATGAAGACGCGGCTGGTGGTGCCGATCATGTCGTCGAGATAGTTGTAGCGATACTGCGGATTGTCTTTCTCGCGGTAGCCGACGGTGGGGCCGACGCGATTGAATCCCGTCGCCGTCAGAGTCTCGAAGGTCACCTTGTCGAGCTCGTCGCCCGCCAGTTGCTCGCGCAGGAACTGGTCATAGGGCTTGTCTTCATTGAGCGACTGTACAACGTAATCGCGATAGCGCCAAGCGGCGGGATAGTCGAAGTCGTGCTCGTAGCCGCCGCTGTCGGCGTACCGCGCAACGTCGAGCCAGTGGCGTCCCCACCTCTCGCCATAGTGCGGCGATTCGAGCAGGCGATCGACCAGGCGCGCGAATGCGTCGGGCGCGTTGTCGTTGACGAACGCATCGACTTCCGCGGGACTGGGCAGCAGTCCCAGCAGATCGAGATAGGCGCGTCGCGCGAGCGTGGTTTTGTCGGCGCGTGGCGCGACCTTGAGACCCTTTTCCTGAAGCTTGCGGTAGGTGAACGCATCAATGGGATTTCTTGCCCAGCGTGCGTCGGCCGTCTCGGGCACGGCGGGCCGCACGGGCTTTTGGAATGCCCACCAGTCCTCGGGTCTTTTGTCCGCTTCGGCCGCCGCTGTTTGTTCGGAATCCGCTTCGACGTGCGCGCCTTGGTTGATCCAATCGCGCACGATCAGAATTTCCTCCTGCGGCATCTCCGCGCCCATGGGCATGACGGGCGCTTCGAGGCCGGAGATACGCCGGTACAAGCGGCTTTCCACGGCATCGCCCGGCACGAGAGAGGTGCCGTTGGCGCCACCCTTCAGCATGGCTTGGCGCGTGCGCAGATCAAGTTCAGATTGGCGCTGCAGCTCGCCGTGGCAGACGAGGCAACGTTGTTCCAGGATGGGAAGAACGTCCTTCGAGAACGAGAGTTTTTCGGAAGACTGGGACCAGGCGGCGCCGGTCGCGCAAAAAAGCCAGAGAATGGCAACCAGGGAACCGGTGCCGCACCGGCGCGTCCCCCAGCGCTCAGGCGGCGAATTCAACATCGGGCCCTCACAGCATGCTACGTAGCATACTATTGGAAAGTTTAGGGTTAAGCCGCGCGGTTGTCAATGGGACCGCTACTCTACGGGCCCTGTTTGGGCAGGTTATATCGCTTCGTCAGAGGGGCCAGAGGGGAAGGTCGCGAACCGGGGCGTAGGACAGGACGGAGGAGGGAAAGATAGGGAGAGGAAGGCAAGGCAAAAGGCAAAGTGCAAAAGGCAAAAGGCAAAAAGAGCGGAAGGACACTAGGACGTTGCCTGCGTTGCTGCGGGTGGTTCCAGGGCAGACTCCGACGGCCGCACGGCGCTGCCCCTACGGCTTGGACGCCCCAGGCTCCCATGGCAGCTTGTCCGTATTTGGGCAAATCCGCTGGACGTTTTCGTCGATCTGCTTACCCAGAAATGCGATTTCGTCTTTCGAGAGGCGCTGCTGGATCTCCTCAAACAGTTGCCTCTCTTCGATCCGGATGTGCCTGCTCAGAAGCTGCCCGAACTCTATCAAAAGCTCGATGCGCGTGGGCCCGGCAGCCTCGGCGATCTTTCCAACTAGCGCTTCCATTTGCCGATGCTGCTCGATCAGCTCCGCGACGATCGCTTTGGATTCCAGGTACGGCTCGACCGCCGGAAACAGCACCCCTTCCTCGACCTGGAAATGGCCCTGTAGCTCCACGGCCCAGGCCGCGGCGACCTTGCCGGCGAGATCATCGGCGATTTTCGATGAAGAGTCGGCCTTGAGCCAGCGGTCGATCAGGACGCTCAGCGCCAGGCCGTGCTGGTGCTGGTGGGAAAGCGGGTGCAGGCTGGGATCGCGCCACATGGTCTCTATTGTACGGTCGATTGCACGGTGCTTGAACGATCTGCGGGACGGGTCATTCCGGCCTGCAGGCGTCAACCCGCGCTGAGCTAGGTGGGGCCAGCGGCGAATTACTTGCATAGTGTACGACCTCGCGAGAGCTCAACGTGGGCTGACTCCCGAGGCTCGGAGTAGCGCTACACACATCTTCGCGTCACAATTGAAGCAGGTAAATACGAATTGATCGACGTCGCCAAAACATTCCGCGAGAATGAAATTCTACTGACCGGCGCCAACGGCTTTCTCGGCAAAATCATACTCGGCCTGTTGCTCGACCGCTATCCGGATTCCAAGCATGTCCACGTGCTGATCCGGCCGCGCCGCGGGCGCAGCGCCGAGGAGCGCTTTGAGACCGACATCTTGCAGTCCCCGGCGATGAAACCGCTCGTCGACCAGCGCGGCGCGGACTGGATTCGCGGCAAGGTGACGGTGTGGGCGGGCGACGCTGCGGAAATCGACGCCTCCGGTCCTCGCGTGCATGACTGGAGCCGTGTGCGGCTGATTCTCAACTGCGCCGGGCTGGTCGAGTTCTTTCCGGCCGTCGACGAGTCGCTGCGCGCGAACGTCGATTCAGTCGAGCGCCTGGTTGCGCTCGCCGAGACGATTGGTGCGCGGCTGCTGCACATCTCGACTTGCTACGTCGCCGGACGTGCCGACGGGCTGGTCGAGGAAAGCGAGCCGGTCGCCGGCTTTTATCCGCGGCGCGCCGGAGCCGACGACGACAGTTTCGATGCCGCCGTCGAGTTGCAATCCTGCCGCGAGCAAATAGACGCCCTCACGGCGCGCGATCCGCAGCGGTCGCGCCAAACCACGCAAGCGCTCATCGAACTGGGCCGCCAGCGCGCCGAGCGTTGGGGCTGGGTCAACACGTACACGTACGCGAAAAGCCTCGGCGAGCAGACGTTGGTTCGTGAAGCGGCGCGCAGCGGTTTGCAATACGCCATCGTGCGGCCGGCGATCGTTGAGAGTTCGCTCGAATTCCCCTTCCCCGGCTGGATCGAAGGAGGCCGCACCGCCGCGCCCTTAGTGTTGATGGCGCTCGGCGGGCTCAAAGAGTGGCCAATGCGTCCCGATATCGCGCTCGAAGTGGTGCCGGTCGACCAGGTGGCGGCGGCCACGCTGGCGGTCGCGGCCTTGCTGCTAAACGAGGAGCAGGCGCCCGAAGCGGAGCTCGCCGATCCGACGAGCCTTCATGCGCGGCGGGAACACACGCCTGTTTATCAACTGGCGACGGCAGATCAAAACCCGTTCGATCTTGCCGATCTGGTTACATTGCTCGACGAGGAGGCCGCCCGGCAGGCGGGAAACGGCGTCACGCGGCCGCCGCTTTGGCTCGACCCGCTACGCCGGTTGCGGTTTCTTTCGGAGGCGCAGGTGCGCGACCGGCGGCAGAAGCTTCAGCAGCGCCTCGAAACCGCGCGCACCGTCGCCGAAAAAATCGCAGCGTCCGGACTACCGGGAAACCGCGCGGCGGCGCGCTGGTCGGCGGCATTGCGCACGCTCGGCTTGCAGGCTTCGTTTCGCGAGCAGACGCTCGATCAATATTTGCCGTTCATTCTGAAGAACCGCTACGTTTTCGAGACCCACAACATACGGCAGGCCTATGCTTGCCTGAGCGCGGCGGATCGCGAACGGCTGCCCTGGAATCCGGAGAAAATCGACTGGCGGCGCTATTGGGTGGAAAACCAGATCGGCGGCATCCGCAAATGGGTGCAGCCGGAAGCGGTGCGGGAGTGGCAGTTCAAGCTGTAGTGCCGGCGCTCAGCTCTCCCGGCGGTTGCTCAGAAGTGAGGACTCCTTCCGTTGCGCGAATTTTGCGTGTGACTCGCGTGCAAACCACAAGTCGTCCTCACTGCGGAAGCGGCGGCGTTTGTTCAGGGGGGGCTTCAATCCCATTCCGAGCCAGGCTCGGTAGTCATACTCCTGCGCGTCGGAACTCTTCGTTACGGCCTCGCGAACCGCCGCTCGAATCGCGTCAGACTTACGCGCAATCTTGCGCCGCTCCATGTACCGCAGGTCGCGCTCGAACTCCGGCGTCACATTGAGGTTCAACCGCTTCATACATACCAGCATACAGACGCGGCATCTGTGGCTGAGCGCTCGGACTCCGGCGTTCCATGGAAGTTAGCTGCTTCATACACCCTAGAGCGTACAGGTGTGGTCCATATCGACCGATCCGGAAAGATAGGCCCAAGCCGGGGCGAATGATGGGGCTCGTGACCGATTCGGCCGGCCGTTGCTATGGTAGAAGCCAACATGTGCTCGAAACCAACGATGCGTGCAGCCTCGACCGCCGCCGGGCGCGCTGAGCTGACTGTGGTTTTGGGCGTCACCTGCGGCCTGCTGATCGGCCTCGGCCTTTTCACCTTCGGCTACGCCCGCGGCTCTTCGTATCTCACCAACGATCCGGCGGCCTGCGCCAACTGCCACGTCATGCAGGAGCAGTACTCCGGATGGATCAAGGCGAGCCATCGTTCGGTCGCCGTGTGCAATGACTGCCACACTCCCCCCGGGTTGGTTCCGAAGTATTACACCAAAATGCTCAACGGCTTTTTTCATTCGCTGGCGTTTACGACCGGCGAGTTCCCCGACCACATTCAGGTGCATGCCCGTAACGCGGCGGTTACCGAGCAGGCTTGCCGCAAATGCCACTCCGAGATGGTTCACGCCATCGAGAGCGTCCGGGGCAGCGAAGACAGCGTAAGATGTGTTTCGTGCCACCGCGACGTGGGGCATCCGCATTTCTGATCGCGAATTTTCTAGGTGAAAACCATGGCCAATTCGGAAGACAAACCAACCCGCACCCGCCGCGTGCTGCTGCTCACCATCGTGATCACCACCCTGGCGACCATCGCCGTCGGCGGGCTGTTGATCAACATCTTCGAGCGCCAGCAGGAAGCCCGCGAGCCTTTCTTCCGCGTCGTTGAGCTTGACGACAACACGACCGACCCTGCGGTGTGGGGCAAGAATTTTCCGCTGCAATATGACGATTACAAGCGCACGGTCGACATGCAGCGCACGCGCTACGGCGGCTCGGAGGCGCTGCCTCATACGCCCACCGAAGCCGATCCGCGCATGGTGGTCGCCCGCAGCCGCCTCGAAGAAGACCCGCGCCTGAAGCGCATGTGGGCAGGCTACGCGTTTTCGGTGGATTTTCGCGAGGCCCGCGGCCACGCCTACATGCTGCTCGACCAGAACTACACCGAGCGTGTGCGCGATTTCAAGCAGCCGGGCACCTGCCTCAATTGCCACGCCTCGGTCTATGTGCCCTATAAGGAAGCCGGAGGCGGCGACCTGTTCGCCGGCTGGGAGAAGCTGAACCAGATGTCGTACGGCGAAGCGCGCAAGCTGGCCGAGCACCCCGTTTCGTGCATCGATTGCCACGATCCCGCGGGCATGCAGCTTCGCGTCACGCGACCCGCCTTCATGGAAGGCATTCGCGCGCTGAAAGCTTCGCAAGGCGTCGCGGATTACGACGTCAACCGCGACGCTTCAGCGCAGGAGATGCGCACTTATGTTTGCGGCCAATGCCACGTCGAATACTACTTCCGCGGCCCGGAAAAGCGCCTTGTCTTTCCGTGGGCCAAGGGCATCCAAGTCGAGAACATACTCGACTACTACGAAGAAATTGACTTCGTCGACTGGACGCATGCCGAAACCGGCACCCGCATGCTCAAGGCGCAGCACCCCGAGTTCGAAACCTGGAACCAGGGCATCCACGCCCGCGCCGGCGTGACATGCGCCGATTGCCACATGCCTTACAAGCGCGTCGGCGGTTTCAAAATCAGCGACCACCACGTGCGCAGCCCGATGCTCAACGTCAACCGCGCCTGCCAGGGCTGCCATCACACCACCGAGACCGAGTTGCTCGACCGCGTCGAGACGATCCAGACGCGGTTCTTCGATACGCGCAACGTAGCCATGGACGCGCTGATGGCGCTGCTCGACGAGATCGCCGCGGCGCGAAAGGCGGGCGTTGCGGATGCCGGGCTGGCCGAAGCGCGCCAATGGCACCGCAAGGGACAGTTTTTGCTCGACCTGGCCGAGTCGGAAAACTCCACCGGGTTTCACGCGCCCCAGGAATCGATCCGTATCCTCAGCCTGGCGCTCGACTATTTTCGGAAGGGGCAGGTCGCAGCTCTACGGGCACGACGTCAAAACGACGCCGACTAGCGCGGGACGTTCCGGCCTGCCGGTCTGCTGTTCCGTTCGAGCTAGAAAATCAGGCTCACAGCTCGACTCGCCGAACGCCCGGGATGCGGTCAAACTTCTTGTCGAACGAAGCTATCCATTCCACGCCCTGATTCAGCATCACCGCCGCATGCATCGCCTCGCGGGCCGTGATCCGCGAACTGAGCAGCAACAGCTCCCTGGCGCGATCCGTATCCGCCAGGGTCACGCTGAAGATGACCGGGCAGATCCGCACGAAGATGTCGTAGACCTTGTTGGCGTAGTCGTGGCGGCGAATCGTCGTATAGCGGCCCAGGATCTCGCGCAGCACTTCGGTACTACAACAGCCTTCGACCTCCCCGCGGTGGACCTTTTCGAGGAACTTGTGCGCCGGCTCGCGGTTGGGATGCTCGACGCCCGCCACGTACATCGGGATATGGGAGTCGATGAAAACCCTCACAACTGCGCCGGCTCGCTTTCCCGCACCATGGTCTCGACGTCGGCCGTCGGGGCATTCAGGGACGCAAGACGGGCCACCAGGTCGCCACTGGCCCCCGATTCATCGGAGTGGCGGTGCAAAGCCTCGTCAATCGCCCGGCGTACCCACTCGCCCTTGGAAACACCGCCGCGCTGCGCGGCTTTGCGCACCGAAGAATGCAAGTCCTCTGGAATCAACACCTGAAGCCTGTAACTCATTTCACACACACTACCATACTCACATGAGTCATAGAGTGTCTTTCGTAGGACTGTGGACGATTGGGTACTATAGGTTACGGCTTTCGTACCTACCTTTAGCCGGATCGAGAGGTACTCTTCCCTCTCGGATGGATCAGCCCATGCACCGCGAGTAGCGGGTGGCGTTACCCGGCTTAGAGCCCTGGCCGGAGACTGACGCGCTGAGAAAAAGAAGTAGACAATCTATCGCCTTGGATGTAGAGTATCTACAGCCATGGCTAGAAATGAACACCCGCGCAACCGCGTTGACCTGCTACAGGGCACGCTCGATATGTTGGTCCTCCAAACGCTCCGCTGGAAACCGCAGCACGGCTACGGGATCGGGCAGGCGATTCGCGCCGGCTCGGATGATTTTTTCCAGATCGAGACCGGATCATTGTATCCGGCGCTACATCGGCTCGAAAAGCGCGGCTGGATCGAGTCCCAGTGGCGCACCTCCGAGCATAACCAGCGCGCCAAGTATTACCAGCTCACCGCCGAGGGGCAAAAGCAGCTCACCCACGAGCACAGCCGCTGGAACGAGATGAGCGCGGCGATCAGCCGCCTGATGAACCCCGCCAACAACGAGGGTCAAACGTCATGAGATGGCCGTGGTTTTCGCGCGAACCCCGGGAGCAGGAATTCGACGAAGAGATCCAGGCTCATTTCGCGATGGCGGTGCGCGACCGGATCGAACGCGGCGAATCGCCCGAGGCCGCCGAGCAGGCCGCCCGCCGCGAGTTCGGCAACCGCACGCGAATCCACGAAATCACCCGCGAGGTGTGGCGCTGGAACTGGCTCGACCGGATCTGGCAGGACGTCCGCTACGGCCTGCGCATGATGCGGCGCGCGCCCGCGTTCACCGCCGTCGCTGTGCTCTCCCTCGCTCTTGGCATCGGCGCCAACACCGCGATTTTCAGCCTCATCAATACCCTCATGTTGCGTCTGCTTCCGGTGCGCGAACCAGAGCAGCTTGTCGAACTGCTGCACCAGTTTCCCAACGAACCACGCCTCAACGCCGACTTCGACGCTTACCTGCACTTGCGCGACAACAATCAGGTGTTGTCAGGGCTCATCGCTGCTTCGCGTCCCCACTCCTCGCAGGTCTCTGTGGAAGACTCCGAAACCGAGAGCATCGATGCCCAATACATAAGTGGCAGCTACTTTGAGGTTCTCGGAGTCCAGCCCGCGATCGGACGCCTGATTGGCCCGGCCGACGACTCCGAAACCGCCGATCCGGTGGCCGTCGTGAGCTGGTCCTACTGGCAAAGCAGGTTCAACCTCGACCCTGCGATCGTGGGCACGCAAATCCGGTTCAGAGATTCGCCGGTCACGATTGTCGGTGTGACGCAGCCGGAGTTCTTTGGAATCCCGCCGCCGGCTCTCGCGCAGATCTGGGTGCCACTGTCCACCGATGTGCTGATCGGGGGCGCCGCCACCAGCCACGGAATGGCCATGATCGGACGCCTAAAGCCCGGGGTTTCGCTCGATCAGGCAAAGGCCGAGCTGTCCACGCTCTATTTCCAGACCTTCGACCAGGCCAAGTTGAAGACCGACTACTATCTCAGCCGCCTGAAGTTTGACTTGGAGCCGGCACGCGCCAGCCCCACTTTGCTGCGTGACCGCTTCGCCAGGCCGTTGCTGTTCGTGATGGCCGTCGTAGGGCTGCTGCTGTTGATCGCCTGCACCAACGTGGCCAGCATGCTGCTCGCCCGCGGGGCGGCGCGCGAGCGCGAAATGGCGTTGCGCGTGGCCTTGGGCGCCGGCAAGATCCGGCTGCTCCGCCAGATGCTGACCGAGTCGTTGTTGCTTTCCACGGCGGGCACTCTGATCGGCGCAGGGCTCGCCTACTTCGGCGCCGGCGCGCTGGTGCGCATCATTGCGTCCGGAAGAATGATTGGGCTGCCGCGGGCGCTCGAGATTCCAGTCGAGCCGGATTCGCGTGTGTTGTTGTTCACGACAGGAGTCGCGCTGCTCACCGGCGTCCTATTCGGGCTGGTTCCCGCGTTGCGAGCCATGTCAGCGGCGCCGGCGTCTTCACTGCGCGCGGCGGGCAAAGGCGTCGAGACCCGCTTCGGGCGGCTTTTCGGAAACAGCCTGGTGGTCTCGCAGGTCGCCCTGTCGGTGTTGCTGCTGAGCGCGGCCGGTCTGTTTCTCCACCACCTGTCGAATCTTCGAGACGGCCTCGGCTTCGAGCAGAACAACCTGCTGCTGCTAAGACTCGATCCCGAAGGCAGCGGATATGAGGCCGAGGAACTGTCGAATGCGTCTCGCCAACTGCTGGACCGTCTCGAAACCATTCCGGGCGTGCGTTCCGCGGCATTCAGCGGAATGACTCCGATCTCGGGCGCCGGATGGAGCCAGCACGTCAACGTCGAAGGCTATCAGGACAAACCCGGGGAGCGCCGCTACCTCTCGTTGAACGCGGTTTCGCCCGGCTACTTCGAAACCTACGGCACACCATTGCTTGCGGGGCGCAACTTTACCTTTCAGGACTACGGTGGCCCGCGCGTGGCCGTCATCAACCAAACGATGGCCCGATTCTATTTCGGCGACGGCAACCCGATCGGCAAGCGCTTCACCATCGAGGGCGACGAAGAGCCTTACGACATCGTGGGCGTGGCGGGGGATGCAAAGTATATTGACCCGCAAGAACCTACCTTGAAGACCATCTATCTGCCCCGCCTGCGGGGGAGCAACTTCACTCTTCGGACCGATGCGGCCCCGGCAGCAATCGTGGGCGAGGTCCGCCGCGCCGTGAGCGACGTTCTGAAAGGCGTGAAGATCGATCGCGTTACGACGATGGCCGATCAAGTCGACGCGGCGATGGTTCCCGAGCGCCTCACGGCGCTGTTGTCGGTCGTGTTTGGAGCGCTGGGGTCGCTGCTCGCCGCCATCGGCCTCTACGGGTTGCTGGCGTACACAGTAGCGCGCCGCAGCAACGAAATCGGCATCCGCATGGCGTTGGGCGCGACGCGCGGCGACGCCACGCGAATGATTCTGTGGGATGCGCTAAGAATGGTCGCGGCGGGGCTGGTGCTCGGCATTCCCATCGCGCTGTGGAGCAAACGCTTTGCGGCAAGCGTGATGGAAGATTTGCCGATCGGCAACCCGGCTCCAATTGCACTCGGCGCCACGGCGATGGTTGTTGTCGCGCTGCTGGCGGCGTACCTGCCGGCAAGACGGGCGGCCAGTGTCGATCCGATAGTAGCCTTGCGGCACGAATAGACGCCGCGGTTGTGAAGCAGTCTGAAGGCGACCTCCATTTCTGGCGAGGGATGCCAAGTTGGTCACGTTTCGCTTGGGGTCCACCATGACGCCGCTTTGTGGTCTATAAACCATTGTTTCTCAGCGGGGTTTCCCGCTCCACGTCGAGCCGATCACGAGCGTACCGCGGGAGACCGATTGGTATAATAACTTTACATCGCCGCATGGAGAAGGACGGCATTTACTACGGAGTCGCGTTGGCCACGGCCGGCGCGTTGGTCAGCTATTTTTTCCACCCGGGCTGGGGAGCGGTTTTCTTTCCTCTGGCATTGTTCTGCGTTTATTTCTTCCGCGACCCTGAGCGGGTTATTCCTGACGGCCCGGTGGCCGTTTCGCCGGCCGATGGGAAGGTGGTTCATATCCGGCAGGTCGATGGAGGCCGAACGCGCGTCAGCATCTTCCTGAACATCTTCAATGTTCACGTCAACCGCGTGCCTGTCGCGGGACGCATCACGGAAGTGGCTTACAAGCCGGGACGGTTCGTCATGGCGCACCGCGAAGACGCTTCGTCCGACAACGAGCAGAACACGGTTACCATTAGTGCGGGCGACACGCAGGTCGTCACGCGGCAGATCGCCGGCCTGATCGCGCGCCGGATCGTCTGCCGCAAGAAAGTCGGCGACGAAGTCCAGAAGGGAGAACGCTTCGGTCTGATTAAGTTCGGCTCCCGCGTGGATGTTTTTCTGGGGCCGGATTGGGAACTGACTGTCAGCACGGGTGACAAGGTACGCGGCGGGAGCTCGATCCTGGCGCGTCGTCGAAGCGTTTGAGCCATGAACCAGCCAGCCAATGCGAAAGCGCCTCGCGGAAACTACGCGCTGCCCACGATTTTCAGCGTTGGCACGCTGTTCTGCGGCTACTACTGCCTGATGAAAACCGTGCAGGCGATCTCGCTGCCGCCGGAGGCCGGCGCGCAGGCGGCGCAGCTCTATAATCACGCCGCCATCGCCATCGGTCTGGCCGTGTTTACCGACGGCATGGACGGCCGCATCGCGCGCATGACGAATGCGGTCAGCGAATTCGGCAAAGAGATCGACTCGCTTTCCGATGTGATTGCGTTCGGCGTGGCCCCCGCCGTGCTGGCTTTCGCCTGGGGGATTCGCGCCCCCGAGCTGCGCTCTCTGTTGTGGCTCGAAAAGATGCTGCCCAGCATCGGTTATCTCATCACGTTTCTCTACCTCACTTGCGGCGCCGCGCGGCTGGCGCGCTTCAACGTGCAGCACAATCCGCGGCCGAAGAATCCCGGGCGCCCCGGACGCCGCTATTTCGTGGGGCTGCCGATTCCGCCCGCGGCCGGCATGCTCGCGGCGGTGATCCACTTTCAGGACGGTTATCCCATCGAGAATTGGTGGCCTGCCGGCGTACTGTGGCTGGCCCTGATCGGGCTGCTTTCGTTTCTGATGGTCTCGACGTGGCGCTATGCGAGCTTCAAGGACATCAGCGTGCTGCAGATTCCGTCTTTGGTGATGGTCATCTTCTTCGCGACGCTGATCTATTTGGTCTGGAATTTTTCGCAGCCGGTGCTGCTTGCGATGGCCACGGTGTTTGTCGCCAGCGGTATCGTTACGCGGGTCGCCGGCGTTGCACGGCGGCGCTTTCGACCCAACGAGCCGCAGCCCCACAGCGAAGTCCTGGACAATCAATGAGGGGCCGTCCGATGGGTCCGTTATTCGTTGCGCACGGGGCCGCGCTTCTGGCGGTAACGCTTTCGTTGCCGCTTTGGACGGCTTCCTGCGGCTACCGTACCGCCGGCAGCGCCAATATGCTGCCCGACACGATTCATTCGATCTCGATACCTCCTTTTGAAAACGCCACGACCGAGTACAAGATCGAACAGAACATCCGCTCAGCGGTGGTCTCGGAATTCATCACCCGGACGCGCTATCACATCGTTACCGACGACGAGGGTGCGGACGCGACGTTGCACGCCACGATCCTGCTGTTCCGTGATTTTCCGGCGACCTACGACCCGCAAAGCAACCGCGCTTCGACCGTACAGACGGAAACACACCTCCACGTCGCGCTGCGCGACCACGAAACCGGCCAGGTCGTTTACGAGAACCCGCGGATGATCCTGACCGAGACGTACGAGGTCAGCATCGACCCGCAAGCGTATTTCGGTGAGCGCCAAGCCGCGATTCAAAGGTCTGGGCGGTCGGCCGCGCGCGAGATGGTTTCGGCTATCCTATCGGGGTTTTAGTGTTGTCACCCGGCCTGGTGCGTCGATTGCGGTTTTAAGAATCAGGAAATCGCCGTAGGCGATCCGAGCCTCACCCGCAAGGGTGGGGCACACGCTTTCAACGATCCTATCGAGTCGCTAGCTGCATGACGGCATCGATGCAGGTAACATCGGAAGAATATGGCCCTACCCTTGCGGATGGGGCTCGGATCGCCCTGCGGCGATGGATGCGAGCGCAGCGGGCTGCATCGATGCCGCTCTCGCTTCCATTTAGGTTCGATTCATGAAACCCAAGGCCCTTCTAGCCCAACTCGAAAAAGGCCGCCCGGCGGCCGGTTACCTATTTCTCGGCAACGAGCTATTCTTTCGCGACCGTTGCCGCGAAGCGTTGATCAAAGCCGTTCTTGGCGACAGTGCCGATCGCGGAGACGGACTGATCGAGATCGACCTCAAAGATCAACCGCTCGACAAGCTGCTCGGCGAGGCGCGCACGCTGTCTCTGTTCGCCTCGGATCGGCTGATCGTCGGGATGAACGCCGACGCCGCTTTGCCGCGGCGGGTAACCGCGCGCGGTGATTCGCCCGAGACAGCGTCGCTGGCGGCCTACTTCAAAAACCCCACGCCCGGCGTGACGCTGCTGATCGAGTGCCGCCGCTATGACTGGAGCGACCGCGAAGACAAGACCAAGCTCGAGCGTGTCGCGAAGTTCTTCGCCGCGGTGCCCCAAACCGTAGAGCTCGCGCCGCTCACCAGCGATGAGGCGACGAGTCTGTCGCAGCGCGTCGCCAAACACCACAAGCTCGACATTGCGCTAGACCTGCTGGCCGAACTCGTCGAGATGCTCGGCAACGACATGTCGCGGCTCTCGGCGGATCTCGAAAAGCTGTCGCTTTACATCGGAGGCCAGCGCGCGGTGACCAGCCAGGATCTTGAAGTGCTGATTCCGGAAGCGCGTCAAAGCGGTGTCTTCGAGCTCACCGACGCGCTGGCTCAAAAAGACCGTTCGCGTGCTCTGGCTTTAGTGGATACGCTCGCTAAGACGGGCGGATATTGGCCGCTGCAGCTCAGCATGCTGGCGCGGCTTTTCCGTCAGGCGCTGGCGGCCAAAGAGCAAGGAGCGCGGGCGGTGCCGCAGGTCACGCGGCTGTTTCAGTCGCAGGGCACGCCGATCTGGCCGGCGCGGGCACGGCAGATCCTCGATGTGGGGCAGAAGTTTTCCCGCCTCGAATTGGAGCGAGCCCTGATCGGGCTGTTCAACGCCGACCGGGATCTCCGACGCGAGCGGCCGAACGACCGCCTCATCATCGAACAACTCGTTGTGGAAATGACGGCTTGAGGTCTGGGGTGGGCGGGCTCAGGCCTTGGCGGAGGCCAAGCTCCGAACGCGCCGCGTGAGCCGCGACTTGATGCGGGAAGCGGTGTTCTTCTTCAACACGCCTTTTTGAACCGACTTGTCCAAGACACTGATGGTCGGCTTGAGCAGATCCTTGGCTGAGGCAGCGTCGCTGGTTTCCAGCGCCTTCTTGAGCTTGCGGACCTCGGTCTTCAAACGGCTGGCGTTGCGCTGGTTTCTCGCGTCGCGCCTCTTGGTCTGACGGATGCGCTTAATCGCTGAGGCAGTATTTGCCATAGAACTCCCTATACAACAGTTTGGCCGGCGAGGGCCGGCCATTCGTGTTCCTAATCCGGATCGAACGTAAAGGCTATACGACGAGCATAGCTGGAGGCATCCGTCGCTGTCAATTGTGCGGCAACACCGGGAGGCCGCCGGACATTGCTCGGGCACGGCGGAAGCCGTCGGCAAAGACCACCAACGCCGGTGGGAAAGCGACTACGACCCAGGCTGCCAAGAGCTGGCTGTTCATGCAGTATCCGCATCGAGCCGGCTCGCGCGGGCTCCGGCGCCAGCGCTGTTTCGTGCGTCGCTGGGAACAGCGCCCGCCCGCAAGGGCCTCCTTGAGGCGGCTTGCTAATCCCCGGGAGATTTAACTTCCTTGCGGTATGAATTTATCTCCTTTACTTGACACGCCGGGCTGCTAATGCGTCAAGATGTTGGTTTCCATACCTGCATCCACTTGTTGTTTCTCCCGGAAACCAATTACAATCGCACGCCGCAAGAAACTTCCTAGAGACCTAATCAAGAAACCATTTTCGCAGCGAAGAGAAAGAAATGCCCGCGAACTATAAAGCCGAACTGGTCGGAGTGCTGGGATATCCGGTCGCCGAAAACCCGACCGGCGTCATGCAGGAAGCGGCATTCGCAGCCGCCGGCCTCGCTTGGCGCTACCTCACGATCGAAGTGCGGCCCGAGCAATTGGCCGACGCTATGCGCGGCGTGCGCGCTTTTGGAATGCGCGGCATCAACCTGACGATTCCCCACAAAGTTGCCGTCCTCGATTACCTCGACGACATCTCGCCTGAAGCCAAAGTGATCGGTGCGGTCAATACGGTACGGCGCGAGCGCAACAGCCTGATCGGCGAGAACACCGACGGCAAGGGTTTTCTGCGAGGCGTTCGCGTCGACGCCGGCATGGACCCCAGCGATAAACGCGTCGTGCTGCTTGGCGCGGGTGGGGCCGCGCGCGCCGTCGCTACCGAGCTGATCCTGGCGGGTGTGCGGGAGCTCGTCGTCGTCAATCGCGACGCCGGCCGGGCCGGGCAAATGGTTTCGCACCTGCACTCGCAGACCGGCGGCGACATTCGTTACGAGCCCTGGCAGGGAACCTATCGCGTCCCTGCCGACGTGGATCTGCTCGTCAACGCCACCTCCATCGGGCTTTATCCCAACGTCGACGCGATGCCCGACGTGGATTTGAGCGCCACGAAAGACGGCATGCTGGTTTGTGACGCCGTATTCAATCCGCCGCAAACACGCTTGCTCGCGGCGGCGGCCAAGCGCGGGCTTCCGGTACTCGACGGTCTGTCGATGCTCGTTTACCAAGGGGTCATCGGCTTCCGTATGTGGACCGGCCGAGATCCCGATGAAGCCGCCATGAAAAAGGCCCTTTGCATGGCTCTCGGTGTCTGACACCTCGCTGGCGAAGCCTGCCAAACCTGCCCAGGTTGGGAGTCTCCCAGGCTCACCAACCCCATGAAATCAATGCCGTTACACTCTCGCGTTCGCTCAGGCCTCCGCAAAACGGTGTGTTAAACTTCATCGCAATGGTGGTGTGAACCGCCGGAGGCTTCATGTTCCGAGTTTTACGGTTGTTTTGCGTGATCGGTGCGTTCCTGGCAGCGGTTTCTTTTGGTTTTTCCCAAGCGCCGCGCACGGCGAGTCTTCCCTTCGAGCAGACCGTGCGTTTCGACGGCGCATGGCAGCAGGAGTGGCGCCTCGATCAGGGGCAGGTTTTCGAAATTCAGGCGGCTATCGCACAGCCCGCGGCGCTACCGGCCAACGGGCGCGTTGAGATTCGATGGGAAGGGCCGGCGCTGCCCGAATTGGCTTTCGAGGGAGACCGCGGCGACCTGAACGCGACGGCCACGGCCGATTGGCGCAAGACGCTGCATGCGCTCGACCCCGATGTGTATCTGGTATATCGCGCGCCAAAATCGGGCGCCTACCGGCTGGTCATTGAGACCGTCAGCGACCGCGAGCAGCCGCTCGGCGAGATCTCGCGCGATACGGGGCTCGCGCCTCTGGCAACGCCGGCTCCCGTGAAAACGCCGGCGGTGCGCGGCATCGATATCCAGCTAGCGCTGCGGCGAGTTGAAGAGGTCCATCGCGGGGATATTCTGCTCGAAACCGAGCCGAACAGCACTCCCGAGCAGGCTATCGCCATTCCGTTCTCGGCAGGCGATGAGGATCAAGTGATCCGCGTCATCGGCGGCGCCGATGATCTGGAGTACTTCAACAACAGCGCCACCGGCAAGTCGCCGGACGATTGGTACCGCATCGAATACAAGGGCCGGAAGCGAAAAATTCTGACGGCGAACTTGCAGATGGTGGAGCCGGTTGTTAGCGCGCGGATACGAATCTATCAGCCCGGCGAACCGACGCCCGAGGACATCCAGCCGCGCGAGTTGCCCGACCGCTCGCAGTTCGGCAACGCCAATCCCGTGCCGTACATTCATCCGCCGGCGGAAGTGATCCCCGGGCCGTTGCAAGTTTACAGCTACTTCGACGGGCGTGACATCAACGAGCGGATTCACCAGCAAGACGACAACTTCCGCGCCTTCATCACGCGCAAGATACAGCCAGGCGGCGTTTACTATCTGCGCGTCGAGGCGAATCAACCCGGCTATGAGCTCGAGTTGCGGCTCGTTGATCCCGCGCCGTTCAGCAATGTTTCCCGGGCGCTCGATCAATCCATCTACTACCAGCTTGCCGAGATCGACGCCTGGCTGATCCACCGCCCGCGCAACATCGCCGCGCATCGCCGCGTGCGCGACGGCTCGAGCCTTTTCGGCGAGAACTGTATGAGCTGCCACACGCAAAGCGGCGTGTGGGGCGTGGCCGACGCGATGCGCCAGGGCTATCGCATGCCTTCGGGGACGGTGCAAAGCTGGCGGCGTCTGGTCAACACGATGTATGAAAGCCTGCGCCCGAGCATCAAGCTCGAAGACGCCGCCGTGAATACGAGCTTGGCGCCAAACGATCTTGGCGACGCGCCGGCGGGCAGCCGCGTGGCCGGGCGCAACATCGTGCTTCACGAGCGCACCTTCCGCCCGAAAAAACTGCACAGCCACCAACAGCGCCGCACGGCCAACTATGTATTGCAGACCGCCGACCCGCAAGGCATCAACGCTGCCGGCAAGGGCTCGAACTTCGGACCCAACGTCGTATTCAAGTTCGCCGCGGAGATTCTCGATCGCGCCTGGCAGGACACCGGCGAGGCGAAATACTTTTTTGGCATCGAAGAAAAGGCCAAGAAGATCGTCGAGACCGGCGACAAGCGCCTGAAGGTGGTCGACGATCTCGGCCATCGCATCGAGTTCTTTCACCGGCTGTTTCCAAAGAACTACGTCGAGACCGTCGAGAGTCTGACTAACGATCCGCAGCGCGTGGCGGAAGCCAAGAAATTCCAGGAAGAGTTTGGACAGCGCGTACAAGCGGACCTGAAGCGGCTGCTCGCGTTGCAGCAGGACGATGGCTCGTGGGGCTTTGACCTAGGCACGACACCCGACGAAGGCGTGACTTGGACGCGCGTGGACGAGCCCGGCGACCCGGCCGCGACGGCTGTGTCGCTGCTCGGGCTGCAGGCCGCCGGCTACAAGCCCGACGATCCGGTAGTCGCGAAAGCCGTTCAGTGGCTGCTCGCGAACCAGTTCGAATACGGCCTTTGGAACGCATCGGCGCAGACCGGTTTTGTCACCAACGCGTATGTCATCCGCGCGTTGAGCCTACTGTACCCACAAGAAAAGGAAATCGCGCGGCGCGATGATTTCGTTCCGCGAAAGGACGAAACGCCTCTCGAAACGATTTCGCGCATGCGGCGATTGCAGGCCTCGGGAAACCCGGAATTCGCCGATCTGATGATCGAGGCCGCTGGCAACCCGCATCCGCGGGTGCGCTACTACGGGCTGCTTGGATTGGGCGGAGCGCTCGCCCACGACGGCGTTCCGGCTCTCATCGAACATCTCGACGACCCGGTGAAGACCTGCCGCGAGGCGGCGCTTTGGTCGCTGCGGCAGCTTCTGCTCGATGACACCGGGTGGGACGCGGTCCTGGCGGCCTATGGCAACGGCAGCGAGCGTACGCGGCAGTCGATCGTGCAGGCGCTCGTGACACGGGTTGACCTGCTCGGCCCGAAAAGCAAAGCGGACCTTCCTGCTTTTGAGAAACTGCTCACCTCGGCGATCAGCGATCCCTTCGCCGGCGTGCGCGCTTGGGCGTTCAAAGTGGCCTGGCACTGGTGGGTGTGGAATCCGCCGCTGCGCGATGGGATCAATCGTGCCTGGGTCGACGCGCTGGCGCGAGAAGAGGATCAATCTTTGGTCGAGATGGCAATGCGCTATTCGACCGCGTCGCTGCTGATCGTCAACGGCCAGATCGCCAACCAGACCGGCGGCGACAATCTCGACCACCAATACCCCGAGCTCGCCAAGCTCTACACTCTGCTCGGCGAGCGCCGCGAAAAGGCCACACCCGAGGAAGGCCGGCTGCTCGATCGCCGGCTGACGGCCGTCGCCGCAACACATTTTCAGGAGCGCGGCAACGACGGCGGGCCGGGTCAGCTCGGCTATAGCACGCCAGGCAGCAGTGACGTGATCGGCCGCGCTGTGCTCTCTACCTATCAGCGCGACACAGACGGCGCGGTCCCGTGGAAAAAGATTGCGCTCGAAGGAGCGGCGAACGTCAACTACGCGCCGCTGCAACAGCGTGTACTGACTCTGCTGCAAACCGGCGACCTCGATCTGGTCGCGGTTGCCGCTCGGGCGCTATCGAACCCGCAGGCGCTTTCGCTGCCGGCGACTCCTGCCACGCTGCGCCCGCTGCTCGAAAAAGTGGACCGCTTCCTCGCCGCGGGACGCACCGACGACGCGGAGTCGCTGGTGAACTTCCTGTCACGTATCAAATGGGATTTCTCGGACGTCGTGGAGTCCGAAGAGCAGGAGTTTTACCGGCTGCTGATTCCCGGCGCGCAGCCTCAGGCCGGAAGCGATGATGGCGGCAGGCCTACCGCCGCTCTGGCGAACGTGGCAGGCCGGCCCGCTCCCTCAGCGGCGCCGCCGGATGCCGCCCCGAGCCAGGAAAAAGCCGCCCTGTTGGGCCGCATTCTCGGCGACAACCAGACCTTGCAGCGCAAACCCGTGTTCGAATATGTCAGAGACGGATCGCCCGCGTTCTGGCTGCCCTCCACCGAATGGATGGCCGGTTTCGAAGACGGCGCGCCGACCATGGAAGAGGCCGTCGAAGGCGCCGTCGAGGCCGAGAACCTGAAGGTCGCCGAGTTGACCTTCGGCCGCACCACCGGGCAGATCGTGCCCGACGGGCTGACCAGCAAGAACACCATTCTGTGGTGGCGCGAAGGAATTCCCGGCGCGCGGCTGACCTTCGAGGTCGAAGCGCCCGAGGCCGGCCGCTACGATCTCATTTCCGCGTTTCTCTATGACCGTGAAATGGGAATCGTGCAGTTCGCGCTCAACGGAAGCGACATCAGCGATCCCATGGATTTCTACAAGCCCGACCTCTCCGCCACGGGCCCGACTTCGCTTGGGGTTCACGAATTGGCCAACGGGACGAACCGGCTGACGGTGAAAATGATCGGCTCCAACGCCGACGCCGATCCCAACCACATCTTCGGCATCGACTACGTGAAGCTCGAACCCGACCAAAGCGGCGCTTCTTTGTTCACCAAAGACGAGCGCGGCGTGGATGTGATCGACCCGGTCATCGCAGCTAAAGATCAGGTCGTCGCGATGTTCACGCGCTGGTTCTCGGAGGACGCGCCCGAGGAGACCCGCCGCACGGCCATTCGGCTTGCGAACAAGACGGTGCTGCGCCGGAACCCCGAGGTACGCAAAGCGCTCGGCGCATACGTCGAGAAGGAACCAGTGCCCGAGCTGCGCAACAGCATCCAGAACATCCTCAACAGCGACGATGAGGTTTACGGCGAGCAGCTTCGCAAGCTGATCGTGGAACAAAAAGGCTCGCAAGCCAGCGACGCGCGGCGGCTGGAGCCGTCGAAACCCTTCATCGCGGACATCCTCGGTTTCCGCGACTACGTTTTCGTGGAGATGACGAAGATCAACGAGACCGACAACCGGGCATGCATCTCGTGCCACGGCGTGCCGGGCCGCGTCCCCACGCTCTATCTTGATCCGCCCGATGCGGCGGGGTATATTCCTCCCGAGCAGCTACTCAGCAACTACCGCAAGATGCAGGAACGCGTCGATCTCAATGACGTCGAGGCCAGCAAATTCCTTCGTAAGCCGCTCAACATCCAGACCGGAGAAGAGGACGGCCATCAAGGTGGTGTGCGTTACGAGCCCGAGGACGCGGGGTATCACGTGATTCGGGATTGGGTGCTGAAACAAGCGGCGCTACAGCAGAGCGAAGCGGCGCAGTAACGCTTGGCTCGTTTCAGTGATCCTTTAAGCCATCTCAGACTCCAGCCGGTCACCGGCCGATCCCAGCACGCCAGCCGCGTTTAGGGCCGGCAGAAAAGAGGGGCGATGCGCAAAGCGCCTTCGATCCAAGAGACCCACGACGCGTTTCTTCTTGACGCCTGCCAGCGGCTCGACTACGACCACAGCACGTACGAAGTACTGCTGATCGCGGCGCGGGAGATTCGGGTCCAACTTCCGCTTCGCAAAGACGACGGCAGCGTAGTGGTCTACAACGGCTATCGCTGCCAGCATCACAACGCGCGCGGCCCCTACAAGGGCGGCTTGCGCTACCACCCCGACGTCAGTATCGAAGACGTCCGGGGCATGGCGTGCCTGATGACGATGAAAACCTCACTCGTCGATCTGCCGCTAGGCGGCGCGAAAGGCGGCATCGATTGCGATCCGGCGGCGCTGAGCACTCGCGAACTGGAGACGCTGACGCGCAAATACGTCGAGAAGCTGCATCGCAATATCGGACCCAATCTCGACATTCCGGCGCCCGATGTCGGCACCAACGCGCAAGTCATGGCTTGGATCCAGGATGAGTACTCCAAGATCTACGGCTATACATCGGCCGTCGTCACGGGCAAGCCGGTCGGGAACGGCGGCAGCCAGGGGCGCGAAGAAGCGACTGGCCGCGGTGTCGCGATTGTGCTGCAAGAGTACGCCAAGCACGAACGCGAACCGCTCGTGGGTAAGACAGTTGCGATCCAGGGATTCGGCAACGTCGGCAGCCACGCCGCGCGCATCCTTTTCGAGATGGGCATGAAAGTTATCGCGGTGAGTGACGTCAAAGGCGGTATCTACAAGAAAGACGGCCTGCCGATCGATCGCGTCCTCGATCATTGCCGAAAAGCCGGCTCGGTGACGGGCTTTCCCGGCGCCGAAGCGATCACAAACGAAGCGCTGCTGGCAATGAAGTGCGATTATCTGATTCCAGCGGCTATGGGAGGCGTCATCAGCACGTCGAACGCGCGGCAGGTTCATGCGAAAGTCGTCGCGGAAGCAGCCAACGCTCCGGTCACCGACCCCGGCAACCGCATTTTGCGCGAGCGTGGAGTCACGGTTCTGCCGAGTATTCTGGTTAGCTCCGGCGGCGTGACCGTCAGTTATTTCGAGTGGGTGCAGAACCTGCAACAGTTTTCGTGGGATCTTAATACCGTGCGCGAGCGCCTCGAGGAGAAAATGGTGGCGGCGTCATCGGCGGTGTTTCGCCTCGCGGATGAGCAAGAATGCACTTACCGCGAAGCCGCTTACCAGATCGCCGCAAAGCGGTTGAAAGACGCTTTGTACGCCGCTGGGTTTTGATCCCGTTTGCCCTGGGACCGAGGCACAAGCGAAAGTTCAGCGCAGCGCTTTCCGATTGCGGATTACGTCCGATAGCTTGTTTACGCGAGCCCAAGAATTTTTGCGAGGCCAATGCGCTGCAGCTTACCGGTTGGTCCCTTGGGGATTTCCTCCACGAAGACAAACTTGCGCGGCACTTTGAAATCGGCAAGCCGCTGCGCGGCGAACTCTCGCAGCTCCCTCGCGGTTGGCGCCTGATCCCCTACCAGAACGATCGCCGCTGCTACCTCTTCGCCAAGTTTTTCGTGCGGCAGCGCAAAGGTGACCACTTGCGCTACGGCAGGGTGATCGAGCAGGACTTCATCGACCTCGCGTGGAGAGATTTTTTCGCCGCCGCGGTTGATGATCTCTTTCAATCGCCCGGTGAGGCGAAGATAGCCATCCTCATCCAAGAAGCCCTGGTCACCGGTGCGAAACCAGCCGTTGGTGAAGGCATCGCGGTTGGCTTCGGGATTGTTTTCGTAGCCCGCCGTGACGTTTTCGCCGCGGATGACCACCTCGCCGGTCTGGCCTTGCTCAAGCAGATCCCCGGCGTCGTTCATGATGCGGATCTCGGGGCCGGCCGCGGGGCCAACCGAGCCCGGCTTGCGCGCCTTCGGCGGCAGCGGGTTGCTGGCCATCTGGTGGGCGGCTTCGCTCATGCCATATGACTCGACGACCGGCGCATGAAACACGCGCTCGAGCTCGGCCAGCACTTGCGGCGGAAGCGAAGCGGATGAAGAACGGATCAACCGCAGACGGCTCGCGGCGGCTGCTTCGGGATTGCGCGCCGCGCGCGCCAGAATCGCCTGGTGCATCGTCGGTACCGCCGTGTACCAGGTCGGCTTGAACTCACTCAGCCACGCGAAAAACTTCATGGCATCGAAGCCTGGCGTGCAGACAACGCTTGCGCCCGCTTCGAGCGTCGCGAGAACCGCTGCCATCAGGCCGTGAATGTGAAACGGCGGCATGACGTTGAGGCAGCGATCGTTGGGCGTGAGCGCCAGAGCTCGCGAGATGTTTCGCGCCGAGGCCGTAACATTGGCGTGCGTCAGGGGAACGATTTTCGGCCGCGACGTCGTGCCTGAGGTATGCAGGACCAAGGCGATATCAGACGATTCAGCCAGCTCGTCTTCGACAGGTTGATCCGAAGCGCGCGCCGGGCCGGCAAGCTCGAAATCGCCCGCCACTTCAGCCGCCGCCATCTCGATGAGCATGACGCCGCGGCGGCGCGCGATCTCGACCGCTGGCGAATCGCTTCCTCGGGCGACGATCAGCGCCTTGGCGTTCAGATCCGAAAGGTAGAAGTCGAACTCGTCGGGGCGGTAGGCTGGATTTAACGGCGCGCAGGTAGCCGCCGAACTCACCGCGACAAACGCAGTCACGGCCTCGGGGCCGTTCGGCAGCACCATCGCTACACGCTCGTTGCGGCCGATCCCGAAGGATCGCAGTTGCTTGGCCGCCCGCGTAACCACCTCGAAGAAGGCGCCATAGGTGAGCGGCCGCCGTTCCAACGCGAGAATCGCGGCAGCGTCAGGCCGCGCTTCGGCGTGTCCAGCAACGAGACTCGGGGTGGTCCTTGATTTTGCGGTGAGAGAAGTTGGCTGTGCAACAGACATTGGGAAGCATTCCGGTGCTACGTGGCGATTCTTATCCGCGGTCCAGCCGTAGCGCTGAGCGCGTGGTGACGCCGGGCTTGACGCGGAAACTTGGTCGGAAACTTGGCGCACCCGCTTCCGCCGGATCCTGGCCGGGCAGCGCGCCGTCGCAGCGGTCCAAATAATAGCGCGAAATCCCGCGCGTTTGGGCGGCGATTTCGCCGGGCATCCGCTGCATGCGGCCGTGCTGCATCACTGTCACCGATATGACGCGGAACGGATTGAACTCGAACCAGGGGTCGGAGAGCCCGCTGGCCGCTCCCTCGCCGGGGAATTCGATGATCAGCGACGAGCGATCGACAATCGAGCGCTGGCCCTGGAAATACCATTGCTGCGCGACCAGCTCGCCGGCAGGATCGCTGTCGCGGAACGGTCCGCTGCGCAGGCTAACGATATCCATCTGCGCCAGCGAAGTACCCGTGGAAAAACCTTCAAACGTGCCCTCGCTGTAGCAGAAGTCGCGGCCATTACGGCGGCCAAGCAGATTGAAATCAATCGGCGTAGTGACGATGCTCACGTCCCCGCGCTTCGACGGATAGCCGAACGTCTCACGGCCGAAAGTCAGATCGCCCCCCGGGCTGACAATATGCGAGAGCGCAAACCACAGCGGGCGATTCTCGAGCAGGCCGTAGGCGAATAGCCACACTTCATCGAACGGTGCGGGGGTAAGATCGTTCTCGCCGATACGCAACGCCAGGATGCGAAGCCGCAGCCCAGGCTGAAATTGCGGCGGCAAAGCTTCCAGGAACGCTTCGCGCTCGGTCACAAGCTGAATATCGACGATGTTGACAGACCCGAGACGAACCTCGTCGCGCTCGCGGTACGTTTTCAGTTCATCGTCGCTAAGGCGGTAAGCGGTCGCCGCGTTCCTCCAGCCCGCCGGCCGCCATGGCTCTTCGTTCGTGACCGGGCGGTCGTAGTTGAGCAGCGCCCAGGGCTCGAAATCCTTGGCCGGGACCTTTGCCTGTGGCCGCGGCGAAACGCGGCTTCGCGGATCGGCCAGCAGCGAGCTCGCCGTCCCTTTCTCGAATCCAGCGGCGAGAATTTCTTCCACCGGAAACTCGATAGCCGGGTCCAGCGGCGAAGCATAATCCCACTGGAATACGGTTTGGTCGAGTGCGCACGCATGCCGGTCGGCCGCCGGCGCCGAGCTTGCGCCAGATTCAGTATTCTTTTCGCTATCGATGATGGCGAGATCTATCGGGCTGACACCCAACGGACCTTCGGCCCAATTTGGATTCAGGCGATAGAGATAGGTGAAAATGCCGCGCTGCTCACGGGCTAGCGTCTCCGAACTCGCCGACGCGGCGTCTTCGAGCACGGTTTCGACCTGATGTAGAGTCCGCTCATATCTTCGAACACTCGCGCGGATGGTTTTGCCGTCGACCTCGAGATTCACTTCGGCCTGCTTGACGTTCAGGCCGAGGAACTCGCGGGCGTTGATGCGGCCCCACTCGTCGGACACCCACATCCCCACTGGGAACAGGCCGCGCTTTTCCCCATGACGCGCCGTGACGAAGATGCCCGACCAGCCGTAGGTTGCGGGCGTGACGATCGTCGACACACTGGAATCGGGAAGCGCCGCCAGCGCATACTCGACCCAAACTTCGGCCGCGTCGTCGGGTTCGAGCAGCGGCGGAAGAACGCGGGCGATTCTCTCGGGGTCGGTACGATAGCGCAACCACGCTCGCGTGAAAGTGTGTGGAGAGTCCGCCCGTAGTTGCGCCGGCCAGAGAGCCGCCAAGCTTAGCCCGAACGCGCCGCGGCGGATGATTTCCCGGCGCGTGAGCAGGCCGGATTGTCGGGGGGAGCGCAACATGGCCGCTGACACTCTTCATCGTAGCGAAAATAGGCTCGCTAGGGAATATGTATGCCTGAGCAGCGATCTTGCGCAAGCTGGCACAATGGACCCATGGACGCGCTCATCCTCGTCGATCTGCAATACGACTTCATGCCGGGCGGCGCGTTGGCGGTTCCCGAAGGCGATGAAGTTGTGCCGATTGCGAACCGGCTGGCCAAGCATTTCGAACTGGTCGTGGCGTCGCAGGACTGGCACCCGCCCGGCCACCGCAGTTTCGCCTCACAGCATCCGGGCAAGAAACCCGGCGATGTGATCGATCTGGATGGGCTCGAGCAGCATCTGTGGCCCGACCATTGCGTGCAGCATACACACGGCGCGCAGCTACATAAGGATCTTGACCAATCCAACATCGAACGGGTGTTCCAAAAAGGCGAAGACCCCGGCATCGACAGCTACAGCACGTTTTTCGACAACGCTCACCGCCGCGCTACCGGACTCGGTGACTTTCTCAAGAACAAAGGCGTCACAAAGGTCTTTTTGATGGGGCTGGCGACCGACTATTGCGTGAAGTTCAGCGCGCTCGACGCTATCGAGCTGGGGTTCAATGTCACCGTTGTCAGCGATGGTTGCCGCGGCATTGACGTGAGGCCAGGGGATGTCGCAAACGCCATGAAGCAACTCGTGAAAAAGGGTGCGAACGTTACGATCAGCCACGGCTTATTGCAAAATCGCGAAGCAGGGGTTGGTTAGCCGAGCGAGTGTCTGAATCCGCCGGCCGCTCCCTGTTTGTGTCCATGGCCATTTCTTTACCGTCCGTGCGCTAAAGGTTCGATTTCATGAGCAATACACCTTCCGACGGCATCCTCGGCGAAGGCCGTTTTCTCACTCTGCGACGGCGCAAGGGTTGGGAATTCGTCGAGCGTCCGAAAGTGGTGGACGTCGCGGTCCTGATCGCAACCACGCCGGACGGCAAGGCGGTATTCGTCGAGCAGTACCGCGAGCCCGTCGCGTCGCGAACCATTGAATGGCCCGCCGGCCTGGTCGGAGATGAAGAGGCGCACGACGGGGAGGAGTTACTGGCGGCCGCCAATCGCGAGTTGGAAGAGGAAACCGGCTTCCGCGCCGGCGAGTTGGAGGTCTTGCAGAAAAGTCCCTCATCGGCGGGCCTGACGAGCGAGATCATTACTTTTATACGGGCTGCAAAACTCAAGAAGGTCGGCGAAGGGGGCGGCGTCGAGGGCGAAAACATCAAAGTTCATCTGCCGCCGCTCGCGGAAGCCGATGCGTGGCTGGACGCGCGCGTTGAGGAAGGCTTTCTGATCGACCCAAAGGTTTACGTGGGACTTTATTTTCTGCACCGGGCGGACAGGGAAAAGTAGAAACCGGTTATTGCGGAAGGCCGAAGGTCAGCGCGGCCTACCCGGGCCCGAACAGATCGTCTTCGCCACGCAGGATTTGCTTTGCGATTGTCTGCAACTGCAGGTTGCTGGTGCCTTCGTAAATCGTGCCGATCTTGGCGTCGCGAAACAGTTTTTCGACCGGATAGTCCTTCGTGAACCCCACGCCGCCAAATAGATCCACCACCTTGGCCGTCACGCGCCCCGCCATCTCTGAAGCATAGAGCTTGGCCATCGCCGCCTGCGTCAGAAATTTGCAACCGGCGTCTTTGAGCCGCGCGGCGTTGTAGACCAGCAGCCGGGCCGCCTCGACGTCGGTCGCTAGCTCCGCAAGCTGAAACTGCACCGCTTGGAACTCCGCAATCGGCTTGCCGAATTGCTTGCGCTCCTGCGTATATTTCACGGCATGGTGGAGCGCCGCCTCGGCCAGCCCCAGCATCTGCGCTCCGATCGCGATGCGCCCTTCGTTGAGGGTCTCAATCGCGATTTTGTAGCCCTTGCCGACTTCGCCGAGAACGTTTTCCTTGGGAACGCGGCATTGGTCGAGAATCAATTCGCAAGTAGACGACGCGCGAATGCCGAGTTTGTCTTCTTTCTTGCCGACCTTGAATCCCGGAAAATTCTTCTCGATCAGAAAGGCGGTTACGCCGCGGTACCCGGCCGCCGGATCGGCGTTGGCGAACAGCACGAACAAGCCGGCTTCCTTGGCGTTCGTGATCCACAGCTTGCGGCCGGTGATCTCGAAAGCATTGCCCTTCTCCACGGCGCGCGTGGCCATCGCGAAAGCGTCGCTGCCCGAGCCCTGCTCCGAAAGCGCGTAGCAGCCGACGGTATCGCGGCACAATCGCGGCAGGTAACGCTGCTTTTGATCGTCGTTTCCCCAGCGCAGCAGCGCATTGTTGACGAGGGTGTTCTGCACGTCGACAATCACGCCGGCCGCGGGGTCCACCGTCGAGAGGGCCTCAACCGCCAATATGGCGTTGAAGAACGAACCTTCCTGTCCGCCGTATCGCTCGGGCGTCTCGATGCCCATCAGCCCAAGCTCAAAGAATTCCTGGATGATGTCCGCGCGGTATTCCGCTTTGTCGTCCATCTCGCGCACGTGCGGCGCGATGCGGTCCACGGCAAAGCGCCGCACGGTGTAACGAAAGAGGCGCTCTTCCTCGTTCAGTTGGGTCAATGGATTTTCGGACATGGCGATGGCAAAATTGATTGGATCGCCTGCGGCGATTCGAAACGCCCGCGGTCCCGGTGCGGATTCTGCCTTAGCCGCTGACTACGCCCGCATCTCCAGCAGGATCCTCGACGTCCACACCCGGCGGCTCGTAGTAGAGGATCAGCCCGCAACTCTCGCAGGTCATGATGTTCTCGTTGCTGCGCACCAGGTAGCTGAACTGCGGGCGAAACACGACGTTGCAGTTTTGGCAGCGATCGGCCAGCGCCTCGGTGACCGCGAGACCACCGTGGCTTTTGCGAATATGCTCATAGAGCCGCAAGGCTTCTTTGGAAACCGTCGTGGTGAGCTCGTCGCGGTTTTTCTTTTGCTCAATGAGCACGCGCTCGTCTTCGGCCACGCGCGCCGTGGTCTCGGCGACTTCGCGCTGCACCTTGCTCGACTCGATCTTGAGCGCTTCCTCAGCCTTTTTGACGTTGCCCTCGAGCGTCTCGGCCTCTTCCATCTTGTCGAGGATGCGGTCCTCGAGCTTGCGGATCTCCGCCTCTTCAAATTCGATTTCGTGCTGAAAAGCGTGGTACTGCTCGTTGGTCTTTACCTCGCTCATCTGGCCGCGCAGCCGCGAAATCTTCTGCTGGTGCGTGCCGATATCGCCGTCCATTTGCCGCCGTGACTTTTGGTTGTCGGCAAGCGTGTGCTTGTCAACCTCGAGCTGCTGTTTATGGGAGCTGAGCTTGGCCTCGATCTCGGCGACGTATTTCGGGAGGCGCTTGACCTCTTCATTGAGCTCGTGGATGCGCCTGTCAATGAATTGCAGGTCGCGAAGCAGGGAGAGGTCACGATTCATGCAGTCTAAAAACCGTTCCGGTCGATTCTATCATAGGGCTTGGCGGAGCGTTCCGCGCGAGCCGGGCCACGCAGGCGGTCCAGAACCGCTTGCCGCGCCGCGTTGAGCTCATTCACCTTCATCCAACGGCAGGCGCCGTAGAGCACAAACAAGCCCAGCGGCAGCGCAACCATCACAACGACGAGCCGGCCCAAGCCCGACTCGCCGAGTCGCTGTTCGATCGCGGCATAGCAGAGCCAGCAGGCCGCCGCCATCAGCGCCGAAGCCACAGAGATTTTCACGACGCTCGCCAGCAGGCGCCGTCCGTCAATGCCGCCGGCTTTGTTGCGCATCAGCCAGAACAGCACGAGGAAATTGCAGGTCGCCACGAGCGAAGTCGAAAACGCCAGCCCGGCGTGCCCCCACCCGAGGATACGGATGAAACCCCAGTTCAGGATATAGTTGACCGCAATCGACACAATGCTGGTCAACACGGGAATCCGCACGTCGTTCAGCGCGTAGTACGCCGGCGTCAGCACCTTGATCGCCGCATACCCGGCCAACCCAACGCAATAGTAGGAAAGGGCAACGGCCGTTTGCTCGGTGTCGGTGGCGGTGAATTCCCCGCGCTGGAACAGCAGCCCGATGATCGGGCGGCTCAAGACAACAAGCCCCGCCGCCGAGGGAATCGTAAACAGGAACACCAGGCCGAGCGAGCGCGACAGCGTGTCGCGGAAATCAGCGATGCGCCCCTCGACGGCGCTGCGCGAGATGGCGGGCAGCGTTGCCGAGGCGATGGCGACGCCGAACAGCCCTAGCGGCAACTGCATGAAGCGAAACGCATAGCCAAGCCACGAGACCGGCCCGTCAATGACCACGCCAGCCGCGTTGGTGATTTGCGACGCGAAGATGCTGTTGACGACGATGTTGATTTGAACCGCCCCCGCCCCAAGGATCGCTGGTCCCATCAAGCGCATCACCTGCCGCAGGCCGGGGTCGGAAAGATCGAAAATCGGGCGAAAACGCAGCCCGATCCGCCGCATGCTCGGCACCTGGCAGATGTACTGCACCAGTCCGCCGAGCAGCGTGCCGACCGCCATGCCGGTGATCGGCTCAAACCCGAGCCGTGGTCCGAGCAGGAAGCCGACCGAGAGCCCAACGGCTAGCGATGTGATGTTGAAAAATGCCGATGCCAGCGCCGGCAGTCCAAACCGGCCCTTGGCGTTGAGCACGCCCATCGCTTTCGCCGCTAGAGCGATAAAGAGCAGGAAGGGCATCATGATCCGCGCCAGTTGGACCGTTAGTTCCTTCTTGCCCGGCACCTCCCCAAAACCCGGAAACATGACGTCGACAAGCTGCGGCGCAAAGATCACGCCGAACAAGCACAACACCGCCAGCATCGGCACGAGCACGCTCGCGAGCAGGTTCGAAAGCCGGAATGCTGCCTCGTCGCCCTTGGAGGATAGTTCTTGCGAGAAAGTGGTGACAAAGGCCGCCGAAAGGGCGCCCTCCGCCAATAAATCGCGCATCAGGTTGGGAATGCGGAACGCCGCCAGGAAGGCGTCGAAGACCATGCTGGCGCCGAAGAAATGGGCGAGAACCACTTCCCGGACAAGCCCGGTGATGCGGCTCAGTAGAACCGCCGCGCTGACAATGCCGGCGGAACGAACGATCCCGGCATGCGTCGATTTGTGCTGCGGAGTTTCGGACGGTTCGACTTCCGCGGTCGGCGGCGGCTTCGTCGCCATTGCCGTTAGGTTAGCACGCGGGGGCGCCTGGACCGCCGCTTGGAAATGGCCGTAGGACGTTTAGCGCCAGCCGGAAACGCGTGGCAATCGCACCATGGCCGAAGAGGGGAAACGGTGCTCATGCAACATCCGATGCACGCTCGACCTGCGCCGGTTCCGCTAGGCTCTTGTGTAGCGTATCCAGAAAAAGCCCCACGTCGGTGACGACGCCGACCGCCTGGCCGGTGCCGCGGTCGGAAACCTTGGTCACCAC
>JBBDWJ010000083.1:0-6939 GCA_040902925.1 Bryobacterales bacterium | reverse complement strand
CCGGCATCCAGACCCAATGCACGTTCACGCCGATGAAAATCGCCACGGCCAGCAGCAGCAGGCCCAGTTGAATGCCGTAGTGCAGCGTATTGGCGAGCACCACCGACAACGGCACGAGTTCTCGGCGGAACGGCACTTTCTTGATCAGTGATGCGTTGTCGACGATCGAATTGGTTCCCGACGCCCAGGCCAGCGTGAAGAAGTTGTACGGCACGTAGCCCATCAACAGAAACAGCGGGAAATACGGAATCTCGCTTTTCTGGACGTGGGTAAAAACGAACGTCAGAACCGCCATCATGATCAAGGGGTTGAGCAGCGACCAGAATATGCCGAGAGACATATTCCGGTAGCGCACCTTGAAGTCCTTGGCGATCAGGTTGTGGAGAACGAAAAACGGATCCTGGGTCGAGGCGGCTGCGGCCATAGTGTTTGGGGAACGGGCTCGGCCCGTTGGTCGACTTCCTACTGTACTAAAGTCGCCGGGCAGCTTGGATGGCGCGGGCCTTGGGCCGAGGCCGCAAAGCCGCCTGGTCCCCTGCCTGAGGTTTTGGGGAAAAACCGTGATCCAGCCCGCCAGCCGCTACGGCTTCGGGAGCTATCGCTAGGACTTGGCGGGCTACGGGTACGACTAAGCTAGTCGAGTACGGCTGCCTCTTCCGCTGGAGGACTAACCATGCTCAGCATGATCAGGTCTGCCGGACGAAACCGCATACGCGGCAGGTTTTGAACGGCCTCGGCCTCATCGAGCAGATGATGGATGACGAGCGTGCGCAACTGCTTGGCGCTAATTCCGAGGATGCGCGCGGCTTCCTCGAAATTGTAGTCCGACTTCCCGGTTGGCAAACTGATTCGTAGAGGTGACATATACAGAACTTGGTGAAGCTTTAACTGCTGAGCTTGAAACCGATTGTAAGCCGCCCCAAGGCCCCCAGGTATCCGCGAATCTGCCTAATTCAAACGCCGCATTACCCGAATTGGCGCACAGAGCGCCTGTATTGCTGGTAGTAATCTCTTAGGCTTCGGACCAAGCGGGGTTGGGCAAAGCCGCGCAGGTCTCACGGCGCTCCGTAGTGTCAATGCAATCAAAGGTTTAAGGACCTATTCCCGACCGCCGGAAGGCGCTTGGTTGGCAGCTTTTCTAGGGCCTATCGACCCCAAAATGGCCGCTCGCCCTGGTACAAATCCCAGAGAGGCCAGGCAATTTTATCTTGCGTAAGGCTCCGGGCCGTAGGCTCAACCCTCGAAGCGCACTGGCTCGGAGCTAAGACGGTGAGAATGCGTTGCGGTTGCCCGGCGGGTTCATTCAAACAAATACCGCCGCGCCAAAACCGCCAAGGTATGGGTGACGGCTGCCGCTACGACGCTCTGGCGCTGGGCATACGCACGGCCGCAGAACCAGCCCAGCACGGCGGTCACTGCCGCGTATTCCCAGTTCGGAAAGCCTCTCCCCAGGTGCGACAGCCCAAAAAGGGCGCTCGTGATCAGCAGCGCAAGCTGCGGCCGCCCGAGCCGCGCGGCCAGCAGATTCTGCAAAACTCCGCGAAAGTACATCTCGGAGGGCAGCGCTACCGCCAAATAGATGCCCAGGGCGTTGCCGGCGAACTCGGCGGCGTCGATCCAACTGCCCACCGGCTGGGGCCCCCAACGCAAGAACCCGGTCGAGAGCGCCACCAGGGCGCCTGCCGGGACGAACAGCGCGAAATTGCGTACGCCCGCCAGGAAGTCCTCGCGGCTGATTGCGAAGCGGTAGCCCGTGCGAGGCAGCCGGCGCAGCGACAGGAACGCCATCGTACCCAGGGCCACCAGCATCAGCTTGCCGAGGTAGTCGAGGCGCGGGATCGCCGGCCCCGGGCTGGGATAAATGTTGTGGAAAGGCGAGCCAAGGCCGCTGACCCAGGGGTAGGCCAGGGCGGCGGCGGCGACGACGTCCTGCCATTCCAGCACGGCGGCAGCGGGCGGCCCCGAGGGAGGGAGGAGGGAAGAGGAGGAGGCGGAGCGAGGCGGGGCTACAACATAAATAAACGCGATCAGGAAGCAGAGGCCCGCCACAAAGGCGAAACCTCCCCAGGTGAATACGCCGCAGGGGATGGCATAGATCAGGTAGGGAGCCAGCGAGGCCAGGGCCAGGGATAGCGCCAGATACGCGGGGGATAGCCGCTGCTCAAGCCACCGCCGGATCTGCGGAAACCCGGGAACCCAAAACAGGGACGCCTGCACCAGAAAGGCGGCCACTACCGGAATGGCCAGCGACGTCGCGACGTCGTTCTGAGTGGCGTAAACCGCACCCCCGGCGATCAAACCGAGGTTCAGCAGCAGCAGGGTCAGCCAGAATACGCGAAATGAGTCGCCGCTTTCCCGCTGACCTCCTTCCGACACGCTCCCATCTTATCGAAGCGGCCCGCGGGCAAGGTATACTGCGACCGGATATGCCTGGGAAAGCAGCTCCGCGATCCGCATTGGCCAGCCATGTCAATCCACGGCAAGCGACGCGACTCGCAGAGATATCTGTAGGGCGCGCCGCCGGCAGGTTTGCGCCCGTCAGGTTGGCCGTAGTGAGGTTCGCGCCCGTCAGGTTGGCGCCCGTCAGGTTGGCGGCGGCGCTCGGTTTGCTGCTGGCGATCGCTTTTTTCCCGGAATTGGCGTCGGGCCAGTCGGCTTCGCCGCCCGCGGATCTGGTGCAGCGTGTCGCGGCTCGCGGCAGCTTGTTCGAAAAAGAGCTCGGCAACTACACTTACCGCCAGACATTCCAGTTCTTCGAGCTCGACAAAAAAGGCGCGCCGCGGGGGCACTATAACGAAACGCGCGACATCCTGTTCACGCCGGCCGGGGAGCGGACCGAGGAGTTCGTGCGCGGCCCGGTGAACGCACTCAAGTACATGAGCCTCACCGACGAAGATTTTCGCGACATTCGCGACGTGCAGCCCTTCCTGTTGAACGACGACAATCTGTGGAACTACGACACCACCTACAAGGGCATCGAGTCGATCGACGGCGAGGTCTGCTATGTGTATCGCGTGAAGCCCCGCCAGGTGCTCGACGGACAACGGCTGCTCGACGGCATGATGTGGGTTAGCCGCGAGCATCAGCAGGTAGTGCGCGTCGCGGGGCAGCCCGTGCCGCAAATCTATCGCGAGTCGGGCGACAATCTGTTTCCTCACTTCACGACGATTTACCGCCCTGTCGACGGCAAGTTCTGGTTCCCCGTGAAGACCGTCGCGGACGACACGCTCGGCTTCCGCAGCGGCCTGCAGCGAGTCCGCTACATGATCGATTATGAAAGCTACAAGCGTTTCACCGCGGAGTCGTCGGTTCAGTTCGAGAACAGCGAGCCCGAGGGCGAACCGCAGCCGTGACCTGTTTACAAACGTAATCCAGAGCACTCCGTACGAATCCCACGCTCGCGACTTTACGACGTAACGCCCGGCTCGATAACATAGTCCAATTACTTCCATAGCCGTGGCCAGGCGGAGTCCGCCCCACTTGCGACAATTCCTGGCCAGCGGCCATTCCCGGCTGGCCCCGCGGCTTTCGTTCTTGATCCCGGCATAGCTGTCCAGGTCATTGGCAAGAGTTCACAACTCTATGGGCCGTCGAAGCGCATTTGGGAATAAGCAGAACCCATTCCGGGTTTTACATCATCACTAACGGAGGAGGACCATGAAGAGCACCGCGACTGTCGAGCAACGCCGCAGCGACTCCGCGCAGCCGCTGCAAGCCGTTGCACAGCGCTATCAGCGGGTCCGCAAGACCTCCGAGCAGATTTGCCAACCTCTCGCCGTGGAGGACTATGTCCTTCAGACGATGGAAGACGTCAGCCCTCCGAAGTGGAACTTGGCCCATACCTCCTGGTTTTTCGAGACCTTCCTGCTGAAGGGCTTTGTTCCCGGCTATCGCGAGTTCCACCCCCAATTCAACTACCTGTTCAACTCCTACTACGAGACGATCGGCGAGCGGCATCCCAGGCCGCGGCGCGGCACTCTGTCGCGGCCGACGGTCGAGGAAGTCTACCGCTATCGCGCTCACGTCGATCAGGCGATGATCGAGCTTTTGAAGCAGGCCGGAGAGGAAAGCTCGGCTGGCATCGAGCCGCTTGCCGTTCTGGGGCTGCATCACGAGCAGCAGCATCAGGAGCTGATGCTGACCGATCTGAAGCATATTCTAGCGGCAAATCCGCTGCGGCCGATATATAGGGAAGCGGCTGTTCGTCCGGTCGCGGCGTGGGATCTGAGCTGGTTCGATTACTCGGGGGGAGTTGTCGAGATCGGTTTTGACGGCGCCGGCTTTTCATTCGACAACGAGCAGCCGCGCCACAAGATCTATCTCGAGGATTTCCGGCTGGCCTCGCGGCCGGTCACCAACGGCGAGTTCCTCGAATTCATGGCGGCGGGCGGCTATCGCCAGCCGCGCCATTGGCTGTCGGAAGGCTGGGCGACGGTGCTCGCCAAGGGCTGGGAAAGCCCGCTGTATTGGGAACGCAGCGACGGCCGCTGGTGGAATATGACGCTTTCGGGATTTCGTCCCGTCGACGAAAATGAGCCGGTCTGCCATGTGAGCTACTTCGAAGCTGACGCCTACGCGCGCTGGCGCGGCATGCGCCTGCCCTCCGAGGGCGAGTGGGAAATCGCCGCCGCCCTGCCGATCGAAGGGAATTTTCTCGACGGCGAAGCTTTTCATCCCCGCGCGGCAGTGGGGCGAGCCGATGCTCCCGCACAGATGTACGGCGACGTCTGGGAATGGACGCAGAGCCAATACACGCCCTATCCCGGCTTTGTGCCCGCAGAAGGCGCCATCGGCGAATACAACGGCAAGTTCATGTGCAATCAGTTCGTGCTGCGCGGCGGATCGTGCGCCACGCCCGCGGACCACATTCGACCCACGTATCGAAACTTCTTTCCCCCGCATGCCCGCTGGCAATTCACGGGGATCCGATTGGCGGAGGGCAGATGAAAACCTCGTGCACATCTGAAGTCGTGTTTTACGACCATCATCCCGACACCGGAGATTTCCGTCAGGAGGCCGTCGCGGGCCTGCGCCACGAGCCCAAGAGCGTGGCGCCAAAATTCTTCTACGACAAACGCGGCTCGGAATTGTTCGACCGCATCTGCGAGCTTGACGAATATTACCCCACGAGGACCGAGACGGCGATCCTCGAGGAAAACGCCGCCGAAGTCGCCGCGTTGGTGGGCGAAGACTGTACCTTGATCGAATACGGCAGCGGCAGCAGCCGCAAAATTCGCGTGCTGCTCGACGCACTGGGGGAACAGCTCAGCTATATCGCGATCGATATCTCGAAGCAGCATCTGCTGGAATCGGCCAACGCGCTTTCGGAGGCCTATCCTGATCTGGAAGTGATCGCGGTGTGCGCCGACTACACCAAGCCCTTCGAGTTGCCGTCCCCGAACCGCCGTCCGGCCGGCAAGCGCGTGGTGTTTTTCCCGGGATCGACGATCGGAAATCTGAGCCCTCAGGACGCCCGCCAGTTCCTGAGAACAACCGCCCGCCGCCTGGGGCCGCGCGGGTCGCTGTTGATCGGCGTCGATTTGAAGAAAGATCCCAAGCTGCTGCACGCGGCCTATAACGACGTCGAGGGCGTCACCGCCGCGTTCAACATGAATCTTCTCCGGCGCATGAACGAAGAGCTCGGCGCCGATTTCGATCTTTCCTCCTTTCGGCATGAGGCCTTCTACAACCGCGATGCCGGTCGCATCGAGATGCACCTGGTGAGTCTCAAAAACCAGCACGTGCGGTTCAACGGCACGTCGATTCCGTTTCGCAGCGGCGAGACGATTCACACTGAAAACTCCTACAAGTTTCACGTCGAGGAGTTTCACGCCATGGCGGCCGAGGCCGGCTTTCGGGCCGAGCGGGTCTGGACCGACTCGAACAGGTTATTCAGCCTGCACTACTTGACCGTCGACAGCCTGCAATAGCGCGTGCCATTCCTGGTTCAGATCCTTCACAAGCATTCGGCCAGATCGGGACTGTCTGGATCTTGGGTTGGTTTCGGTTTCGGAATCCACCGCATGACACCGAGCCGGCACGCAGGTTTAGGAACTACCGCCAGATCCGTAGCCTTCGTTTGGCTACACTAAGCATTCGCTTCGACCAGCAGAATATACAGTTTGGCGGCGGGCCTTCAGCCGCGCGTAGACCGAGTCCCATGGAACTATCCGCCCGCAGAACTCCTTCCGCCGAAAAGTCGACATTGGCAGTGGATTGGCAGCGCTGTGTTGCGTTGGCGAAACAGGGCGCGGCCCAGGGCGTCAAGGCGTGGTTCGCCGCGTCCGAGGTGCGCGGCGGCAACGTCAACGGCGCCGTCGGCCACCTGACGCCCGGCTCGCTGCAGAGCCGCGGCTTTTTCCGGCAGTCGATGTGGACTGTCATGGCGGCGGGCGGCCTGCACGATCTGATCTCCGCCGCCTTCGCCGACGCCGTTTGGGAGTCGTGGCAAGCCTGGTTTGCGGGCTATGAGATCATGCTGGACTACCCATCGCTGGCTGCCGTCGAGTGCGCCATGGCCCCACTGGCCGCCAACAAGCCGCTGCAGTTTTCGGCCGGTAAATCTTCGGCGCATGACAGAATGAGCAGCGCACAACTGGCCGCGGTGATTGAGAAAAAGCTGCTATCGCTGGCCGCGGAACCCGGCGCCTATGAGGCATGCTGTCAGGTCTCGGATTGGCTCAGCGCGTGTTTTTCCCGCTGGCATTCGACCGTTTTGTTGATGAAGGTGATGGCCAGCGGGCCGGTCCCGTCGTATGCGCCGCCCCACACAATGTGCGGCCCGGTCGTGGGCGGCGTGCTCTCCTCGCCGCGTCCCGTGCTGGCGGATCTCGGATTGTTCGACCCCGAGAAGTAGCTCACTTTGGCCACCGGAATTGGCCGCAATGGGGACTTCTTCAAAGATTAAAACATCAATTGAATCAATAGGTTATGACTCAG
>JBBDWJ010000082.1:0-6958 GCA_040902925.1 Bryobacterales bacterium | reverse complement strand
AGTATACGGCAACCCTGCTCTTTTGTCCATCTATTTGTTGGACATTACACTAGGCGCAATTGTCGTCAAGGTGGGCTAACATCAGGGAACCCCCTCCCGCGGACGATGGCGGCCTCCCCCCTCGAGCTGCTTCGGATCACGACACTCCCCCCGGAAAGATAGCAAGGTTCGCCCCGGAAGCGGCGATCCGGAACGTGGCAGGTCTGTGATGCATCACGGTGTTTTGATTGTTTCCGCCAACGAGGATATAGCGGTCCCGCTCTGGCACGCCTTCGAACGCGCTGGCGTGCGGGCCGAGATCGTGCCCGCCGCCGAGCCCGCACTCCAATTTGTCGGCGCACGGCTCTCGACCGCTCGGGATACGGCTTGGGGCGTCGTCGTCGAAGCAGCGGGCCGAGGGCAAAGCATCGAACTCATCCGGTCGCTACGCCGGAGCTTCCCGCAAGTGGTCATCCTGGCGGCCCTGGCATCTCCGAACCTCGCAACCACACAGGCTGCCACGAAGGCCGGCGCTTGGGACTATCTGATCCACCCTGTCGGAGAGGACCAGATCGCCGCCTGCCTGCCGCTTTGGGGCCAGACCCCAGCCTTGTCTTCGCCGGGCCGGATGGTCTGTTTCCTGCCGGCGCGCGCCGGCGACGGCGCCTCGACCGTGGCGCTGCACGTGGCCGAAGCGGCGATCCACGAACGCCGGGCCCGTGGCTTTAGCGGCCGGGTCCTGCTGGTTGACCTGGACTTTCAAGCCGGCGACGTCGCGTTTCGGCTACAACTCGAGCCGCCGCGCACGATCGCCGACGCGCTCGAAGCCGCCGATCTAGCCGCGCCGCGCTGGAGGGACTGGTGTTGCCCGTTTGGGCAGGTCGACGTGTTGGCCTCACCGCCCGCTGGCGCCGCGATTGCCAACGAATCCAGCCGCATCGCCGCTCTGATGTCATCCGCCAAGGCCGGCTATCCGTTCGTGGTGTGCGACATGCCGCCGGCGATGTATTCGTCTTCGCCCGCGGTATTGCAGTTAGCCGACGAAGTCTGCGTGGTGTGTACGCCTGAGATTACGTCGCTGCATTTCGCGCGGCGCCGCATCGACGAGTTGAGGGAGGCCGGCGTCGCATCGCATCGGATCAGCCTGGTGCTCAATCGCGAAGGCTCGCACGCCTGGATAGGCTCCGAAGAGGCCAATCGAGCCGCCGGGATGCCGGTGAGCGTTCGGCTTCCGAATGACTACAAGGGCCTGCAAGCGGCGATCGTGCAGGGAGATGTCGTCGCACACCGTTCGCTGCTAGGAAGGCAAATCAGGGAACTCACGCGCCACACCCTAGGCGTTCGCACCAGAGCCGCGGCGGCGTGAACGCCGGCGCGACCCACCGAGCCCCTTCGAGAGCTAAGTGGGCGCATCGTGCGTCTCAAGCTTTGGTAAGAACTTCGCGCACGCGGCGGGCGACGATTTCGTCTTCGCCGGGGTCGAGCATCCAGACGGCGACTTCGAGGCCTTCGCGGGCGCCGGGCCGGAGCTCAATGCTCGGCTCGCCTTCGCGCATTTTTTTCGTTGCCTCGGCCGAAGTCATGCCGAGCGCCGCCTCATCCCATACGATACGCAAGTGAGGAACGGCGTTGGCGATCTCGGGAATAAACGTCTCCGTCTTGACCGTTTTCATTCCCGCGACAGCGGCGGCGATACGGCTGCACTGAGCTTCCCAGTCTTTCCACACCGCTTTGTGGTCGCGACCGACAAACAGCTCGAGCGCCACGAGCATGCCGACGAGTTCTTCCTTGTTCACCTTGTTGGTGCGGCAAAGCGAATCGTTCGGACTGTCGTTCAAGCGGGCAGCCTCAATGAGGTTTTTGCGGCCGAGCAGCAGGCCGGCCGACTGCGGCCCGCGCAGGCCTTTGCCGCCGGAGAACGCCACCAGGTCAAAGCCCATCTTGGTAAAGCGGAACAGGTTGTCGACGGGCGGCACGTCGGCGGCAGCGTCGATCAGAGTAGGAATGCCGTGCTTCTTGCCGAGCGCGATGAATTCCTCGTGGGCGATCTTGCCGTTCGGCGTGGCGAAGTTGAAATAGGCCATCATCGCCGTGCGATGGTTGATGGCGCGCTCCAACTGCTGCGCGGTCTCCACTTCGATGAGCTGCACGCCGGCGTTGCGAATGGCGTGGTCGTAGCCGTTGCGGTGCGAGGCCTGAACGATCACCTCGTTCTTGAGGGTGTGCGTGTCGGGAAGCTGACGGATCTTGTCGCGGTCGCTGCCCGCCACGCAGGCGGCAGTCGCCAGCGAGAGCGCCGAGGCGCAGCCGGCGCTGACCAGGGCGCCTTCGCATTCGAGCAGCTTCGCGATCCGCGCACCGACGGCGTCGTGCAGATCATTCAGCGGCACATACTGCCGCGAAGCCACCTGCATCGCCGAAAAAACTTCCGGGGGCATCAGCGAAGCCGTCAAGGAAGTGTAGGTGCCCGCCGCGTTGATGAAGCGGCGCACGCCGAGTTCGGCAATTACGTCGCGTGTCTCCGGATTGCCGGGCACGGCCGCGGCGCTCAGCGGCAGCAATGCGCCGAAACCTGGCAAGGCGCTCAATGTAGTCAAGAACGATCTCCGATTCGAACTCTTCGTGATCATGGTGTGCCTCCCGGAGAAACGCCGCTTGAACGGCGAATGCTCTAGAAGACAGCATAACGCAGCCTGTCCCGAACGGGACAGGCCAAGTAGGGCAGGCGCTATCGCCTGTCCACCGGCGAAGCGCCGGCCCAAGCCAAAGGAGTGAGCGGACCTGGGGCCCGCCGGACAGGCGGGAGCGCCAAGCGGGAGCGCCTGCCCTACCGGGCGGGCTGGATGCCTGCCCGCGCCTTGGCCCACTCGACTGTCTTGTCCAAGGCATCGAGCGTGGCATCAAGCAGCGGCTCTTCGCGGCCAGCGTGGCCTTGCGGCCCCATCACGAAATCGTGGTAGCCGTTTTCGTAGATCAGCATCGTAACCGTCTTGCCGGCTTTCATGGCCTCGTCGTGGAAAAGCTCGTCGACGCGAATGAGCGAATCTTTCGTGCCGACCAGCAACAGCACGGGGCATTGCATCGCTTCAATATTCTTCTTGGCCACCTGCGGGTCATACTGCAACGGCGGCGGGGCCGCGGCGGAATCGGGCGCAGATCCCGAGCCTCGCGGGGGACGTTCGACCGACAGAAACTCAAACACCGCCGGTGCGCCCAACACCGCTCCGGCGAGTTTGGTCCGGCCAATCAGATGAGCCGTCAGGTTTCCGCCCAGGCTGACTCCGTAGGCGAATATCTTGTTGGCGTCGATGTAAGGCTGTTGGCGTGCCCATTCCACCACGGCCAATCCGTCGTCAACATAGGTTGCCATCTCGGCGTCGGGGATCGATACACGGAAACCCAGGTTGCGGTAGTCAGCGACGATGACGGCGAAGCCTTCGCTCAAGAAACGCTCCCACATCGGGCCGCCGTCGTCGCCGCGCGCCCAGGTGACGAGCTTTTCCATGCCGCGTCCACTGGGTGCGCCGTGAAAATGAATCAGCGCCGGAAACGGGCCCGCGCCCTTGGGCTTGCGGACTGCCGCCGCCACATACATGCCGTCTTTGGAGCGAATGTAGACTTGCTCGATTGGGGATTCCGCCTCGCTCACCACGTGGATGTACTTGTCGTGGGGCAGAACTTTTCCGCCGGGCAGTTGTTTTTTTTCAGCGGGCAATAGGGTTGGCAGAGTCAGCACGGCAACGATCAGAAGAATTCGCATGGCGGCCGACACTATAGCAAAGACGCGGCCGCTGACCAAAAGCGATTTACAGGACCAGCAGGACAAAAATTCAAGTTGCCGCGCGCGCAACAGACCCAGGCGCTGTGATATATGACAAAGAAGCGGACGCGCCGCGCGGCAGGCCGCCTGGCGGGTTTCGCTCCCTCCCAAATTTGGTTGCGGCTTGCCCTCCCCTCGTTGTGAGCGCCCGCGGAGCAGAGTCCGCATCACTAACTATCGGGTAGCAACGGTCGACGGTTTTCGAGTTTTCAACAAAACTATAGCGATTGGGACCCCATGAATACGAGTCTGCGCGGCGAACTTCTGGCGATGCAGGCCGAGGACCATCGGGTCCGCGACGAACTTGTCGCTGAGGGTGTGTTGGGTGAAGGGTACGAGCCTCGCATGGAGCGTGTTCATCTGCACAATGCGGCGCGCCTGGAGGCCATTGTCACGGAATTCGGCTGGCCCGGCCGCGCCCTCGTCGAGGACGATGGAGCAGAGGCGGCCTGGCAGATCCTGCAGCATGCCATCAGCCGGCCCGACTGGATGAGGGCCTACCTTCCTCTTCTCAACCAGGCGGCCAAGAAGGGAGACATCCCCGAGTGGCAGCCAGCCTATGTTTTGGATCGCATTCGATTCTTCGAAGGCAAGCCTCAAGTCTACGCAACCCAATACGACTGGGACGAGCAAGGATTCAGCCAGTTGTGGACCGTTGAGGAACCCGAAGGCGTCAACGATAGGCGCAAAAGCGTGGGATTGCCGCCGCTGGCCGAAACGGGAGCGCGGGCCCGCGTTCAAAAGCCGCTGCCGCTGGAAGAAGTTCAGGCGCGGCGCAAGGCGATGGACGAGTGGGCGCGTTCGGTGGGCTGGCGCGAGTAACGAGTGGATCGCGCGCAGTGCGCTGGCGAGAGTGATGAGTCGAGAAAGCCGCTCATTCCGCTGGCGATTGCGTTGAGACCTCGCGGTCTCAGCCCCGCAGGGGCGGCATGACAATAGCCCGGCGCAAGCCCCGGGCCTAATCGAGCCAACGCAATCGCCGCCGCTCGGGGAACTAATCGCTCTGCTCGGCCAGCAACGGTAGAATCCGCGCTTCCAACTCTTCGCGAGTCATATCCCCGGGGTGATACATCCGCACGATCCCCGAGCGGTCGACCAGAACGAGCGTCGGCGTGCTGCTGACTCCGAAATTCAAAAAGTTGTCGTTGCTGATCGGCACGCTCATCCATTTTGGAAGTGGATATTGCTGCTGATAGGCGTTGGTGAGGTAGTCGAGCTCTTGCTCGGGGGTGGCGTCCTCTCCGCGCGCGACGTAGCCATAGAACTTGGTCGGCCCGGCGATGACCAGTCCCCTGCCCTCGTAGTCGCTGTGCAGCGCTTCGAGGATGGGTTTCTGCCGTTTGCAGTCCGAGCACCAGTGAGCCCAGAAGAAAAACAGCACCACTTTGCCTTGGAGTTCCGCGGTGCTGCGCGGCTTGGGGCCAATGTACTTATCGACAGCAAGCGCGGGAAACGGCTTTCCCTCGAAATCCAGCAGCAGCAGATTCTTCTGAATGCGCGGCTCGATCGAAGTGCCTTTGTAGTTTTCCCGCTGGCGGCGCAGGAAGCTGACAGCGGAGGCTCGCTCGCCCGCTGCGTCGTTGACCTGCGCAAGCACCTCGATCGAAGCTCCTAGCGCCGTCGGCAGATCGCGATCGGCATCGAGCGGACGTTTTGCAAGCATCTCGACGCTGGCGTCAAAAACTTCCTGGGCGTATTGCCGCGCCAAGTCCCACTGCTGCGCGGCGCTTGCGCCGCGTGCTACCCAAGAGGCGGCCGCCAGCCACTCGGCGGTCACTTTTGGCTGCGGCGGGCGGTTGTCTTCGACAAGCCGTCGCGCCGCGGCGGCGTCCTTCTGCTGCAACACCAGAGTTCGAACGCGCGGGACGAGATCCGCGGCCGCAAGGGGCGCTGCCGTCATGATCACCGTGAGGGCGAAGGCGGAGAGCGTGCGTGCTTTCATGAGCGTTGCCTCATCACCAGCGGTTTCCTTTCGTAGGGTATCACGCGGTAATTGTTGAGAAACGTAAAGAGTGCGGTATCGAGGCCGCTGCTTCGGGAGCGGATTGGCCTGCGCTAGGTTGAGGATTTGCCTTTCGTGTACACTGTTGAGACCCTTTGAGCGGGCGTTCGAGGCACGGTCGTCTGAATCAGCCATGAATCCATCCAAGAAGAGCTTCCACGGGCCGTGGATTATCGCGGCAAGCTTCATCACGTTCGGTCTTTCGACCGGGTTCCCCTATTACAACATCGCGTTCTTCTTCGACTACTTTCGCGATGATCACGGCTGGACCCAGGAGCTGATCACCACGGGCGCGCCGCTGGCGGTGCTGCTGACAATCTGGGCCGGCCCGGTGATCGTGCCTCGAGTCAGCCCGCGCCTGTTGATCATCGTCGGCACGGGGATGACCTTCATTGCCTTCCAGTGGTTCGGGCGTCTTGGCGGCAGTTCCATCGAATACTACGCCTGCTGGTGCACGTACATGCTCGGTTATTTTCTGGCCGGGCCGATACCGCATCAAATCATCATTTCCAATTGGTATAAGCAACGCCGCGGATTCGCAATGGGAATCGCCTATGTTGGCGTCGGCGTGATCGGCGCGATCGGTAATAAGGTCGGCCCGTGGTTGGTGAATCAGATGCGCCTGAGCTACCCGCCCGAGGGTGGCTGGGAATCGGGCATTCAGCAGGCCATGGCGCCGGTCGTCAACCTGGTGCGCGGCGGCGCGGTCGGGCTGAGCGCCGACGACGCCTATACGTCCACGCTCAGGACGCTGTCTTTTCTGCTGCTGCTGGCGTGGCCTCTGGCCTTGCTGGTCCTCAAAGACAAGCCGCAGGATATCGGCCAGCTTCCGGATGGAAAGGAATCCCCCGCCGACGTCGTGCAGCCGGTAATCGCGCCGCCCAAGACCTTCGGCTTCCTGATGAGCAAGTCCTCGTTTTGGCTCCTGCTGGTCGGCAGCGCGGCTTCCATCGGCTCGATCGCCGCCGTAAATTTCCTACTGAAGTTTGTGCTCGAGGAGCAGGGTTTTGTGGAACAGGCGGCGCGCGACGCGGTCTGGAGCCAAGCCTCGTCTATTTACCTCGTATCCAGCATCGGCGGGCGGCTACTCGCCGGGTACCTCGCCGACAGGTTCAACCGCAAGCTGGTGATGCTGGTGACTTACGTGATCGTAGCGG
>JBBDWJ010000081.1:0-7046 GCA_040902925.1 Bryobacterales bacterium | reverse complement strand
ACGGCCGGCCTATGCCCGACTTCGTCGGGAAGAAGCCGCCTGAAGGCGACTCCTAGAGCAACCGGCATCCACTTGGAGCAGCTGTCGAATGGCCAAACTCCAGAGGGCGTAGCACGCTACGCCCCTCGGATCGCCTGCGGCGATTCCTACCGCAGGCATCAGAATCCGGCGGCAAGCCCTTCGGTGCGCGAGTCATCGGCGCCGAGCAACCATTCTTCGCCCACCTGAATGGCCATCACCTGCCCCATCGCTTCGATGAAGCGGATCTGATGCCCGCGCTTCCGCAGCAGTTCGATCGTATCCGGCGAAAAGCCGTAGCTCTCCATGCGCAGCTCGTCGGGCATCCACTGATGATGGAAGCGCGGGAAGTCGACGGCTTGCTGCAAGTCCATGCCGAAATCGAGAACGCCGGTAATGACCTGCAGCACGGTGTTGATGATCGTGGGGCCGCCGGGCGAGCCTAGCACCAGCACCAGCTTTCCATCGCGGCTCACGATCGTGGGGCTCATCGCCGAAAGCGGCCGTTTGCCGGGCTCGATGGCGTTTTTCTCGCTTTGCAAAAGCCCGAACATGTTCGGCTCGCCGGGCTTGGCGGTGAAATCATCCATCTCGTTGTTGAGCACAATGCCGGTGCCGGCCGCGGTGACGCCCGAGCCGTACCAGCCGTTGATGGTGTAAGTCACCGCCACGGCATTGCCCTGCGAATCGACGACGGAGAAATGCGTAGTCTCGGTACTTTCGCGTCCGCTTTCCAGCCCGGCGCGGATTTCCGTGCTCGGCGTCGCATGCTCGCGATCAATGGTCGAGCGGCGTTTCTCCGCGTAGTCTTTGCTGAGCAGTTTTTCGAGCGGTATGTCGACGAAATCAGCGTCGCCAAAGTACTCGGCGCGGTCGGCGAAAAACCGCCGCATGACTTCAGCGACGTAATGAATGGCCGCGGCGGAGCCGGCGCCGTCCTTCTCGTAGCCGCTTTCCTCCAGCATGTTGAGCATCTGGATGACGCCCGAGCCCGAACTCGGCGGCGGCGCGCCCAGGATGTCGTATCCGCGATAGGAGCCGGCCGCGGGCTGGCGCTCGACGGCGCGATAACCGGCCAAGTCCTGTAGTGTGATCAGCCCGCCGTTGCGCTCTATGTCAGCGGCGATTCGCCGCGCCGTTTCGCCGGTGTAGAACTCATCGGGGCCTTTCTTGGCGATGCGTTTGAGAGTCGCCGCGAGGTCGGGCTGGCGCAGCACATCGCCTTGCTCGAGGTAGTCTCCGTCGCGCAGGAAGATGCGCTTGGATTCCGGAAACTGCGGCAGGCGCGTGTTATCCCGCAGGTCTTTCGCGAACTCGTAGGTGACCGGAAAGCCTTTTGACGCCAGGCGGATCGCCGGCTGCACGACCTTCGACCATTTCCAGGTGCCATATTTTTCGAGCGCCAGCGCGTAGCCGCGGCAGGAGCCAGGCACGCCCGAGGCACGATATCCCACGACGCTCTGGTCGGTGGGCTTTCCCTGCGCGTCGAGGTACATCGTACGCGTGGCCGCCGCCGGGGCACGCTCGCGAAAATCAACGAACGTGGAGCGGCCGTCGGCGAGGCGAATCAGCATGAATCCGCCACCGCCCAGGCTGCCGGCCGGCGGGTGGGTGACGGCCAGGGCAAAGCCGACCGCAACCGCGGCGTCCACGGCGTTGCCGCCCTTGCGTAACACCTCGACGCCGATTTCCGTGGCGTGTTTTTCGGTCGAGACGACCATCACCCGGCGCGTGCGGACGGGTTCCCGGGTCGCAGCGGTCGATACCAGGGCGAACAGCAGTAGGAATACAGTCAGGCGGAATGCAGCCATGGCTCATTCTAAATCGCCATCGCTCGGGGGCAAAATGATCATTGGTTTTCAATCTGCGTTTATCTGCGTTTATCTGCGGCTCTGAGGTTTCCAGCAGCATGCCAGCGGACTATTCTTTTGGGTAACGCCTCTTGAGCGGAAAGAGATGCATTGGGATCACCTCATCGTTGCTCTATCGGCGCTGCTGGTGGCCGGGCTGACGCTGTTTTCCGGTTTCGGCCTAGGCTCGCTGCTGCTGCCGGTGTTCGCCTTGTTCTTCCCGCTCGAGATCGCCGTCGCGGCGACAGCGATCGTGCATCTGGCGAACAACCTGTTTAAGCTGGCGCTGGTGGGCCGACACGCGAGCTGGCCGGTCGCGCTGCGATTTGGCCTCCCGGCGGTTCCCGCGGCATTCCTGGGCGCGCTGCTGCTCGGCTATGTTTCTGAGCTCGCGCCGATTACGGAGTATTCCCTCGCTGACCGTACCTTTCGCGCCACTTGGATCGGCATTCTGATGGGAGTTCTCATCGCCGGGTTCGCCTTGCTCGACATCGTTCCATTCTTCGACCGGCTCCAGATAAACAAAAAGTACCTCCCCCTGGGAGGGTTTCTTTCGGGCCTGTTTGGGGGCATCTCCGGTCACCAGGGGGCGTTGCGTTCGGCATTCCTGATTCAAACCGGGCTTTCCAAAGAGTCGTTTATTGGCACCGGGGTTGTGTGCGCCGTGGCTGTCGATTTCGCCCGGCTAACGATTTACAGCTCGTTGGTTCTAAAGGACGATCTGGGCGCATTGGCCAACGAACGGGCCTTAAGCCTGCTGGCGACAGCCACCGTGGCCGCTTTTCTCGGCTCTTTCCTCGGCGCCCGTCTGATGCACAAAGTAACCCTGCACTCGCTCCGCCGCCTGGTGGGGGCGCTGCTGTTAGTCCTCGGCGCGGCCATCGCGGCCGGGCTGGTTTGAGCGGGCATTTGCTTCCAGCGTGATATCCGCGCCACACCGCTGGGATGCATCATATAGCGATGCACATCGATGCAAGTTGCTACAATAGATCGCGTATGAAGGTGATTACTCTGCGCAACATCCCGCCAGAGGTGGCGCGTGGGCTCGCCGCCAGGGCCAGAGACCGCGGCACTAGCGCCAGCCGTACCATCTTGAAGATCCTGGAGGAATACTTTTGCGATTCGTCCAAACCCGAACCCACCGGGCTGCATCATGACTTGGACGAGCTGGCGGGGTCTTGGTCGCCCGAGGAAGCCGCGGCCTTCAACGAGACACTGCGGGAGCAGCGGGCAATAGAATCTGACGTCTGGAAATGAGCAGCCTGCTTGCTGACACCTCCGCGTACTCGGCCTTCATGGCTGGACATGAGGCGATCCGTCTGGCCCTGCAGCGGGCAGAGTCGATCTTTTTGACGCCAGTGGTGATCGCCGAGCTACGGGTGGGATTCCTGGGAGGCTCCCGAAGAGCCGAGAATGAACGCGTGCTGGAACGGTTCCTCCAGCCGTCGCGCGTGCGCGTCGCGGGGATCGACGCAGAGACCGCAGTCCGCTACGCGGAGATTTTTCAGTACCTCAGAAGGCAAGGTAGACCGGTGCCTACAAATGACCTTTGGATCGCCGCCAGCGCGATGCAGCTAGGACTAAGAATCCTAACGACAGACGCCCATTTTCAGAGGATTCCGCAAGTCATCGTGGACTACCATCCCATCGGTGCGTAATCGCCCTGCCGCGTCCCCATGCGTTCGCTGGCGCATGGAATGTTCTTCAAGGTTTCGCTTTCCTGAACGACACGCTTCGAGTTGACAGCAGTCAGGGTTGGTACGTAACGTAGGAAGAGGGCTCTCGTCCGTTAGCCCATTTTCTTGCGCAAGTGGCGAAATTGGCAGACGCGCTAGGTTCAGGTCCTAGTGGGAGTTAAATCCCGTGGAGGTTCAAGTCCTCTCTTGCGCACCATCTTTCCTCGAAACCCGTCCCGGTTCACTCTCTGGCGTCAAGGTCCGTACTCGCCCGTGGTGCGCGGAATACCTGAAATCGAGGGCATCGAAATCGAGCGCGGTTCCCTCAGCGTGGCGGATTAGGCGGCTTTGATGCCGATGAATGCGAGCATGCGGGCAGTGTCTCCACCCCGGCGGTAGGAAAAAAAGTCGGCTTCCCGGCAGCAAGTGCAGTGGATTGAGGACCATACGGCCCGCTCCGGAATTCCCTGTTCCTGCAACTGTCGCCGGTTGGCTTCGACGAGGTCGAGGTGGGGTTTTTGGCGGGACTTTTCCCGGGACTCCCCCGATGACGCAACGCCTGGTTCAGGGGCGAGGACCAAGCTGGAATCAAACTGCTCAGCGACCTCGGGGCCGACCTCGAAGCAGCAGGCCTTGATGCCAGGGCCGATAGCCGCTTCCAGATCGTGCGGCGCGGAACCGAAATGGGTGCGCATGGCTTCGACGGCCCGCGCGGCGATCTGTTGATGCGTGCCGCGCCATCCCGCATGGATGGCTGCCACGGCGCGCCGGCCGCGATCGACCAGCAGCAGAGGCAGGCAGTCCGCGGTGCGTACGCCCAGCAAGCGGCCCGCGAGAGCCGAGACCATGGCGTCCGCTTCCGGGCGGCTGGACGGCTCCCAGGCGCTTTCCCCGGCGGCGAGCAGGCGGATGCGGTCGGAATGCACTTGCCGGACCGTGGTCAGCGGCATGCCGTCGGCCCCGAGCCTGCGAAGAGCCTCGGGGTCGGGCGCGAGGCCGGCGAAGTCGCCGCTATGCCGTGTCGTAAATCCGTGCAGCAGCCAGGGCAGCCGCTGCCAGGCTTCGAGGCGAAAAACGCCGGCTGAGTCGAGTTGAAAACTCACGAGTTTCTCGAATTATGGTAGCAGCGGCGCGGACGCCGGCATGCGTATTAAGATGACCCTTTGACTGGAGGACGGCTACGTGCCCCAAGCCCCCCACTGGAAGCCGGATATCCAAGCCAAAATGCGGCGTGACTGGGACGCTCGCGCCCGCGAGAACGCCTTCTACTACATCGCGTCATCTCGCGATAATTGGACACCCGCGGAGTTTTTCGCCTCCGGCGAGGAATCGGTCCGCGAGTTGGTGATAGCCGATCGCGACGTCATTTGCCGCGGCAAAGATCCCAAAAAAATGCGGGTGCTCGAGATCGGCTGCGGCGCCGGGCGCATGACGCGCGCGCTGGCCTCATTCTTTGGCGAGGCCCACGGCGTGGATGTCAGCCGTGAAATGGTCGAGCGGGGGCGGACGCTGCTGGCGGATTGTCCGAATGCTTTCCTGCATCAGGGCAGCGGCGCCGACCTGCGCGTGCTGGGCGATCTGCGGTTCGATTTCGCTTTTAGCTTCATCGTCTTCCAACACATTCCCAGCAAGGGCGTCATCGAGAACTACGTGCGTGAGGTCTCGCGGCTGTTGCGGCCGGGCGCCGTTTTCAAGCTTCAGGTGCAGGGCAGCCCGAAGGCGATGTCCACCGAAGATGATACCTGGGTCGGAGCGCCGTTTTCGGAACGCGAAACGGTGGAGATGGCCGAACGCAACGGCTTTGAGCTGCTGCGTTCGACAGGCGCCGGCGGACAGTATTTTTGGCTGTGGTATGCAAAGCCGCCGCTATTGACCGCCTGGCATCGGGCGGTCGCCGATCCATTCTCGTTCGAGCGCCTGCGGCAGCGTTCGAGTTAAGCGCCTTGCCCCCCGCCTACCTGCGCGGCTTCGGGGGCGCTGCGCACCCACGCCAACGCCCGCGCCATTTCCACCGTCGCTTTCGCGAGCTGCTCGATGCGTTCCACGATCTGCGGCGACGGCGCGCTGACACTATCAAAATCGGCGCGCGTTGCATAGACGAAGCGCGGCACAATCCAGCTTCGAAAGTCGAACATCAGGCTGTTGGCCAACCCGATCGGCGCCATGTAGCTGGATTTGCCTCCCGCGGCGCACAAAAAGCCCACGGGTTTTCCGCCCCAGGCGTCGCCCGTCAGCTCGATGAGGTTCTTGGCGGCGGCGTTCACATCGTAGTTGTAGATTGGCGCCGCCAGCAGGATCGCATCGGCGTTTTGAATCATCGCGCCGACCTTCGCGACAGCGGGATGCGAATACGACACATCTCCGTCGCAGAGCGGCAGATCCCACTGCCGCAAGTCGAGCAGCGCAGCCTCCGCGCCGGCGCGGCCGGCCGCGTTCACGGCGGCTTCCGCCAGCCGGAAGGATGAGCTGTTTGGGTTCAGTGACGCGCCGATAACGAGCAGCTTCGGCTTCGGCGGCGCTGGTTCCAAATATCGATCTTCGATTGTCATGGCGTTACTTGCCTTCCAGACCGTCGCTGAGTTTTCGACGATTCACCAATCCCATACCACTCCGTCGCTCCAAGACTTCGATCCTTGCAACACAGTAAGCCCTGCAACAGTAAACCCTTTGGCGCTCCTTAGCTGGACTGGCTGGGATATTGCACCAGTTCGACCTCCACGCCGTTTGGGTCGAGGAAGTATAGGCGGCGTCCGGGCTCATAATCAGCTTCCATGGTCGGTACCACGTTCAGGGCGGCTAGTTTTTGCTTGGCGTTGTCCAGGTCGTCCACTACGAAACCGAAATGGTTCAGGCCAAGCTCCTCGTAGTCGGCCTCCTTGCGCTCCTGCTCGCCCACTTCGAACAACGCCAGGTAGTTTCGCTCATCGCCGACGTGAGCGGCTTCCAGGCCGGAGGGCGTTGTGCCCCGCCAGCGCACCTTCAGGCCCAACAGTTGCTGATAGAAAGCGATGGTGTGCTCGAGGTCGGCCACCGACATGTTGACGTGCTCCAAAAACATAAATGGCTCCTTTTACAAAAGTGTATACTTATCTATATACCGCCGATCCGGCATTTTGTAAAGTAAACTCTTTTTAAAATAACCGGAGGGCGGCGCGGCACGCTTTCGCCACGCGCCTCAGCCGGACCTCAAAACCGGTGAAGGAAAGAAGGCAGCGACAGCCCCCCGAGGAACCCTGTGCATCGGGAACCCTGCGCGTCGAGGAACATTGCGCGCCGAGGAACAGTGACAAACATGGGATCTGAATCCATCAGCGGCGCAAAACGAACGCTACTGGAACGGCTGAAGCGGTCCGGGCCGTCGACGGCTGGGGAACTAGCGGCAGGGCTGAGGCTCACCGACGTCGCCGTGCGCCAGCATCTGGTGGCGCTGGAAGAAGCCGGGTTGCTACGCCAACAGACCAAGCCGCCAGACGGGCGCGGCCGCCCGGCGGCCCTTTGGTCT
>JBBDWJ010000080.1:0-7059 GCA_040902925.1 Bryobacterales bacterium | reverse complement strand
CGTCGCGCGCCTCCTAGCCACGGGCTTCTGACGCCTCTCGTTACGACACCTTGTGAAATATGCGGGCTAGAAGCTAACGGGTACGATGGGGCCGCGGCGAATGTGCTCGCCCGAGGCCCCTTCGCCAGACGCGCCGCCGTGCGCGGCTATGGGTTTTTGGCATAAACGATCAGGTGGGCCAGTCCTACCGCGGCCGGCACCAGCCCCAGCCAATACATGGTCGGCGGCGGCGCGTCCTGCATGGCGCGGACCACCGGGTCCGGCAGAATAATCGAGCCGGCGATCATCGAGGTGATTCCGACCGCCAGCCAGATCAGCCCGGAAAGCAGCAGGACGCGCCGGGTGTTGCTCCGCTGGCGCGGCGGATCCTCGGGATATGGCGGAGGCTCGACCCCCTTTTCAATTGCCGCGATCCGCTCGCGATGAATCATACGGCGGCGCTGCTCGCGCAGCCATTGGCGATAGCCTATGAAGGCCAAAATGAACCCTATCATTAGCACGGGAGCAAGATCTTCCATGTTGTTCTCTACCTCCGGCCATTGATACGCGCCAACCCGGATGGTTGCTGCAAGCACGAATTTTCTTTTTCGTGCAACAATTCGGCGGACAAGCGAGTACCAATCGTCTTAATGGCACCCTCCACAGACGACGATGTTCAGCGGCTGGTCGATAGCCAGGCTTACCGGGAAGCATTCGACCTGCTGCTGGAGCGCTATTGGAAGAAGGTGTTTCACCTTTCCTACAGCTTTGTCCGGGAGCGCGGCGCGGCCGAAGATCTGACGCAGGAAACTTTTCTCAAGCTATGGCGCGCTCTGCCGGGCTACAACGCAGAGGCCTCGTTTTCAACCTGGATTTACGTGATCGCGCGCAACACCTGTCTGACCCACTTGCGGGGTCAGGGTCGCCGCAAGACGCTACCGCTCGATGACCCTGCCGTGCGGAGGTCGGCTGACCGCGCGCGGCACCAGCGAGCCGTCGTCGAGCAGCGCCTGGAATGCGAAAGCCTGCTGGCGCTGCTCAGTGACGACCAGCGGCAGGTTGTGGCCTTGTACTATCTTGAGGGCAGGTCGTGCGAAGAAGTGGCGGCGATGCTGGGAATCGCTCCGGGCACCGTGCGGAGCCAACTGCATCGGGCGCGCCGGCGCTTTGCAGCCGCGGTTCCCAAGGCGATGGGTGAAACGTGCGCCAGCGGCAAGGAGGTCGGGCAATGAATTGCGAATTCGCAGAAGATCAGATTCTCGTGGCATGCGACACGCCTTTGGCGGACCCCGATCGCCGCGCGCTGGACGAACACATCTCCAACTGCGAGTCATGCTCGAAGTTCCAGGCGATGCAGGCCGAAGCAGATCAAATGTTGGCCGCGAAGTTCGCGGATCTGGAGCCCAACGCATCGTTGGCACATAGAATTCGCGACGCGGCATTCGATCCTCCGCCAAACCGCACGCCAGCCTGGCTTCCCGATGCGCTAAACGCCGCCGGGCTGGCGGCGACGGTCGGAGGGCTTGCAGCGTTGGGCTTAGGGGCGCCTAGCACCATGGTTCTGCTGGGCGTGCTGGGACTGGTTGGAATCGTCTGTTACCCGCTGCTGTTGATGAGAACAGAGTAGGTCGCGATTCGCTGTTTCGCTTGGCCTATCGGCGTATCCTCGATCCCCGCAGCGGCAACCGCGTCTTTCCGGGTCCTCGCTTTGGCAAGTCGATAAACTCGTACACACATACACGGCAAAACGCGGGCTGTCGTATTCCGTCTGGAAACCCCGCAACAAGGGGTAGAGGAAACGACATCCCTATGATCAACAGCAGCGGGGACGCCCCCGCTTTCGCTATGCAGCGCCGGAAACTGGTTGCGTCACGCCGAGAGTAGACTGCGCAGTCTGTGATCTATGAGCAGTCTGTGATCTATGAGGAGTCTGTGATCTAATTGAGCGATCGCGCGGAAAGCACGACTCGCGCGAATCAGGAGGATCGCCAATGATCAAAGGCGTTCATACCATGTTCTATTCCTCGCAGCCCGAGGCCTTCCGCGCCTTTCTGCGAGATAAGCTTGGCTTTTCTTACACCGACGTCGGGGAAGGCTGGTTGATTTTTGATCTACCCGAGGCGGATATGGGCTGCCATCCCTCCAGCGAAACCGAGGATGACGGAGCACCATCGGGCACTCATGATATCTCTTTCTATTGCGACGATCTCGATCAAACCATGGCGGAAATGAAAGATCGAGGCGTGGAGTTCGTGGGCGAAGTGGTAGATGCGGGTTATGGCTTAGTCACTTTCTTCACCATGCCCGGTGACATTCGGGTTCAGCTCTATCAGCCTCGCTATACAAAGAACCCGCGGCCTTAGCAAAAGGCCCGCGGCTTTGGCAAAAGGAAAGGACCGGCGCTGTTAAGCGCGCACGGCGGAATTGTTTTGCAGGGTTGCGCGCATGTGGTCGGCGAAGGCGTGAAACTGCTTGCCGAGCGAGGAGCTCTCCGCGACCAGGCCGCCGGCCAGGGTGGCTTGGTGCAGGGAAGCGTAGTCGTTGTCGAGGGTCCAGACGACGGGTGCGCCCACCACGCGCTGCACCTCGGAGGGCTGAAACGACCCCCAGGCGCCGACCCGGTTGACCAGCAGCCCTAGCCGCTCGTTCGCGACTCCAGCGTCGCGAAGCTGCTGCGCCTTGCGGCGGGCCAGGTGCAGCGAAGTGATTTCCGGCGTGCAAACCAGGTACACCCGGTCCGACATTTTTAGAATCGTTCGCGACGAAGAAAACAACGGATCGGGCAAATCGACAACGGTGAACTGGAAGGCCTGGCGCGCCGATTCGAGCGCATTGGGAATGCGGCTGAGCATCTCAACGGTCACCGCGGTATTGGAGGGCGGCGCCACCAGGACGTGAAATCCGTTCGAAACCGTCGTCAACCGGGCCCAGTCTTCATCAGATAAGCTGTTTTGTTCCAGTAGCTCAGCCACTGTATGTTGAGGTTTCAGGCGCAGCCGGAAGGCGATCGTTCCGGAGTGAAAGTCGAAGTCGAGCAGCAGCGATTTGGCTTCGGGGTCGCGGGCCAGGGATTGGGCTACGTGCAGGGCGACGGTCGAGGCGCCGTTGCCGCCCTGCACCGGCATAAAGCTGATGAGCTGACCCTGGCCGGCATCGGCCTCCGCCTCAGTCTGGGCGGGCTCGGGCGCCGGGTCCGCCGCAGGGGCGGTGTTCGGCGCGTGTTCGCTCAACTGAAAATGCTCGGCCAGCGGGCCGATATCGAACGGTGGCGCCAAGTAGCCCCAGGCTCCGGCTTCGGTCGCGCCGTTGAACGAGGCCCGCGACGGCGCCCGGTCGACCGCCAGCGTCACAACCGCGGGATGCGTCTCGCGCAGGCGGCGGATCAGTTCGAGTGCGTGGCTCTGGCCGGCCAGATCGAACAGCACGACGGCCACCGGAGCCTCGCTGGCGTCAATAATCTGGCGGATTTCGGCGATTTCGGGGTAATACCCCATCGCGGTCGGATGGCCGCAGACCTCCGCGGACGCCAAGCCGCGGGACAGCGTCCCCACCAGGACCTCGTCGGGTGAAATAATGATGGCTTGTTGCGGCATCGCACCAGGGCCGCGGGCTCGACGAACAGAAAACGCGCGGTTACTCCTCCATTCTGGCCGACGTATCCCTTAAAGTCCATAGACCGAGTTTCCCAAGCACACTAGCCTCTTGGTACCCTCTGCGGTTGCGCCTCAGGACAGGCGCTCGGGGGCGAACTCCCGCCCAGCCGCACATCGCTGCTGGCGGGCATCGCTGTTGGCGGGCGCCCGTGTCCTCGGGAACGAGAAGGCGGATGATGGCTTCTGTCGCTGGGAGCCTGCCGGGCTCAGCACGTTCGGGCTCAGCACGTTTGGGGTCAGCACCGGCCGCATCGAAAGCGCGGCTGCCAACAACAGAGATCGCGATGAACAACGATAAGGCACAACAGCTCGTCGTGGAATTCAATGAAGCCATCCATCGCCAGGATGTGGACGCGTTGGCGGCTCTCATGACGGACGATCATACTTTCATCGATTCCGCCAACAAAGCCGTTTCCGGCAAGGATAAGGTGTTAGAGGCCTGGGGAAAGTTCTTTCGGGCCTTCCCGGACTATCGGAATACCTTTGCGCATTTCGTTTCCAAAGAAGGACGCGTAACGGTTCTAGGCGAATCGATCTGCTCGGATAGCCGATTGCAGGGACCGGCCATTTGGACCGCTACACTAAGAGTTAATAAGATAGTCGAATGGCGAGTCTATGACGATACGCTGGACAATCGAAAGCTGTTAGGTATCGAAATAGAGGCACAGGAGGCCTAACAGGCGTTTTGCAGCCGACGGCGGAGGAACGGCGATTCCGGGTTCCAAGAATGCCAAAGGGCAACGCCAGAGGGGCGTTCCCGGCGGAGAACACCCCTCCAACAGCCCGCCGCCCGGATGATCGGAGCGGCGGGGTTCCTTGATTACGGCGAAACAGTCTTATTGACCGCCGGGTTTACCGGCCGTCAGGCTTACTGACCGTTAGGCGAGTATTTGGCGGTGAATTCTGCCTTCGAGATGCTGCTATCGCCGTCAGCGTCCCACTCGCTGAACTGTTCTTTCTTTTCCTCGGCGCTGGCGCTGGCGTTGGCGCGAGAGAATTCGGCTTCGCTCAGTTTGCCATCGCGGTCAGCGTCAAGACGGGCGAACACGTCGGCCGCCGTCATCTGTTGCCCTTGCTTGGGTTTTTCCCGCTCCTGCTGCTGGGCCGAAGCCAGGAATCCGGTGGTGCTCAAAAGCCCCATTACGGCCATGCTCAGAATCGCTTTCTTCATTTGTTTCCTCCTAGACCTTCCGAATCGGACAGGACGAACTGTTCGACCTTGACCGCTTGTCGCTCCTTACGGCCAGTCATGCTGAGGAAATAGCAAAACGGATGCCATTGGGAGTTTTCGTCCATAGCGGAATCCCGCTGCTGATTTGGATGGGAATAGATGGTCTAAAACGAGGTGATTTGAGCGGAAAATAAGACGCCATCTCAGGTGGTTATCGTAATTCTTACATGCTGGCGAAAAGAGTACCGCGCTGAAAGCCCGCGGTCTACGCGCTGGAAGCGGTGTGGGTCTACGTTGGAAGCGGTGGCGGGTCTGACAGTACGCGGCGTGGCCGTACACGGGTCTAGCAGTACAAGAGTGCGCTACGATATAACGGTCGAGATCAGAGAGGAACACCATGCCAGTGAAGCCCAGTGACGCTGAAGACGAATACTTTGTCCGGCAGGAGGCCGCCAAGCTGAGAAAGGCTAGCGCGGAGCGGCAAGCGCAGTTCCAGCAGGAAGATCGCGAGCGCGAGCGCAAGCTTCATTACATGAAGTGCCCCAAGTGCGGCATGCAACTGGAGGAGATTGCCTTCGGCGGCATCCACGTGGATAAGTGCTTCAACTGCGAGGGCCTCTGGCTCGATGATGGGGAACTCGAACGGCTGCAGACCAAGGAATCGGGATTCCTCGGCAAGCTGATGGGAGCGTTCCGCTCGTAGCCCTCGCCGGACCGTTCTTTGGCGTGCGCTCAGGTACGATGCGCCTGCGACTGGCCACGCGCCTCGACTGGCCACGCGCCTGCGACTGGGATCTGCCTGAGGTTGCGCTCCGTGCTACCGGCGCGCCGGCTTGTCGCGCGTAGTCCGCTTCCCTCGGCAGCGCCTGAGGCCGGGCCGCCTTTCAGGGATTGACGCGCGAGTTCGCCCGTGGCGCGTTGCACCTTGCGGGGGGGGCCGGCCCGCGAACAGGTTTCCCCCTTTCCTCCAGCTTCCACCCCTCCACCCCTCGAGACCCCCTGTGAACACCTGGCCGCCGAACAGGGCCTGCGGTGAACGCTGGCCGCGTCCGGCCCCACCCAAACGAGGAATCTGTCCAGCGAGCACCAGGACTTTCGCCCCTACTTCCATGACAACGAACGGGTTATGGCTCCAGAGAGGACCATTTGGGTTCGTTTGGCGCCGCCTGGGCCTGCTCTGTCCGAAAGGGATTGACTCATATACATATGAAATGATATATATATTTATTCATGGCGAAATCCGACGCTGGCGCGTTCCTCCCGCTGAAGGCCAACTGGTTCCATATCCTGCTGTCGCTGGCCGGCCAGGAGCAGCATGGCTACGGCATCATGCAGGAAGTTCTCGAACGCACCGGCGGCAAGGTGCGGCTGTGGCCCGCCACTCTTTACGGCACTCTGAAGCGGTTGATCGAGGAAGGGCTCATCGCCGAGTCGGAGGAGCGTCCGGCGCCCGAGTTTGACGACGCGCGCCGACGCTACTACAAGCTCACCGAGCTGGGCCAGCAGGTGCTCGCCGCCGAAAGCGCGCGGCTCGAGGATCTTGTGCGCATTATTCAGGAAAAGCGTGGCCGCTACGGCGAGCCGGAGGCATTGCCCGAGCGGGGGTAGCGCATCCCCTTCCGGCATCATGCCGTGCGCCCGTCTAGAGGGGCGGCCGCCAGGTCGCGGGCAGCGTGCCCGAGAGTGCCTGGGCTCCCGAGAGGGCTTGGGCTTTGGAGGAGATCGAAATGAATCCTTGGGTTCGCCTATGCACGCGGATCTATCGCCGGGTAGCGCGAGCGTATCCGCACGAGTTCCGGATGATCGGCGGCGACGAGTTGGAGCGGCTCGGCGAAGACGCCGCCCCGGAGATGTGGCGGCGGTATGGCTTCAGCGGGCTCGTCCGCCTGCTTGCCGACATCGCCATGCGCCTGCCCGCCGAATACGCCAACGAGCTGCGCCAGGATGTCCGTTATGGCGTCCGGAAGCTACGCCAGCAGCCGCGCCGGTCAGCGCTTGGAACTGCGGCCCCGAGGCCGGCCGCGTAAGTAGATGGCGGCTTGCGCCGCTGATGGCTGACGCCGAGGCTCGGGACTACCGGGCTCATCTTGACTGGTTTTGGCTCCTGGGCCTCAAAATTGAGGCCGTCACGTTTTTTTACTCCTGTGCTCGATGATTTCACAGCCTCCCGTCACGTTTTTACCCATGGTAGGTAATAATGATTGAACCTGACCTATGCGCGGCCGAGGGCCGGGGTGGAGGACCTGGACGCACTCA
>JBBDWJ010000079.1:0-7101 GCA_040902925.1 Bryobacterales bacterium | reverse complement strand
GTCGACCGACTACGACACCAGCGACCGGCTCTATTTCGAGCCGCTGACGCTCGAGAACGTCCTCAACATTTGCGACACGGAAAAACCCGACGGCGTCATCGTGCAGTTCGGCGGCCAGACCCCGCTGATGTTGTCGCTGCCGCTGAAGCGGCACGGCGTGCCGATCATCGGCACCGACCCGGAATCGATCGATCTGGCCGAAGACCGCGACCGTTTCGGGAAAATGCTCAAAGAGCTCGACATCCCGCAGCCGGCCAGCGGCATCGCGACCAATCCCGCGGAAGCGCTCGCGGTCGCGGAGCAGATTGGTTACCCGGTGCTGGTGCGCCCCAGCTACGTGCTTGGCGGGCGCGCCATGGTCATCGCCTATGATGCCAACTCGGTCGAGCGCTACATGCGCGAGGCCGTGGTCTACTCGCAGGAGCGCCCCGTGCTGGTCGATCGCTTCCTCGAAAACGCGGTCGAGGTCGATGTCGACGCGCTTTGCGATGGCGAGGAAGTGCTCATCGGCGGCATCATGGAGCACATCGAAGAGGCCGGCGTGCACTCCGGCGACAGCTCGTGCGTGCTGCCTTCGGCGACGCTGACGCCCGAGCAGATCGCGACCATCAAGGACTACACCAGGCGCATGGCGCTGCGGCTGAACGTCATCGGCCTAATGAACGTGCAATACGCCATCGCCAACGGCACCGTGTACGTGATTGAAGTCAATCCGCGGGCTTCGCGCACGGTTCCCTACGTGAGTAAGTCGACCGGCGTGCCGCTGGCGAAAATCGCCGTCGGTTTGATGTTGGGGCGCAAGCTCGCTGACTATGGATTGCCGAAGGGCGAGCTGCCGGTAGAGAAAACCTGTGTCAAGTCGCCGGTATTCCCGTTCAACAAGTTCCCGGGCGTCGATCCGATTCTCGGTCCAGAGATGCGTTCGACCGGCGAGGTGATGGGCATCGGCGACACTTTCGGCGAAGCTTTCTCCAAGGCGCAGCTCAGCGCCGGCCAGGAACTACCCGATTCCGGATCGATCTTCATCAGCATCAGCTCGCGGCAATGGCAAGGCGCGCCAGAGGTGGCCCGCAAGTTCGCCGATCTTGGGTTCACGCTATTCTCGACCCGCGGCACCGCGCAGCGGCTTCGCAGTGCCGGCCTGGACTGCAAGACCGTGCTCAAGGTTAACGAAGGCCGGCCCAATCTGGTCGATTTGATCAAGGGCAAGCAGGTGGACCTGATCATCAACACGCCGGCCGGGGCCCACGCCTTCCACGACGAGAAAGCGATCCGCCGCGCCGCCGTGCTGCAAGGCATACCCTGCATCACCACCTTAAGCGCTGCGCGAGCCGCCGCCGATGGTATCGCCGCGCGTCGCGAAGGTGCGGTGCAGGTGCGGTCGCTGCAAGAGTTGCACGCCGGCGAGGCGGTAGTCTGAGCTTCGGCTAGACTTCTCGAGGCGGCGGAGTTTTGCGCCAAGCCTGAAGACTAGAAGGCGTGCCGCGGGCCAACACGTTGAGAGACGGCCCTCTCCATAGGTTCCACAGACTCATGTTCGCGTTGCTCTTACTCGCCGCTACGCTTCACACCGACTTCGTTGGCGGCAGTCTCGGCAACGTCGAATGGGTCACGCCAAACCACGCCCGATGCCCTGTAGAAGGCGAGTCCGACCAGGATGGCCGCAATCGCCAAGCCAACTGGTATTACTTCCGTATCGACGGCGCGAAGGGTCAGGAATTGACCCTCGACCTCGTCGATCTGGTCGGCGAATACAACTACCAACCTGGCAGCCACGCTGTTTCCAAAGACACTTATCCGGTCTACAGCTACGACGACCGCAACTGGCGTCATTTCGAGTCCGTCGAGTGGGACGACAAAGAGATCCGCTTGCGGCTGCGTTTCACTCCCGAGCAGGATCGCGTCTGGATCGCCCATGTCCCGCCCTACACAAACGACCATCTTGCGCGTCTGATCGCCGAAGCCCGCCAACATCCGCACTTTCGACAGGAAGTATCCGGCAAAACGGTCGACGGCCGCGACATGCCTTTATTCACCGTCACCGATCCGGAAGTGCCCCTCGAGGAGAAGAAAGTCGTCTGGCTGATGTTCCGCCAACACTCCTGGGAGACGGGCAGCTCGTGGGCCGGAGAAGGCGCGGTGCGCTATGTGTTATCCGACGCACCCGAAGCAGTGCGGATACGCCGCGAGACGGTCTTCAAAATCTTCCCGATGGCCGATCCCGATGGCGTCGCGCGGGGCGGCGTTCGATTCAACGCTCATGGCTATGATCTCAACCGCAACTGGGACGCCGTAAACGAGAACCTCATGCCCGAGATCGCCGCTCAGCGAAAGGCGGTCCTCGATTGGGTTGACTCGGGTAGACCGGTCCACTTGTTCCTGTCGCTGCACAACACCGAAACGTCGGAATACCTCGAAGGTCCGGTTGAGTATCGCGAGCTCAGCGGGCGGTTCCGGAAGCTGCTCGTGGCAAGAACGACTTTCCATCCCACGCGCCCGGAACCGCGCGATGCCGCCTCATCCACGACACCGGGAAAGCCCGGGCGTATGACGGTGAACCAGGGCTTATTCCACGAGCGCCGCATTCCAGCGATGTTGATGGAGCAGATGGTGGGGTTCAATCCCAAGCTCGGCCGGCGCCCCACGATCCAGGACCGTCTGGATTTCGGCGCGGGACTGGTGCGCGCGATGTGGCTGACGGTAACCGTCGGCGAGTAAGATGCGAGGCCGCTTGTCGCGACGAATGGATGGGCGCTCCCGGCCTTGATAGGTCCCTCAGGCGTGGTGATAGACTCGGTAGAAGGGGCTTTCGTAGCCTTCCATGCACACTGACGGCACTAACGGCGTCGAGTACGGTTTCACGGTCGTCTACAAGCGGCTTGCCGAGGGTGGTTTCCAGGTCATCGTACCGGCGTTTCCTGAGGTCATCACTTACGCACCGACGATGGCAGAAGCGCGGGAGATGGCTGCTGACGCGGTTCGGTGCCACATCGCCGGGCTTCTGAAAGACGGCCAGGCGATACCACAAGATCCCTTTTCCACGGACGAACCGGTGGTCGAAGAGTTGAGAGTAAGCCTGCAAAACTAATGCCGCCCAGGTTGGGAAACCTGAAGCCCCGCCAAGTGGTGCGAGCTCTTGAGCGGGGTGGCTGGTGCGTTCACCAGACAACTGGGTCTCACGTACAACTCAAACACCCTCTCACTGCTGGGCGAGTAACCGTGCCTTGTCATCAACGGTTCACTCTGCCCGCCCATATCGTAAAAAGCATCATCCGCCAGGCAGGTCTCAGCAATGACGAGTTTTTGAAACTGTTGACTCGAGGCTAACGGCGACTCAGATCCTCCGCGTTTCCTGGATTCACCACGCCGGCAGCTCCCGGATTGTGCACGGAGATACGCCGGTTGACGCCGGATCCGGCGAGTCCTTTACATCCCCCGGCGTGGACTCGCATAATTGGGAGCACGCTTGAATCACACAGGAGGACAGCATTGAAGGTTGGCGTCGTTGGGCTGGGCTTCATGGGCAGCACGCACCTGCAGGCCTATGGCAGCGTTCCGAACGCGGAAGTGGCCGCGATTTGCAGCGAGGATGAGAAGAAGCTCGCCGGGGACTTGAGCTCCATTCAGGGCAATCTCGATCGCCCCGGGCAGGCGATGGATTTCGGCAAAGCCGCCCGCTACCGCAAATTCGACGATCTGTTGGCTGACTCGAACGTCGAGGCCGTCGATCTATGTGTGCCGAGTTATCTCCATCCCGAGCTGACGATGAAGGCGCTGGCCGCCGGCAAGCATGTGCTGGTCGAAAAGCCGATGGCGCTGACGGGCGAGGCGTGCGACGCGATGATCGCCGCGTCAAAGAAAGCCGGCAAGGTGCTGATGGTGGCGCAGGTGCTGCGATTCTGGCCCGATTACGCCGCGGCCCGCGAGAAGGTCCGTTCGGGCGCGCTGGGAGCCGTCAAAGCCGCCACGTTCCGCCGCAAGTGCGCCGCTCCGGCCTGGGGAAAGTGGCTCAAAGAGCGCGACAAGAGCGGCGGCGGGGTCTTTGACCTGCTGATCCATGATTTCGATTTCTGCCAGCACCTGCTCGGCAAGCCGGACTCGATCACCGCAATCGGCGTCGAGGAGTTGGACAAGGGTATCGACATCGTCGAGGCGCGGCTGCACTACGCGCACGGCGCGCCAGTGGTGATCTCGGGCGGCTGGCACCATCCTGCCGCGTATCCGTTCTCGATGGAGTTTTCGATTGTTTGCGAGGGCGGCACGCTCGATTTTCATTCCGGCCTCCGCCGCCTGACGCTCTACGGTGCGGATGGCAAGGCCGAAGAGGCCCAACTGCCCGAGATCGACGGCTTCCAAGCCGAGTTGCGCGCCTTCGCCGACGCGTGTGAAAGCGGGCAGGCGCCGGAAAACTGCCGTCCCGAAGATTCCGCCATCGCCACCAAGATGACACTGGCAATGCGGGCCTCGCGCGACCTGGACGGCAAACCAATCGTACCGTGAGGGAACGTCAGGACGCGTCCGTTCGAACGCCGTATCAACGGCTCTAGCTCTTAAAGACAACCCGCTCCCGGGTGGCAGGACCGGCACGAGTACCGGTCCTCACTGGATACATAGGAGGATTCATGGCTCAGCTACAACCTTTGCAGGTCGGCGTGATGTTTTGGACAGGCGGCGAGCTTGGCGTCGAGGCTTCGCCCGATGCGATCGTCAGCTCAGTGAAATCGCTTGGCGTGAGCTGCGGCCAGCTTGGCGTTCACGGCACGGCCGACATCGGGTCCGCCGCGCAAAAGGCTTGGAAGGATGCCTTCGACAAGCATGGCGTCACCGTCGTCACCGTATTCCCGGCTTACAAAGGTGAGAGCTACGCCGATGTCGAGACCGTACAGAAGACGGTTGGCTTCCTGCCGCCCGGTACGCGCGAAGAGCGCGAAAAACGCACGTACGAAGCGAGTGATTTCGCGAAAGGCGTCGGCGTCGCTGCTCTGGCGACGCACATCGGATATGTCCCCGAAGATGCGGCCCACCCCGACTACATCGCTGTGCGCGATATGGTGCGGCGCGTCTGCGATTACTGCGCGAAGAACGGCCAGAGCTTTGCGCTCGAGACCGGCCAGGAGCCGGCGCCGGTGCTCAAGGAATTCATCGAAGACGTCGCCCGGCCGAATCTGCGTGTGAATTTTGACCCCGCCAATATGATTCTTTACGGTTCGGGTGAGCCGTTGCCGGCGCTCGAAGTCGTCAAGGAGTGGGTCGAAACGGTGCACTGCAAAGACGGTACCTGGCCGAAAGCGGAAGGCACCCTCGGTTCGGAGTCCCCGCTGGGCAAGGGCGATGTCGGGATGGACCGCTTCGTCGCCAAGCTGAAAGAGATCGGCTACACGGGGCCGCTCACAATCGAGCGCGAGATCGTTGGCGAGGCGCAGCGCGCCGACATCAAGGAAGCGATCGCTCTTTTGGAGGGCTTGCGTAAGTAGAACCGACGGGGTGGGGCAAGGCGGCGACACCGGATTGCCGTCGCCACCCCACCGCGCGTACACAGCGCGGAACCAGCGTCTACTGCTTCTGCGGCCCGACCTTGGTCTTGCCCGGCACCGGTTCAGGATACGCGTAGCGATCGGGAATGACCTTCACTGGTGTCGTGAACTTGAACGGAAATTTTTCGAGACCGCTCGGGTAAGTTAGCTCCACAAAAAACGCTGTCCAGCCGCTTGCGGGCTCGGGAACCCGCGCCGCAAACGAGCCGTCCGATTCCGGCTTCAGGGCGACGCTATCGTAAAGTGGCCCTACCGACTCCAACCGGAAATCACGGTGCTTCGGATTGGTGGCCTTCCAGAGCTTGACCGCGCTGGGCGCGGCAGCCGTCTCGACCCGCACCGAGCCATCGTCGCCGAACCGCCACGAAAATTCCGGGCGCGCTGTGTTCGTCAGCAGCCCGTGGTAGAACGCGATCAGGCTAGTCATCGCGTCGGTCTTGCGCAGCGAATGGTCGGAATTCGGCACGTAGCGCAAATGCTTCTCGCCCGGGAGCTTGTCGAAATAAAACTGCGACGAGTCGGGCAGGAAAAACTGATCGCCCGCCGAGTTCAGAATGAGCTTCGGCATCGTGTAACGCTCGCGGTAGGAATACGGCCCCACGATCGAGAGCAAGTCTTCGAACCGCGGTTCGTTCATGCGGTCCATGATCCCCTCGCGAAAATAATCGTTGACCGCCGGAGCCCAAAACCCATAAACGCGGTAGTGGTGTATGAACGAGGGTTTGATGTTCAGCAGATCGATGACAATCGGCACGATGCCGACGACGCGTTTGTCGACCGCGGCGGTAGTCCAAGTCGTCCAACCCCGCTTTGACCCGCCGGCGACGACGAAGCGGTCGACTTTGTGACCGCCGCCCTCGCCGCCCGCCAGAAACGAGGTAACGGTATCCATCGCGCGTACCGCGCTCTTGGTCATCGGCAGCCGCGTTAACCAGTTCACATCGCCCGAGTCGAGATAGAGCTTCCAGTTGTAGGCGATCAGCTCATCTTCGACGCGGGGCCCGAAATCATCGCCCGCGAAGGTCAGCGGCTGGTTGGGAACCATGCGCAACTCGGCCACGACCGATTTGGTGACTTTGGCGATATTGCTGAAATCGTCGTTCGCCTTGTCGGGCGGGTCGCCGTCGTTGCGCCCGCCGCCGATGAAGAGCAGTCCGGTGGAGTGGGCCACTTCATGAGGACGGTAGATCACCAGCCAATGCTTCCACGCCGTTCGATCGACCTCCGATGGCTGCCGCCACGTTTGTGAGGTCATCTCGACCACAAACCCCGTGGCGCCGTCGCCGGGAAGGGTTTTTACAAGATGAAACTCATAGGCGCTGTCGGGCGCCTCGACATAGTCATCGAGCGGCGTGCGCCTCTGCTGCTGCGAGAACGCCAGACTCGCGGCCACGCAGACCGCGATAGCGAACCGGAGCACTACGGAAAGGAACGCAGGCCGACGTGATCGAGCAATGAAAATCGGTGCGGGGAATGCCGGGCGAAACGGCGCGGTAAGGGACATTCGAACATCCTCGCACACGTGGCCCGCCGTTCGAGCCGCACTGGTGACCTGAACCGCTAAGCC
>JBBDWJ010000078.1:0-7109 GCA_040902925.1 Bryobacterales bacterium | reverse complement strand
GCTTCGCTTGCGCCGCACGATCAGCACCGCCACGACCCAGACGCCCAGCGCCGCCACGCCACGATTTCTGATGGCGGCCAGCACGGAAGACTGCGGCGACAGACCTACAATAAACCCGGCGATGATCAGAGCCGTCGCCACCCAGGCCATGTGGATCGTCAGGCGCCGGCCCGGCGACCAGAGCGAAATCAACAGCCAGATGACGTACGCCATGCCGAGCACGAACGTCTCCGGAAGCAGCACGTCGGCGGCAAAGATCGCCGCCCCGGAAAGGACAATGAACGCGACCCTGCCAAGATTCCGTGATTGGGAATGAGAGGCCATTCTACTTTTCGGCGGTAAGCCGAACACGACGGCCATTCGCGGAGGGAGCGAGCCAGCTTGGATGCTCTTCGGCTTCAGATGGAAACCCTATTACTAACCTACGCCTCCCTCCATCCGCGCGTCAACCAAGCGGTACTGGGTGTACCTTTCAGCCAGTACTAACCAAGCCAGGTAGAGAACCTTGAACGACAGCCGTGCCTGCGGTGTCATGGGTCTGTCAAAGCGGCTGGCCGGAATCGCTTGCGGTCTCGGGATAGGAGCCGCTGCAACTCAGAACCCGTGCGAGGTTCCGCTATTCTAGGGGAGTTATGCCGCGCTGCATCGCCGATGGTTCGCGACGGGGGCCGGCCGCGCAGTTGCGCTACGTGCTGGGCGCGCTGGCAATGCTTTGCCTGCCGGGTAGTCTTTCGGCGCAAGACGACCTTTGCGGCCTCGCCGATCTGCATGCGCCCGCTGGCCGCGAAAAAGCCGCGATCGACTATGTTCGCCAACGCCTGGGCGAGCGCGCCGAGACCGACAACACGGGTTCTGTCAGCATCACGTACGGCCGCGGCCCCGCGCAGACTTTGTTGATCGCCGGCCTTGACGAGCCGGGTTATGTCGTTTCGGGCATTACAGACGAGGGGTACTTACGACTCCAGCGGCTGGTCGACCCGACGCCGCACTATCAGTTCGACACTTTTTTCCAGGGCTGGCCGGTGCAGGTCACCACCAAGAGCGGCGCGTTGGTTGCCGGCGTCGTCGCTGCTCCGTCTGTTCATTTTGAGCGCAACACCCCGGCGTCGCGCGGCGTCGACGGCTTGTATGTCGATCTGGGGGCTACAAACCGCGATGAAGTGGCGAAGGCGGGCGTGAGCGTGCTAGATGGCGTCACGCTCGACAAGAGTTGCGGCGTAGTCGGCGAGCGCAGCGAGGCAACCGCGCCGTGGATTTCGAGCCGCGCGGGGGCCGCGGTGCTGCTGAGACTGGCCGGGCTGCTCGAAAAGGCTCCACCGCAAACCGCCGTAACGCTGGCGTTTGTGACCGCGCAGTATTATCACAACGCGGGATTGCAGCGCGTCGTCCAACGGGTGGCATCCGATCGCGTCGTGCTGTTCCGGCCCGGTAGCAGTGAAGTCACGAGTATTGGCGCCGCGACGGGCACGGTGGCGGATTTTTCGCAGCAGCTTCTTGACCGCGCCAAGGCTGTTGATCTGGAGGCGCGCCGCGCCGATGGACCTACGCTGCCGTTTGGTCCGTTTGGCCCGCGGAGCATCTGGCGCGATTCTCAACAGGTGGCTGTGATCGCGCCCGCGGTCGAGCACTCGGGAACGCCGTCGGAGACGATGGATCGCGCCGAGATCGAGCGCATCGCGCGCTTGCTGGCCGGGCACCTGGGCGTGGAGTGGCGCGAGCAGCAGCCGTCTGCTCGGGTCGAGCGGCCGAATGTGCTGACCTCGCTAGCGGAAAAATCCGCGTTCGCCGGTCTGATCCAGCAACTCAGCGAGCTTTACGGAGTGAGTGGCGCCGAAGGCCCGGTGCGCTCGTGGATTCAAGCGCAGTTGCCGGGATGGGCACGCGAACGCTCGACGGTTGACCAGCAAGGCAATCTCATCGTCCGGCTCGGCCGCAACGAGAAGCCGCAAGCGGTGTTTGTGGCGCATATGGACGAGATCGGCTTCGAGGTCACGCGCGATGCGAGCGAACGTTCGGTTGCCGTCGAATCGCGCGGCGGCGGCATGGCCGAGTTGTTCGCGTGGCATCCTTTTTGGGTTCATACCGCGACGCGGCAACTGCCCGCCGTGATGACGCGGCACGGCAGCCTGGATATCGGCGCCGCGGAAACCGGTGACACGGCGCGCGTATCCGACGGCGACACGGCGACCGTGCGCAAGAAGTTTCGCATGCTGCTTGGCAATCGCATCACGGCGCGTTCGCTCGATGACCGCATTGGCTGCGCCGCTTTGCTTTCGACCTTGCAAACGCTCGACTCGGCCGCCGTGCGCAAGCTCGATGAGGGGAACGCGGTGTGGTTTGTTTTTTCGGTCGAGGAGGAATCGGGCTTGCTGGGCGCGCGCTTCGTGGCGGAGCAGACCGCGCCGCGGCGTGTCTATCCGGTGGACAGTTTTGTGACTTCCGACTCGCCGCTCGAAGACAAACGCATCGCCTACACGCCCTTGGGGCAGGGGTTTGTGGTTCGCGCCATGGATTCGAGCGGCATCACGCCGCGCGACGCCGTGGAGCGAGTGGTGGAACTGGCGCAGCGGCGCGGAATTCCGTATCAGTTCGGCGTAACCGCCGGCGGCAACGACGGCTCAACCTTTGTGCCGCATGGCGCGGTCAACATCCCGTTAAGCTTTGCGCTGCGGTATGCGCACTCCCCGGGCGAGGTAGCGGATTTGCGCGATGCGCAGGCGCTGCAAGCGATTGTTGCTGCGCTGCTCGAAGTGGAATTGGCCGGCGGCCTGGATTGATGCTGAGCGTTCAGACTTTGATCGCGCTCAATTGTGAGAAGCGGTTCCGGAAGTCGCAGGCGGGATTGGCTTGCGGGTCAGCGACGCCAGCTTTGCCGCGAACGACTCCGTCGGCGCGAGATCTTTGCTCTCGATCGTCTCCATTGACTCCGGATCGCGGATGACCGTCAGGAGACCTTCCGGTTTTGCATTCGCCAGGAACAATTCATGGGCCGGCAGGCTCACGCCGGCAGGCGCCGCGAGCGCCAGGAACGGGTCGACGACGGCTTCGACGACATCCTCGGGACGTTGCAGAGGCTGCGGGCGGCGGTAGCCGGCAAGTTTTTCGGCTCCCTTCATGAACTCCACCCAGATTGGCAGCGCGGATTTCGCACCTTCGATCTCCAGATCCTGGTTGTCGTCAAACCCTACCCACACGACACAGAGCAGGCGGTCCGTGAAACCAGCGAACCAGCCGTCGTCATCGGTGCCGGTTTTTCCGGCGGCCGGGGCATTAAAGCCAGTGGATCGCGCGCTCGCGGCCGTGCCACGGTTGAGAACGTCGCTCATCAGGTCGGTGACGAGGTAGGCGACCGCGGGATCGAGCACTTGCCGCTCCTCAGCGGCTTGCTGAACGAGCGCCGGGAGCGTGGTTCCGCGCACGGCTTGAATGAGGCGCGGCTCGACCCGCTTGCCGTTGTTGGCGAATACGGTATAGGCTCCGGCGACATCGAGCGGCGTTACTTCGTAAGAGCCCAGCGCGGCGGATGGCGTTGCTTGCACGCTGCCCATGCCGGCGCTGCGCCCCAGTTGCGCGACGCGCTGGTATCCGACGTGTCGCGCCACGCGGACGGCGGCGGTGTTGACGGACATGACGAGTGCCTGCCGCAGCGTGACGAAACCCTCCGGGTGATGTCCAAAGTTCGAGGGCTGGTAGAGTTCGTTGTCCCATTCGATCGTTAGCGGCGTGTCCTGCACAATCGAAAGCGGCGTAAGCCGCGAGCCATCGGGCTGCTGGAATGTAAAGGCCGCCGCGAAGACGAAGGGCTTGAACAGGGAGCCGGGTTGACGCATGGCGAGCGCGCGATTGAGCTGCGTGCGTTTGTAATCGCGCTCGCCCAGCAGGGCTTTGACCTCGCCGGTGTGTGGATCGATTGCGACCAGCGCGCATTGCGGGCGCGGCGCCTCCTTGCCTCGAAAACGCCGCTGCTTGGCGACGGTTTCGTCGATACGCTCCATGCCTTCGCGCACGATCCGCACGGCGAGTTCCTGCAAGTCGGCGTCGAGCGTCGTATAGATCTCGCCGCCGTTGTCGAGGCGCGCCGCCAGGTCAGGCTTTGCTTTGAGCTCGCGCTCGATCAAGTCCACGAAATAGGGCGCTTGTTCCGCATTGAAGTCGGTTGCGACCACGCCGAGCGGCTTGGCCGCGGCCTCGCGGTACTCAGCTTCGCCGATATAACCGTGTACGCTCATGGCTTCCAGCACGAGGTTTCGCCTAGCCAGGGCCCGTTCGGGATACTCGAATGGATTGAGGTGGCTTGGCCGCTGCAACAGCCCGGCCAGCAGCGCCGCCTCTTCCAACTGGAGGTCGGTCACGTCTTTGGCGAAGTAAGCATGCGCCGCTTCACCGACGCCCGCGATGCTGTGGCGGCCTTGGCGGCCCATATAGATGAGGTTGCAGTAGAGTTCGAGAATCCGTTGCTTGCTAAGCCGCCGCTCGATGTTTCGCGCAATGAAAAACTCTTTCAGCTTTCGCGTATAGGTGCGTTCGCGGCTGAGGAAAAGGCCGCGGGCTAGTTGCTGCGTGAGTGTTGAAGTGCCGCGTGGCATGCGCCATTCGAGCAAACCGTCCCAAGCGGCCTTCAACGTGCGAACAGTGTCAATTCCGGAATGGTCATAAAATCGGTGGTCCTCAATCGCGATGATGCCCTGAATCAGGTGAGGAGGAATATCTTCGTAGCGCGCCAGGCGGCGCCGCTCACCGCGTCCATCGGCGAGCCGGGTGACCCCTTCCGGGTCCAAAGGATAAGCGCGCAGTGTTTTCCCTTCGCCATTCACGATGGATTTCACACGGTCGTTCACGAAGCGGACGCTGGCCGGACCGGCGCCGGAGACCGATAACGGGCCCGGCGTAATTTCGACGGCATCGCCCGAAGCGGTGAATGAACCGATGGAACTCTCGCCCGCGGCGCTGTAGCCGGCCCGCTCGAGCCTTTGCTGGAGGGTCTCGATCGTCAACTCTTCGCCGCGCACGACTGTTCGCGGCGCAGCCATCACCAACGGCGTCGGGTCGAAGGCGTGGCCGCGCAGACGATCTTCAATCAGCGAATCGTAGGTGGAGATCTGATACTGGAGAACCGCGAAGCCCAGGCATGCAACGGCCAGAAGCGCTCCGCCGCTATAGCGCAGCGTGCGCCGTCCGCGCGGCGACCGAAAGTATTCCAGAACCGGCCGCAATCGCCGAGCGATCCATTCGTTTTTGAACTGCACCCAGTTTGCGTGTCCGGACTCGATCCACAGGGCCAGCGACTTTACTCGGCTTTGAGCACTTTCGTCCGTCGCGGGGTCACATTGCGCTTCGCGATGACGTGCTCCAGCGGACATTTCGACTTGAGACTTCGCCACTTCGTTGTGAGGTCCCGGACCTTCGCGATGAGGCAAGGAATCCTTGCTATCACTGGATTGCGGTTGAGGTTCGTCGTTTGATTCCGTGTTCGGCAAAAGCCACCCAACTCCACTTCGACAACCTCGGATGCTTCGGGTGTCCACTGTTAGATTGGGTACCGCAGACCCCTGTTACCTCATCTGTGGCCAAAGCCCCGTTTCATTGCCCCGATTCAATGGGGCGCGCGGGATGGAAAGAGGGCGACGGCCGTGCCTACGCAGGCCAGGCCCGGTTCGACGGCGGATGCGGAGTTTCAGTGCGGTTTGCGGGTCTTGCTTGTGATCGTCGTGGCGGGTGCTGTGGCTGGATTGTTCGGAAACGGACCTTTGAGTCGCAGTGGCTATCCGGAGAAGTAAAGCATCCCTCGAAGTTTACTTCTTGTTCAGGCGCTGTTTGAGAACCTGACGGATTTGCTTGAACACACCGTTTGGTTTTTTGGCGCCGTCGATGTGGACAATATCGGCCTCGGGAAAGTAGGCGCTGATGAAATCCATTTCGCGATGGTAGTCCTTGAGGTCCTGCTCGATCTTTTCCGCTGTTTGGCCTTCCAGCCGCTTGCGGACAACGTCGTCGGGCACGTCGAGCTGCAACACGATCGGCGTGGCGAGACCTTTTTGGACGATGACGTCGCGCAGAAAGTCAGCATGGTCTTTGGTGGCCGGGTAGCCGTCAATCAAAAGTCCGTTGCTGATGTCGGTCTGCTCCAGGCGCCTTACGAACAGCTTGTTGAGCGCCGGGTCGGAGCGCGGTTCCACGCCTTGGATTTCGGGCTGTTTGTAACGCGCCAAAAGCGCGGGATCATCCTGCATCAACTGTTCACGCGTAATCACGGCGAGGCGGTATTGCTTCTGGATGCGCGCGGCTTGCGTGGACTTGCCTGACCCCGGTGGTCCAATCAAAACGATGACCGGCGCTTGAGCCTGCTGCGCCGAGGCGAGCGCCGGCAACAGCGTTGCGAACGCTACACAGAGCAAGAGGCGCCACCTTGCCGGTTGAGGTCTCCTCGATTGCTTAGCCATTGCGATTGCGTTGCGCATCAGCAGACCACCACTGCCGGTACGGCGCGCCCCTGGTGCGCGTTGCCATTCCGGCCTCTGCATTTCCGGCCTCTGCGGGCCATGCTAGCGAGTCGCACGGAGGAAGGCAAGCGGAGTTTTGACATGCTCCACGGCGCGCTGCTTTAGGCTCCATCGAGGTCCGCTAGATCGAGCTTGCCGGCGGCGTTCAGCCGCGCGAAAATTTCCAGGGTTTCTCCAATGCCTTCGAGCAGCGGCGTGTCCGGGGTATGGCGCAGCAGCGAGCGCAGCTCGGAGTCGTCAAGGTCGCAGGCAACGGGGATCGGTCCACCGGAAAGTTGTAGCAGTCCCCTCGCGGCGGGCACGAGCGTTTCGATTTCAGAGAGGAAATGCGTCATCTCGACAACCTGGCCGCGCAGGTTGAAAGCGCGCGCCATGGGGCGGTCGAGAAGGGCGCACTCGACGAACATCGTCGCCACGTCGCGCGCGTACTGCAGAGCGTTGCGCCCGCTGTAGCGAATCGTAAACGGCCGCCCCAGCAGGGCTGCCTTGATCGCTCGCGTGGCATCGGATGTGACGCCTTGGTCGCGGCCGGCGCCGTAGCACGTCCAGGGGCGCAGCGCGATGCTGCTGAGGGCGTGGTCGCGAAAATAGACGGAGGCGTTGCCTTCG
>JBBDWJ010000077.1:0-7133 GCA_040902925.1 Bryobacterales bacterium | reverse complement strand
TTGACTACCGCCTAGGCTAGCACCTAGGCACGGAATAGGCAAGTATGTTATTGCCTAAGGTAGGCTAAGGTGCCTGTCCCTTTATCCTCTCTTTATCCTCCTTTAGGAAGCTGCGAAGCACGTCCTGGCGTTGACAGAGAAGCAGATCGCGGAGTTGCTAAAAAGAGGCGATTTTCTGGAGGTGAAAGGCGATGAGCAAGAAGTATCGAAGTGATGCGATGGCGGCCGTCCATGAAACCATGGAGGCTTTGCACACGGCGTTGGCGCCATCGACAAACAGACGATGCGTCGTTTCGATGATGCTTGCCTCACGCCGATCCGGCCATTGAAGCCTGAAGAGATTAGGGCGATCCGGGAGAGAGAGCACGTCAGCCAATCCGTATTTGCCAACTACCTGAACGTGACGAGCAGTCTGGTCAGCAAGTGGGAGCGGGGAGAAAAACGGCCTTCCGGCGCCTCGCTCAAACTGCTTTCGCTGGTCGAGAAGAATGGCTTGGCCGCTGTTGCATGACCGTGCCCGCCCCAGCCGCGCTCTTTGCGATAGCTACGGTTTCCAGGGGAGCCGATGGACGAGCCGATGGGTCCAGTCACCAGGTTTTATTGCCATTTCTTGCGCTGCGGGTAGATCGTTTCGCCGCGCTTGAGCATTTCCACGAACGTCTCGATCTTCTTCTTGCGCCCCGCCGCGGTCTTCATGTTGTGGACCCGGAAGGCCAGGGCGAATCGGTTCTGCGCGCTGAGTTTCGCGAGCATTCTCCTGGCTTTGGGCTCGGCATCGATGGCGGCTTGGAGGTCTGCAGGGATCTCCATGTCCTTGCCGCTTGGATAAGCGCGCTCCCAGCGCCCGTCGGACTTGGCCGCCTCGACCGCCTTAAGCCCGTGCCCGGTCATTCGTCCTTCCTGGATGAGCCGGGCGACGTTCGCCACATTGATCTGGCTCCAGATGCTTTTGTTGCCCCGCGGCGTGTAGCGCTGCAGATAGCTTTTGTCGTCGAACCCCTTCCGCACCGCGTCGATCCAACCCCAGCAGAGCGCCACGTCAATGGCTTCGGTGGGAGTGATCGATGGGAGCCCGGAATTCACCTTGTGAATCTTGATCCACAGCTCCTGTTCCTTGTCGTGGTGCTTGCTGAGCCAGTTGTAGAAACTCTGTGCGTTCTTGAACTCGCGGACTTTGTCGGGATCAACCTTGATGGGGGCCATCGGCCTGATCGTACCATCGGCCCGATCGTAGCATCGGCTTGGCATCAGCGACCCGATCGGATTCCGGGGGTAAACTGGCCCGAATGGGTGTACATATATTCTCAGGCGGGATTAGAAACGTGGCGAATATAGTGGTGAAGGCAGCGCCGTAGCTGTAGCGCCAAAGGCTCGTTGGCCGTCATGAATTTGTTGATGACTTACTAAGCGCCCGCCCGCAATATAGCCACGACCGCGGCGGTGACCCGGCCGTGCGCTTCGGGCGTGAGTTGGGCGACGGACCCAAAGATCAAATCCTGGTTGGCGGTGAACAGCTTGCCGGGCCTTGCGTAGCTGGTCAATCGCAACGAGCCGGTTTGGAAGCTGGCGCGTTCGAGTAGAACTGCTCCGCTGTCACCATAAGGCTTGCTCGTGATTTGGCAGAGTATCCAATCGCCGCGTCCCGAGTCAGCCAGAACGAGGGCCGGGCGCAGCTTGGTCTGGGAGAGGTCGGAAAACGGGAAGCGCACCAGAACTACTGCGCCGGGCGCAGGTGCGACCACGCTTCGTCCTCCTCTGGGCGGTTCCAATCCTCAGCCAACGCCGCCTCGCTCAGTAGAGCGCCTTCGGAAGGGTCTTTGGCGGGGGCCTCTTCGAGGATCGTTACAATAGCTCTACGCTCAGCGGGCAGCCGGATCGGTTCCAGCAACCGCACATTGCCGTCCTCGTCCACTATGGCTTCTACCGTTCGAATCAAGTTTCGGCCTCTCCGGCCAGTTTAGCGCAGTCCGGATATGCCGGATCGCTTCGACCTAGGTCCAGATTCGCAACGGCTCGGCACGCACCCCGAACAACGATGGGATCGCTCGGCGTTGATCGATGGAGGTTCGCTAGCCGCCGCGATTGATTTTTGCCGCGACCGCCAGGTGCTCAAGAGGTCAACTGACGCATTGCCGCCCGCAGCGACTGTTTGCAGCTAAGCATGTCGGACCAGAGATCGCCGCGCGAGGCGACGCGATCTTGCATGGTTCGCAGTGTGAGCGTGCGAGGGGCCATTGCGCCGCTTTCGAGCTCATCCCAGGTGCATGGCGCGGAGACGGGCGCTCCTGGTTTCGCCCTCACGGCGTAGGCGGCGGCGAATGTCGCGCTGTAGCTGTTGCGGCCGATATCGACGAGAATGCGTCCGCCGCGATCGGCTTTGGCGAACTCCAGCGTCAGGTGCTCGGAATCGCGATTCACAAGCGCCGACGCCACCGCGTGGGCAAACCGCCCCACGTCGCCGAACGTGCCTTTGGCGTCGAGTGGCACGACGATGTGGAAGCCCTTCGAACCCGACGTCTTCACCCAGCTCTTGAGTCCCAACTCCTGCAACAGGTCGCGCAGCGCCAGCGCCGCCGCTCGCAGCACGTCGAGCCGATCGTCCATCGGATCCAGATCGAAGACGCAGATGTCGGGATGGTAGAGCTTCGGAGCGCGGGACGTCCACACATGGGGAGTAATGCAGTTCTGGTTGGCGAGCCAGAGCAGCGACCGCGCATCACAGGCCACGGGATGGTGTACGGTGCCGTTCTTTTTGGGAACCTCGACGCGCTGCAGCCATTCCGGAAAACCCTTCACGACATCCTTCTGGAAAAATCCTTTCTCCGCGATGCCGCCATGGAATCGTTCCATCGTGATGGGCCGGCCGCAAAGGTGCGGCAGCATGACGGGCGCGATCGTTTCATAGTAGGACGCAAGTTCGCCCTTGGTGATGCCGTCGTCGGGGAACAGGATTTTGTCCGGATGAGTGATCACGGCGTCTCCCGAACCACTTCGCGTGGAGACTTATCCGTGCGCAGGCCGCGAAGGCGCGAATGGCGCAGCTTGCCGTTGACGGTCCATTCGATGAACGAGACCTGCACGACGATTTCGGGGCGCGCCCAATGCGCTCGCACTCGCGGCAGCCCGATGGCTCGGGTGAAGGGCGATTTGGGGATCTCGAGCGCGTCCAACCGGAGACGGAGTTCCTGTAGTAGCTTGGTGTCGAAGCCGGTGCCGACCTTTCCCGCGAACACAAAATCTTCCTTGTCGAAGTAGCCGACCAGCAGCGCGCCGAGACCGACTCGCGAACGCTGCGGATCGGTGAAGCCGCCGACCACAAACTCTTGCGAAGCTTCGCATTTCATCTTGAGCCAGTGGCGGGAGCGGCGATGCTCGTAGGGCGAGTCGCGCCGCTTGGCGATGACGCCTTCCCAGCCTTCGCCGCGGGCGCGTTCCCAAGGCTGGGCGTCGGACACACGTTCCACCAGCCGCAGCGGCGCCTGCAAGGGCAATGCATCGAGTACCGCGCGGCGCTCGTCCAACGGAAGCGCTGTCAGATCGCGGCCATCGAGCCATAGAACATCGAATACGTGATAGGCCATGCCCGTTTTGCCCCAGGTGAGCTCGCCATCAAGAATGATATTGAGAACCGGCAAACTCGCGATGGCCGCGGCGACGCCAGGGCAGTTCTGCGGCAAGTGGTTGCGCGAGAACAACTGCACGTTCGGCCCCTGGCGGAACGCTACCAAGCGGATGCCATCGAACTTGCGTTCGAAGACCCACTCCGGTCCGCTGAAGCGCTCCTGCGTGAGCGTCGCGGCCATGGGGTCGAGCCATTCGGGAAAGGGCGGCACTCTTTCCAGTATCCAAAAAAAGACGAGAAGCGGACAGCCATCCCTTCCTGGTAACCATCCCAGGCAGTGACTGCGAGGCGTAACGTCTAGCGGATTGCTTGATCGCGCTGCGCTCGAATCCTTATTGCGCCCGAACTACAACTCGCGATAGTCGAGCTGGAACGGGTCCATCAGCCTCGACAGGTCGCCGGTGTCGAATCCGAGGCGAAACCAGCGCGCTCTTTGCTCTGATGTGCCGTGCGTGAACGAGTCCGGGACGACGTAGCCTTGTGCGCTGCGCTGCAACCGGTCGTCGCCCACCGCGCTTGCCGCGCCGAGCGCCTCTTCGAGATCACCCGGCTCGAGAATGTTCTTCGTTTCCTGAGCATGATGAGCCCACACGCCGGCAAGGAAATCCGCTTGCAGCTCGGCGCGCACGGACATCTCGTTCGACTCCTCTTCACTCGCTTGACCGCGCCGCTGGTGGACTTGGTCAAGCACTCCGAGTTGATTCTGCACATGATGCCCGACTTCGTGCGCGATCACATACGCCGCGGCGAAGTCGCCGGTGGCGTGGAAGTTGTTCTGCAATTCCTCAAAAAACTGCAGGTCGATATAAACGTTCTCGTCCCCAGGGCAGTAGAAAGGTCCCGAGGCGGCAGAAGCAAAGCCACAGCCTGATTGCGTTTGGCCGGAGAACAGAACCAAAACCGGCTCGCGGTAGTTCCGGTTGAACTGCTGCTGGAACAGGCCGTTCCAGACATCTTCGGTGTCGGCCAGCACCACCGCGGTGAACTGTTTTTGCTGTTCTTCAGCGGGCGACGTTGCCGGGGTAATGCCGGATTGCGCTCCCGGATCGAGGCCGTCCTGCAGCAAGGCGCTGGGATCAACTCCCAGAAATAAGGCGATGACGATGACGATGAGACCAACGACGCCACCGCCGGCCATCGTGCCTGACATGCCGCGTCGATCTTGGACGTTGCCGCTCTGCCGTCGTCCGACCCAGCGCATATTACACCTCCCGAACGTCGCGGCCCCGCGGCGCGCTGAATCAACTATAAACCACGCCTGACGGCTTGATTGTAGATCAGCGAAACGTTGGCTCCGTTACTTGTGGGGCAGGGAAAGCCCGCCTCTGCTGACGGTTCCGATCGGCTCCCATCGGCTACACCCGAGTGTCACACGACGGCCGGATGCTATCGCTTGGTCTCGCGCAAAGTCCGGAGCTGGCGCGTCGCGTCCTCGATTTGCATCTCGAGAATCTTCCTGCCGTATTCTTCCGTCGAGCGCGCCGGGTTCCCGACGACGCCGCTGCCGTCGCCGGATTTCGACAGCCTCGCCTCGCTCATCCGCAGCATCGCGGGGTTGAGCACTAACAGGCTGGCGGTGTCGTGGATGCTGGCGTGGCTTCCGACGACTTCCTCGGGCAATCCCTGCTCGGTCAACCAGTCGTCGCCGCGGCCAGGGTAGTAGTCCGTCAAGTGATGCACTCGCACGGGCGAGCCGGCCCACTCCTGATTCAGCGCTGCGGCTACTTGTTCTTGCGACGCCTGGTTGCCGCCGCTGTCGCCGAGAAACGCAATGTCGCGAAAGCCGTGCTGCTTGAAACTTCTGGCGGCGTACTCGAGGACTTTAGCAAACACTTCGGGCGGCGTCGTGATCGTTCCCGCGAACCGCATGTGGCTCGTCGGCGGATCGATATCCCCTTCGGGCACGTAAGCGATGACGGGCGCGACCAGAGTCTTGCCGAGGCGCTTGGCGATTTCTCCCGCTTTGTATTTCACCAGGTAATTGTGTTTACCCAGAGCCATGTGCGGCCCGTTTTGCTCGGTGCCCCCGGTCGGGATGAGGACGGTGGTGACGCCGGCCTGAAGCGCGTCCCGAACCTCGACCCAGGTCAGCTCCTCCAGGAAGACCGTGTCCGGCGTCTGAGCGGCCAAGGGCGCGGCCGAAGCGGCCAAGGCGACAAGCGCAAGTGCGAATCGCATGGTGGCACTATCCTGTCTTCGCGGTTTAGTTCTTCGCGACAAATCGTAAGCTTCAGCGCCTGGACCGAAACCGTGATCTCTCGCCGGCCAAATCCATCTTGCTTCGTCGCCGCTCGATCGCCGTTGCCAAGGCGCCACCCGTTACGGTCCCACCCAGCTCTCCAGCGTGGTCAGCTCAGGACCGCCGCCGCGGTTGGCGCTGCCGGCCGCGACCCAGAGCTTGCCATCAGCCAACGCGACGCCTGTGCCGTGGCGGCCTTGGCTTAGCGGCGACAACGACTCCCACTCGCCGGTGTTGGGGTCGAAGGCTTCGACTTCGGCGTGGGCTTGCTGTTGCGCGCCGCTCTCGCCGCCCATGACCAGCATGCGTCCCTTCCAGGCGATCGAGAACGAGCCGGCGCGCTCGGTCGGGATCTTGTTTTCCGCCGTGGACCATTGGCCGCTCGCGAAATCGTAGACATCGACCTCGCCGACGCTCAGCTTGAACGTGTCGCCGGTCTTGGCCGAACTGCGGCGGCCGCCCGCGACATAGATCTTGCCGCCGAGGACCACGCCCTGGAAATGATCGCGCGGCCGGGGCGCGTTGGCGAGCTGGGTCCATTCACCAGTCTCGGGATCGAAGGCGTCGAGCCAGGCGACGTGGCCGTCCCAGTGGCCGTCGAGGATGCCGGCGATCAGGTAGATCTTCCCCTGGTAGGCGACGGCGCCGGAAGCGCCGCGCTGGCGGTTTTTGGGGATCGCGGGTCCTTCGCTCCAGGCGCCGGCCGCGGGGTCGAAGATGAGCACGTTCTCGATGGGCGTCTCGTGGGGGTACTTGCCGGTGAGCGCGCCGAGAACATAGATCTTGCCGTCGAGCGCGACGGGCTGAAAGTGGTGGATCTCGATGGGCGGCTGGGCGGCATCGCTCCAGCGGTTGGTTTTTGGGTCGTAAACGTTGACGGGCTTCATGCCGCGCCCGCCTATCAGGTAGAGCTTGCCGGCGGCCTCGACGAAGGCGCACTCGTGGCGCGCCATAGGCTCGCCCTGCGTCTGGACGGCGGTCCAGTCGGCGCCGAAGGCTGCTGAAGCGGCCAACAAGGCGATTGCGATTCGCATGGTGGACATTATCGTATCAAGACGGTTCGCGCGCGCTCTCTCGCTGGTGGCGGTCCGGCGATTGGGGCGCAAGCTCTCAGCTTGCAGCGCCGAGCCTCAGCTCGGCGTCTCGATCTTGGCCATTTTACTCGCGGCGGGGCAAAAGACCAAGCAAGGCAAAAGGCAAAGTGCAAAAGGCAAAAGGGGTCCTGCCGTACCCTTTGCGGTGCGGCGTAGCGCCGAGCCTCAGTTCGGCGTT
>JBBDWJ010000076.1:0-7204 GCA_040902925.1 Bryobacterales bacterium | reverse complement strand
GGCGATGTCGAGCCCGGCTCAATCGTCAGAGCCGCGGGCCGCGTGGAATTCACGATCACCCAGGAAGACCGCAAGCTCCAGGTGGTGTATGTCGGCGACGATCCGCTGCCGGATACGTTCCGCGACCGCGCTCAGGCCCTTTGCGACGGCAAACTGCGCGACGACAACGTGTTCGAGGCGAAGAAAATTCAGGCCAAATGCGCCTCCAAATACGAAGCCGAGCCCGGCAAAGGCGTACAGCCCGTCTACGAGTCGAAGCCGGCGAGCCCGGACAAGATCTCCTGATCCACTTTGCGGGCCAACCGAGGCGGGCTGGAAAGGGCCTGCGCCGGATACAGCCTGGCCTGAAAGGGCACGCGCCAGACAGAGCACGCGCCAGACAGAGCCGCTCGTGTGAGCAAAGCGGCGCCGTGAAGTTTGCAATCACCCCAGGGTTAAAAGCCCTGGCGTAGAGCCGACAACCGGCCCAGGCGCTGAATTTGGCCGACGGCCGCGAGCGCAGCCCTGTCGCTAGCCGCGTCTTGAGCACAACATGGAAAACCTCGGATATCTAGCCGTCCTCTTTTCCTTCTGCCTCTGCATCTACGGCGTCGTCGCCGCGCTGGTCGGCAAATTGCGCGGCAAGCCATTTCTCGAGGTGAGCGCAGAGCGCGCCGTGCTGGCGGTGTGGGTGCTGGTCACGGCGGCGTCGGGCCTGCTGCTCTACGCCATTCTGGCCAACGATTTCCGGTACAGCTACGTCGCCGGCCGCAGTAACATCGACCTGCCGCTGATCTACAAGCTGGCCGCCTGGTGGGGCGGGCAGGAAGGCTCGCTGCTGTTTTGGAGCTGGATTGCCGCCACATATTCGCTTCTCGCCGCCTATACCGGCCGCAAGTACCACCGCGACATGGTCGCCTACATCGTGGCGATCATGCTGACCGTGCAGGGATTTTTTCTTGGCCTGATCGCCTTCATCGCCAACCCGTTTCAGGTTTTGATGTCGGGCCCGAACATCGTCTCGGTCGCCGACGGCAATGGCTTGAACCCGCTGCTGCAACACCCCATGATGGCGATCCACCCACCGATGCTCTACCTCGGCTACGTCGGTTTCGCCGTGCCCTTCGCGTTCGCCATCGCTTCGCTGATCACTCGCCAGCCGGGCGACCGCTGGATTCACACCACGCGCTACTGGACGATGGTCACCTGGCTGTTTCAATCGATTGGTGTACTGCTCGGAGCGCGCTGGGCCTACGTCGTGCTGGGCTGGGGCGGCTACTGGGCATGGGACCCGGTCGAGAACGCGTCGCTGCTGCCATGGATCACCGGCACCGCGTTTTTGCATTCGGTGATGATGCAGGAAAAGAAAGGCATGATGAAGGTCTGGAACATCGTGCTCGTCTCGGCGACGTTCTTCCTGTGCATCTTCGGAACGTTCCTCACGCGCAGCGGCCTGGTGAGCTCCGTTCACGCCTTCGCGCAATCGCCCATCGGAACTTACTTCGTCTGGTTCCTCACCATCGGCATCGGGCTCACAATCTATCTCATTCTCAACCGACTCGACTATCTCAAGAGCGAGAATGAGCTCGACTCGGTCGTCTCGCGCGAATCGAGCTTCCTGTTCAACAACGTGATCCTGTTGGCGAGCTGCTTCGCGGTGCTTTGGGGCACGCTGTTTCCGGTCATCAGCGAAGCGGTTTCGGGCGAGAAAATCACCGTCGGCGCGCCATTCTTCAACAAGGTCAACGTGCCGATCGGCCTGGTGCTGCTGTTTCTCACCGGTGTCGGCCCGCTGTTTGCCTGGCGGCGAACCTCGGTCGAGAGCCTGAAGCGGAACTTCTTATGGCCCGCCGTGGCTTCGCTGGCTCTAGGGGCGGTGCTCGTCGCGCTCGGCATGCGCCACTTCTACGCCACCGTGTGCTTTGTTCTTTGCCTGTTCGTCACCATCACCATCTTCTTCGAGTTTTATCGCGGCAGCCGCGTGATTCAAAGCAAACAGAGGATGGCGCTGCCGTTGGCGATGATCGAGCTGACTCATCGCAATACGCGCCGCTACGGCGGCTATCTGGTGCATATGGGCGTCGTGCTGATGTGCATTGGCTTTGCCGGCGCGGCGTTTAATCAGGTGCAGCAAGCCGAGCTGGGCGTCGGCGACTCGCTGCAACTTGGCAAGTACGAATTCCGCGTCATCGATCTCAAAGAAGACAACAACGCCAACAACGCAACCTCGATTGCGGTGGTCGACGTCTATAAGAATGGCGAACTGTTGACGACGATGCGCCCCGAGCGCCGCTTCTACTATGCCAGCCAGACCGGAACCGGTCAGGTGGCCATTCGCGCGCGGCTCAGCGAGGACGTTTATCTCAATTACGCCGGCATGTCGACCGACGGTTCGAAGCCCATCCTGGAGGCCTATATCAACCCGCTGGTCACCTGGATCTGGCTCGGAGCGCTGACACTCGTGTTCGGCACGCTGGTGGCGCTGGTTCCCAGCAAGATCAAGCGCGTGCATCCGAAAACACGCATCATCGCCACGGCAAGAAAACCTCATGTGGTCCTTACGAAAAGCTAGCCTGGCCATCCTGCTCGCGGCACTGGCCGCCTCCGCCGCCGTCGCGCAGACGGTGACGACGGGCGATGAGATGTTTCTGCGGATGCGCGAAGTCGGCGGCAAGCTGCGCTGCCAGTGCGAGGGCCCCGGGGGGTGTTCCTACACCGTGGCGGACTGCAACATGCTGCGCTGCAGTTTCCGCGAGAAGGTCAATCCCGAGATTCGCAAGGCGCTCACGGCGGGCGTGGCCCCCGAGGCGGTTGTCGAGCAGATGATCGCCAAGTTCGGGTCGGAATTGCGCACCGAACCGCTGCCGCAAGGTTTTGGACTGTTTGGCTGGGCGATGCCGTTCGCGGTCCTGGCGTTGGGACTTGTCGTCGTACCCTTCGTCGTGCGGCGCTGGAAGCGGCAGGAGCGGCTCGCCGGGCCGGTGCGCCACCCGCTGAATGAACGGGTGGTAGCCGATTACGAAGCTGCGATCGAGCGCGACCTTGCCGAGAACGAGTAGAATTCCCCGATGCTCATTGTCGCCGTCATAGTGCTGGTAGCCATCGCGCTGGCCCTGCCGCTGCTAGTGCGGCCCAGTGCGTTGCCCGAGCCGGAAGTGCCTTCGCCGACCCAGCATCTCGAAGACAAGCGCGACACGATCTACGAAAACCTGCGCGACCTGCAGGGCGAGTATCTGATGGGCAAGCTTTCCGACGAGGACTATCAGCTATCGAAGCGCGAACTGCAGCGCGAGCTGGCGGAAGTGATGGCCGAAATCGACCGCGTTCTCCACGGAGAGCCCGCGGCAGACAGAATCGAGCAAGCCGAAGCAAGCTGAGCGAACCGATGCGGAAGCCCCACGCCAACATGCAAACAAGCCAACGCTGGCGCCGTGGCGTCAGCCCCGTCAGGGGCTACGGTCATGCCGCCGGGGCCGCGAATGTTCCGCCCGCAAGGGCCGGCCACATAGTCCTGCCAATCGCGCTGCTCGTTCTGTTGTTACCCGCTATCGCGCCAGCCGCGATCGAAGGCAAGGTCATCAACCGGACCACCGGCCAGCCCGCCGCCGGAGTTCTCATCACGCTGCTCAAGTTCGAAGGCGGCATGGACCCCATCGAAGAAGTCAGCAGCGGCGAGGGTGGCGCCTTTACGTTCCAGAAACCGCTGCTGGGCGCGAACGGAAGCCCCGTTCCCGGCATGCTGCGCGCCGAGTACCAAGGCGTCTCCTACAGCGAAATGCTGCCGCCCGGAAGGCCGGCCGAAGGCCTCGAAGTCTCCGTGTATAGCGTCGACGACCAGCAGGTCCTGGCGCCGTCCACCCACATCATGATCTTCGAGCCCGGCGGCGAGGAAATGGTAGTCAAAGACGTCTTCGCGCTCGTCAACGACTCCTCGCCACCGCGCGCTTACCGCGATGCGGAAAACGGCACTTTGCGATTCTACCTGCCGCCCGAAGCCAAGGGAATCGTGCAGGTCAGCGCGTCGGGCCCGCAACGCATGCCGCTGCGCAGCGTCGCCACGCGAACCAGCGAAGCCAACGTCTACATGGTGGACTTCCCGATCAAGCCCGGCGAAAACACCATCGAGCTGACCTACCTGGTGCCCTATAGCGACGGCGTGGAGTTTCAAGGCCGCGTGCTTTATGAAGGCCTAAAAACGCGCATGGCCGCGCCGGAGGGCGTTACTCTCGCGGGCGAAGGGCTGGTTTTCATGGACCAGGAGCCCCGCACGAAGGCGTCGATTTACGACCTCGCGCCCGTCGCCTCATTTAGTGTCAAGATTTCCGGTCAAGGCCAGCTCTCGAGATCCGGCGGAGACCAGCCGGAAGCGGCCGCGCCGGGCGGCAGCGAAATTCGCATTGCTCCCGCTCCGGTCGCCAAGGAACTCTACTGGGTGCTTGGCCTCACCTCGGCGGTGTTGCTGGTTGGTTTCTACTACCTCTACACAGCGAAGCGGCCTGACCCCGCGGTGGCCACCGCCGCAGCCGATGCAGGCGAGGCCCCGAAGAGTTCCCCCGCTCAGCAGCTCGTTCAGCAGCCCGCGCGGCGACGCCCCGCACGACAACGCAAAGCATGAGCGCTGCCGCCATCTCGGTTCGCGAGATCTGGAAGTACTTTGGTGATTTTCCGGCCGTGCGCGACGTCAGCTTCGAGGTCGAGCGCGGCACAATCACGGCGCTTCTGGGGCGAAACGGAGCGGGGAAGACCACGCTTTTGCGCATGATCGCCGGCCTGTCGCGGCCCAGCCGCGGTGAGTTGCAGCTCGGCGAGCCCGGCCCGAATCCCGCCAACCAGGGCAAGCGCCTCGGGATCATCGGCCATGGCCAGTGGATCTACGACGATCTCACGGCCGCCGAAAACCTGCATTTCTTCGCCAGCCTTTACGGCATCACGAATCCGGCAGCCTCGATCAGCCATTGGCTCGAAGCCGTGGGGCTGGCGTCGTTCCGCCACTCCCGCGCCGGCGAGTTCTCCCGCGGCATGCGCCAACGGCTCGCCATCGCTCGCGCCTTCCTGCACGAGCCCGAAATTCTGCTGCTCGACGAACCCTGGACGGCCTTGGATGACCGCGCGATCGATCTGCTATCATCCTTGCTCACCGGCGCGCACCAGAAGCAGCGTACGGCGCTGGTTTGTTCTCACCAGCTCACCGAAACGCTGCAGTTAGCAACGCACGTGCTGGTTCTCGACCGCGGGCGGTTGGCGTTCGCCGGGGAAAACAACGACCAGTTCCGAGCCTCGCCCCAGAGCTTCTATCAGAGAGTGCTGTGAACGAATTCCTGCGGCAAGCCGGAACCATCGCCGCCAAGGACCTGCGCGCCGAGTTCCGCAACAAGGAAGTCCTTAACGCGGCGTTTTCCTTCACGCTGGTAGTGCTGCTGCTGTTCAGCTTCGCCTTCGACCCGATCAGCAACCCCGATGTCCGCGAAATGGCCGGCGGGCTGCTTTGGATCGCCTACGCTTTCGCGGGCGTGCTGGTGCTCAATCGCAGTTTCGCGCGCGAAACTGCCAACGAATGCCTCGACGCGCTAATCGCCTCGCCAGCGCCCGCCGCCGCGCTGTTCCTCGGAAAATGCCTCGCCAACAGCGTCCTGCTGCTTGTGCTGGAGCTGATTTCGCTGCCGGTATTCGGAGTGTTCTACGACGTGCGCTGGACAGAGTCGTTCGGCGCCTTGCTGCTCATCTTCCTTCTCGGGACCTGGGCGCTGTCGGCGGTGGGAACGATGTTCAGCGCCATTACAGCCAACAACCGGCTGCGGGAACTCATGCTGCCCGTGCTGGTGTTCCCGATAGTGCTTCCGGCGTTGATGGCCTGTGTCTCGTTGACCGGCTTGGCGCTGGCTGGCGAGCCCTCACCGAATGCGGAAGCGTGGTGGCGGCTGCTGATTGTCTTCGACGTGATCTTTACGCTGCTTGGAGCCACCCTGCTCGAAGCCGTCCTGTTGAGCTGACGCCGACGGGCCTGACGATCCTCGCGGCGCGCGGGTTGTAAAAAGGTCGCAGGTTGGGCGGCGCCGCTTTTGTAAGGGACAGCTCGCAAGAAACAGTAAGGCGGGCTGTTGGAATCGTCTGGCGAACCTTAACTTTCGCGAGAGAAAGCTATACATCACTCGCACCCGGAAGCGAGCCCGCCGCCGCCGGAAGTTGAACTCCGCCGCGCACGTCCGCGCGCTCTCAGGCTGCGTGCGCTACCGGCCGCAAGACGCGCCGGGAACGCGGCCGCCCTATCCGCGATGCCAGATCGGCCAGGATTCTCTGCTGCTGTGGCCGCAGATCGACTTTCGGACGGTCCCCGTTGAGCCGCTCAAAGATGCGTTCGGCGCTATCGATGAGCTGATGATGAGGGGATATCTCGGCCGCTTCGAGCGCTTGGATCAAAACGTCCAGCCAGCGCTTCTTTTCATGTAGCTCTTTCAACAAGCGATGCACGTTGGCCTCACTCGCGGTGCTGAGCAGCTCACGATTTGTCCCGTTACGTCCTGATTTCATTTGTTTCGCCTCCTTGTGCTTTCCCCACAGCGGGCGACGGAAGTCCCTGACTCCGCCTTCGCGACCCTGCGAAGAACCGTCCGGACTCCAGCGAGTTCCGGCCGATGCGCATTCCCCCGTGCTACGCCCGTAGCCAATGCTGGGATAGCACACGAAGCGTAACATGACTAAAGTAATGTGGGTTATAAAGAGCGCGGGCTTAGAGCGTAAATATTCTGTGAATAAAATGTGAGTATGTTGTGATTCGGTTGTTGAAATTTTCGGCTATATCATTGATGTGAAAGTATTTGTCTAACGTGTAAGGCGGATGGAAAACCTGCCTCGGCGGCTGGAGCGCGGCACGGAAAAGGTGAGGTTTGGAGGCTACGGTGTCTGGAAAAAGGCGTCGGCCGCCGGCGAAATAGAGCCATTACGATCCCGATGGCCCAGGAAGTACTGGATCGGTCAAGCGCCTTTTCCCCTTCGAGTTCCACAAACGGGGGAAATGCCGTGGATTTCAGCCGCGCGCCCGCCCAGCCCCTGCGCCGCCCGGCGGCCTGCGCTGCCCGGCCGCCAACTAGCGCCGGTCGAGCCTAGCGCCGGTCGAGCTTACCCGCCGGCCGAGTCCGCCTGCTTACCGCGATGCGCGGCCTAGCTCTTCGCGGACGGCACGGTCGAGCTCCGTGATCACGACACCGAGCCGCGAGCGGTTGTTCAA
>JBBDWJ010000075.1:0-7296 GCA_040902925.1 Bryobacterales bacterium | reverse complement strand
ACGGCCGGCCTATGCCCGACTTCGTCGGGAAGAAGCCGCCTGAAGGCGACTCCTATAGCAACCGGCATCCACTTGGAGCAGCTGTCGAATGGCCAAACTCCGCGGGCGGGTCTGCAACCCGCCAGGACCGGCACGAGTGCCGGTCCTCACTTGCCCGAAGCCGGTCGCTTTGCACTAAACCATAAATTGTTGTTTCTGTTCTAAAGATCACGCTAAGTTGACAGGCCGAAAAGCCGCCCGGTAAGCTGGCTTGTTAGAGCTTGCGTAAGAATCTGCTCGCGAAATCCCTACTCAGCTCGTTCCTCGATCCATCTCGGATCTGGTTTCAAGAGTAAGCAAGAAGGACGGAGGTACATAGAAGTGAAACTGCGACCCCTGCACGATCGGTTGCTCGTCGAGCGCGTCGAGGAAGCCGAAACAAAAAAAGGTGGAATCATCATTCCAGACTCCGCAAAAGAGAAGCCGCAACAAGGCACCGTGGTGGCTGCCGGGAACGGCAAGCGCAACGAAAAAGGCGAGATCGTACCGCTTGATGTTCAGGCCGGCGACCGCATTCTGTTCGGCAAATACGGCGGCAACGACGTCAACGTTGACGGCCATGAGTACCTCATTCTGCGTGAGGACGAAGTTCTCGCCGTGCTGGAAAGCGGCGATGCAAAGAAATCGAAAAAAGGCAAAGCTGCTTAAGCAATAAAAGGAGAGACAGTAAATGGCTGGAAAAAAGATTGTGTACGGCGAGGACAGCCGCCAGGCGATCCTGGCGGGTGTCAACAAGCTGGCAAACGCCGTCAAGATAACGCTTGGCCCCCGCGGCCGCAACGTCGTGATCGAGAAGAAATTCGGCGGCCCGACGGTCACCAAAGACGGCGTCACGGTAGCCAAAGAGATCGAGCTCGAAGACAGGCTGGAGAACATGGGCGCGCAGATGGTGCGCGAAGTGGCCTCCAAGACCAGCGATGTCGCCGGTGACGGTACGACGACCGCGACGATTCTGGCGCAGGCGATTTTCCGCGACGGACTGAAGAGCGTCGCTGCCGGCGCCAACCCGATGGCGCTCAAGCGTGGCATTGAGAAGGCGACCGAAGCAGTCTCGAAGGCGATCTATGAGCTCGCCAAGCCCGTGACCGGCCAAGCGGTGGCGCAGGTTGCCGCCATCTCGGCCAACAACGACCGCACGATCGGCGACATCATCGCCCAGGCGATGGAAAAGGTCGGTAAAGACGGCGTCATCACGGTGGAAGAAGGCAAGGGCATCGAGACCGAGCTCGACGTAGTCGAAGGCATGCAGTTCGACCGCGGCTACCTGTCGCCCTATTTCGTCACCGACGCCGAGCGCATGGAATGCGTCCTCGAGAAGGCGATCATTCTCATTCACGAGAAGAAGATCAGCAGCATGAAAGACCTGCTGCCGGTGCTCGAGCAGGTGGCGCGGTCCGGCCGCCCGCTGCTGATCGTCGCCGAAGAGGTTGACGGCGAAGCGCTGGCGACGCTGGTGGTGAACAAGCTGCGCGGCACGCTTAACGTTTGCGCCGTAAAAGCGCCTGGCTTCGGCGACCGCCGCAAGGCCATGCTCGAAGACATCGCGGTTCTTACCGGCGGCAAAGCCATCATGGAAGAAACCGGCATCAAGCTGGAAGGCGTCAAGATGGAAGACCTCGGCCAGGCCGACCGCATCGTGATCGACAAGGACAACACGACGATCGTCGAGGGCACCGGCAAGAAACAGGCCGTCGAGGGACGTGTGAAGCAGCTCCGCGCGCAGATCGAAGAGACCACCTCCGACTACGACCGCGAAAAGCTGCAAGAGCGGCTGGCGAAGCTGGTTGGCGGCGTCGCGGTCATCCGCGTCGGCGCGGCCACCGAGACCGAGATGAAGGAAAAGAAGGCTCGCGTCGAGGATGCCATGCACGCCACTCGCGCGGCGGTGGAAGAGGGCATCGTCCCTGGCGGCGGTGTTGCGCTACTGCGCGCGGCGTCGGTTCTCGACAAACTCAAAGCGGACGGCGACGAGCAGATCGGGATCAACGTCGTGCGTCGGGCACTCGAAGAGCCGCTGCGTTGGATTTCCCAGAACGCCGGTGTCGAGGGCGCCATCGTGGTGGAGAAGATTCGCAGCCACAAAGACGCGCGCTACGGGTACAACGCCCAGACCGACACCTACGAGGATCTGGTTAAGGCCGGCGTCATCGATCCAGCCAAGGTGACGCGCACCGCGCTGCAGAACGCCGCTTCGATCGCCGCATTGATGCTGACGACCGAGGCGACGGTTCACGAGATCCCCGAGAAGAGCGAAGGCCCCGCGGGACCGCCTCCGGGGCATGGGCCGGAGTTCTAGACTCCGCGACTCGATTCTGAATTTCTACAAGGCCGGTCCGACCCATTTGGGTTGGGCCGGCTTTCTTTTTTGAGGGACGGGCGGTGCGCCGTGCCGGTTGGGGGTGCAGTGGCGGTTGGGGGCGCGCAGCGCCGGTTGGGATAGCCGCGCGGCCTCAACGTCATGGCGGAAGAGCGACCGTTGGCGTCAGGTGACGGTCCCCGCGCGCGCTCGTTGCCGGATGAGCGGGGATTGCTAGACTTGCTTAATCTCGGTCCCCATCACCAGGAAATGGAAGCGCTCCGGCGGCAATGAGGCGGCGGCGGCGCCCGAGGCCGTAGACCAAGTCAGATAAGCATTTGCGGCGACCGAGGCGTTCAAGAAGAACAAAAATTGGTCGGAGAAAAAGTCGATCGGCGGCGGTTGCCGGAAGGTCAGCCTATGGCCTACCGCTGTCTCGAGACTCACGGGCTTGGGCGGCACCCGCTTGTCCGAGAGCAGGGTCACGAAGCTCGACCGGCCGGCGTGGGGCCATACGTCGGGCTTCAGAAGAACACGCAAATTGGGTTTACGCTCGAAGGTGATCTCGCACTGCCGGATCCATTCGAGGATCGATTCGCCCCAGCACCAGTGGTTGAGAAAGTGCTGATATTGCTCGGCCAGATTCAAAGCCAGGCCGGCCCGGCGGTGCGCGAACGAGCCGTCCGGTTCCCAGCGATCGTCGACCGAGTCCGCGATCAAGGCATCCGCCTCAACCATGTTCTCGGCGCGATTCAGCAGTTCCTGTGCCGAGCGCTCGGTGAGAGCCTTGAGCAGCAGCGGAGGCAGCTCGTGAATGCTGTCGCCCGGGATCTCAACGAACTTTCGATTCCCGATGATCTCCATTCCCTGGCTCCGAACCTGGGTGAATCAGAACTACTCTATACGACGAGCTAACCGGCAACCGCGGTTACCGAAACACTACGTTGAGAGCATGATACGGCAAAGTTGAGCGCCACGACAATAGGTCGTTTGACGGCCTTTCACTGCACTCGGTTCCCTTTCTGTGCCGTCGCGTAAGCATCTAACCTACCAGATACTTATCGTCCGCGTGCGGCTTCCATGTGGCGAAGCTCCCGCCAAGCCGGCGGTTTCCGGCCGCCTGGGTTCTCTGGTGCGGACCTACCTACTTACGGAGGTGGAAGCTTCGTAGCCGGGACTCGTGACGAATAGCGGCGGGAAAGAGGGCCAATCTTAGTATTCAACCGAACAACCGATCCGCAAAGGCAAAAAGCGCCGGCAGGCCGTAGAAGAGAACGATCACATAAAGGAGCGCCCACTGCCGCGAGTTGACGGCTATATCCGCCAATCCTTGGGCCAGCTTGAGAGGTATGGCTCGGACTGCCTTGACCGGGTAAATCATCAGGGTGCCCGTAATGTTGAACAGAAAATGCACCAGGGCGATCGTGACCCCTGCCTGCGCATTGGCGCCGGAAACCGCCATCGACGCCAGCAACGCGGTCACGGTCGTGCCGATGTTGGCGCCCAGCGTAACCGGAAACGCCTGCGGCAAAGTAATGAGGCCGGCGCCGGCCAGCGGCACCAGCAACGAGGTCGTGATTGAGCTCGACTGAACCATGACCGTGACGACGATACCCAAAACGAACGAGAAGGCCGCGCTGCGGCCGAGAAGCCGGTTCAGAGAAGCCTCGACGCGAGTTTGCATCGCGGTCCGCATGGTCCTGACGAGAAGAACCAGAGCGCCAAAGATGAACACCGCGCTGAACCCGATCATCAGCAGCCCTTGGGCCTGCGGAGACTCGAAAGCCCACTGGCTCAAGCTCTCGATGGGTCCCAAGCCGACCTTGAGGACGCTGTCGAACGGGCTCTCGTATTCGACACCGCTCACGCCCCCGATCGACGATGTGATCCATGAGGCGGCGTGGTGCAGGTACCCGGTTGTCAGCTCGACGACAAGCAGCACGGCCACGGTGATGAAGTTGAAAAAATCGTGGCAAGTAGCTACGGCGAAGGCGCGCCGGAACTCTTCCTTGCGGCCGAGGTGCCCTAGCGCGACGATCGTGTTGGTGACGGTAGTGCCGATGTTGGTGCCCATGATCATCGGCACCGCGTTGGCCACCGGCAGCGGGTTTTCCGGCGCCGCAACCAAGCCGACAATCATCGACGTGGAAACCGACGAGCTCTGCACCAGAGTCGTGCTGAGAATGCCGATCATCAGGCCGATGAAGGGATTCTCGGTGGCGGAAAAAAACGCTTCCAGCAGGTCGTGGCCAAGCAGCTTGAAGCCGCCGCCGAGACCTTTCACGCCCATCAGAAAAACGAAAAGGAGAAAGAGTACGGTTAAGACCTTGCGCAACGTATCAAGGGCCTGGGAAGGCTCAGCCCCGCGTGGCTCGGCGGAGTCAACCCTCATAGCGGCCGCCTGAATCGTGTCGAACCACGGTGGGAGCGGACGAACGCCGCGCCCGCGCGCCGGCGGAAACGGGGCCCATCCCAAGGCCGCTCCGGCTGCCGCAGCGCGGGATCCACCATTGCATGCATATCCGCTGAACGTTTACAGAGTTTCTTCGACGAGAATCGGCAGGGGATTGGCCGGTTTCTCCGCGGCCGAGCCGCTCTCTTCACCCAAATCCAAAAAGCGGCGATCCAGCAACCGCGCCGTATCGACGTTGCCCATCGCGGTCAGCACATTCTCCATCACGTGGGGATTTTCCTGCTGCAGTTCGTGCAGGAACTCGCGCAGATTCCGGCGTACGGTTCCGGTGCGGTGCGAGCAGACGCATGGCGTGATGGGCATGCCGCACTGTTCGGTGTAGCCGCGCGTGATTTCTTCCGAGACATAGACCAGAGGCCGAATCAAACGGAAATCCTTCAACTTCGACCAGGTGATCGCGGGCAGCGCGCTGAGCTTGCCCGTGTAGAGCGTATTGCGCAGCAGCGACTCGCAGAAATCATCCGCCGTGTGCCCCAGAGCAACAACGTTCGCGCCGAGCGACAGCGCGATGTCGTAGACGGCCCGCCTGCGGTAGCGGCTGCAAAGGTCACAGCCATGGTCGGGCTGTTCCTCCAGCAACTCGAAGGACGGTTCATCGCGGTAATAAGTCCACGGAATCTCGCGTGCTTTCAGATACTCGGCCAGCGGCTCGATGGGCCGCAGAAATTTACCCTGCTCGACCGTGAACGCATGCATCGTGAACTGGACGGGCGCGCGCTTTTGGAGCAGCACCAGGGCATCCAACAGCGCAAGAGAATCCTTGCCGCCCGATACGCCGACAGCGATGTGGTCACCCGGCCGAATCATTTTGTAATCGGCAATGGCCTTGCCGACGCGCCGCAGCAGTGTCTTTTCCAAATTCATGAGGAAGGCTAAGCGAGGGAACATCCGCGGCGCGGAGACGGTTGGCCCGGACCGAGGCGCCGCAAGCAGATGCCGCAAATCAAGTTTGATTATAACGTCGTAGCCGTGGCAATACGCCATGCCTGCTGGAAGCCGGCGAAATCAGTTAGAGACTTCAAAAGGCGTGCGTTACAAAATGATTACAGCCCCGGGACGGGCCGCGGCCAGCCGCCTTCGCTCCAAGACCGTCCGGCGGCAGAACCGGGCTTTGGGGGGCACAATGATACAATCCTAGGCCTCCCGCCGTAGCGCTGCGCGACGCGATCGCTACGCTTGGACGCACGCCTCACCACCGCTTTCGACAAGGAGAAGCAGCCATGAACCGACGCATTTTTCTGCTTGCCGGAACAGGCGCCGCCATGGCGCAAACGCCTTCGAACCGCGTTGTGGTGGGTCTGATCGGCAGTGGAGGCCGCGGCCGCAACATCCTGCGCTTTCACCGCCAGGACCCTGACGTCACCGCCGGCGCCGTGTGCGACATCTACGAGCCGAATCTCGAACGCGGCCTTTCGGAAGCCGGCGGCGGCGCCAAGGCCTACCGCAACTACAAAGAGCTGCTTGGCGACCACGACATCGACGCCGTGATCATCGCTACCCCCGAGCACTGGCACCATCGCATGCTGCTCGATGCGCTGGCGGCGGGAAAAGATGTCTACATCGAGAAGCCGCTTTGCCACACCTGGGAGGAGGGCGTGGAGCTGGTGCGGGCGACGCGCGAGTCAAAGAACATCGTGCAGGTCGGCATGCAGCGGCGAAGCTACCAGCTCTACCAGCAGGCGCGGGATCTGCGGCGTCAAGGCAAGCTTGGTACGGTCCGCATGGTGCGGAGCTATTGGCTCAACACCGGGCTGAGTCCGGCGGAGAGAAGCTTTGAAGGCCCTCTGGATTGGAAGCAGTGGCTGGGGTCAGCCCCGGCCGTTCCGCAAGACCCGCTGCGGTTTTTCAACTGGCGGGATTTTTCGGACTACTCCGGCGGCATCGTGATGGATCAGGGCGCGCACATCTACGACGCCATCCACATGATCATGGACGCCGGCTATCCGTCAGCCGTCACCGCAGCGGCCGGCAAGCCGCACAAGCCCGGCGTTGACATGCCGGAGTCGTGGGTCGTCACGGCGGAGTATCCCGAAGATTTTCTGGCGGTGTTCACGATCAACTACGCGGCGATGCGGTATCCGCCGCCGGTCGACCAGCTCAACGCCTACGATGGCGACGAAGCGCGCATGGATCTGGGCCGCGAGTTCCTTCGAGTCTTTCCCCGCGGCGAGCCCGAAACAGCGGCGATCAACGTGGAGCAGCCGGGCGGCTTCGGACAGGCCACCATCGACCACGTAAAGAATTTCCTGGAGTGCGTGCGAACGCGCGCCACGCCGCTGGCGCCGGTCGAAACCGGTTTTCAGTCGGCGCTGGTGCTGCACTTGGCCAATCTTTCGGTGCGCCAGGGCCGCAAAGTGCGCTGGAACCGCGACCAGATGCGCGTTGAGATGTAGGGCCGCACGTCGGACGCAAGAGGTCAGGAGGGATCGCCTGCGGCGATTTCCAGTTCGAAGGCGTTCTCTTTCCGAAGCCTTGTGCTGGCTACGCT
>JBBDWJ010000074.1:0-7348 GCA_040902925.1 Bryobacterales bacterium | reverse complement strand
CGTCGTTTGGGATCGTGCCCGCGCCGTACTGCTCCTCGGGCCCGATCACTGCGGCGGAGCTGGCATAAACAAGCTGCCGGATTCCGCCGCTTTGCCGCGCGGCCTCGAAGACCGCCAGGGTTCCCAAGACGTTTACCGTGGCGCCGATCAAAGGGTTCGCGCGGCAAGGCGGAATTTGCAGCGCCGCGAGATGGATGACGCGGCTGACCTGATGCTCTTCGATGACGCGTTTCAGCGCTTCGACATCGGTGACATCGCCCGTAACGACGGTCAGATCGCGCGGCCGGCCGGGCAAGAGTTGATCGAGGCGCCGCAAGTCGGAATCGCGATCGAAAAGAACCAACGGCAATTGCCGCGCCAGCAGCTCGCGCGTAACCCAGGAGCCGAGAAATCCCGATGAGCCGGTGATTAGGAATCGTTCAGACATTGTTTTTGATGGAATTGAGAGGGGCACTGATTGAGAGCGAGGAGCGCCCCCTACTCAAGTCGCCGCGCCAGCAGCCGCAGACGCACGTAGTCCACGGTCCAAACGCCCTTTTCATCGCATTGTTTAGGACGCAGCATCGATCGAATTTCATCGACTGCCTTGTCGCGCTCAAGCGGCGGCAGCGCTTCGAGCATGCTGGGCGCAAACAGCGCCAGCCAATCGCCGAGGTCGCCGTCAAGCCGTGTAGGCCTTTCATGTAAGCCGATCGTCTCGACGGAAAACCCGGCCTCGCGCAAAAGCGCCGAATATTCGTCGGGGGAAGGGAAGTACCAGGGCGAAAGTGCCGCGAAATCGTGGCCACGGCGAGCCAGAGCCGCCGACAGGGCCTCGCAAACCTGAGCGACATTGCCCGCGCCGCCGAACTCCGCGGCGAAACGCCCGCCCGGTTTCAGCGCGCGGTAAACGCCGGTCACAGCTTTTTGCGGCTGCAGAACCCAGTGCAGCGCGGCGTTGGAAAAGACCGCATCGAACTCGCGATCAAAAGCCAGCTCCTCTGCGGGCATCAGGCGCGCGTCGAGGCCGCGCTTGCGCGCCGATTCGACCATGGCGGGGCTGGCATCGACACCGACGATTTCGGCCCCCATGTTCGCGAGCCGCTCGGTTAGCCGTCCGTCGCCGCAGCCAAGGTCGAGGATGCGCTCGTCGGCCGCGGGGGCCAGCAGCGCCACCACGGGCTCTGCCATGTCGGCGACGAAAGCGGCCGAACGAGTGTATTGATCGGCGTCCCAGGTTTTCGGCGAGCGTTGTTGAGGCATGGGAAACGTGCGAGTGAACATCCATCCTACCGAAGAGGAGTGATGGGATGTGCGGCAGAAGGCGACGGCAGCCGATTTAGCCGCAGGTTTACGGAAGATACGTCGTTAGCAATCGGGCAGCGGCGTCGCACACGAGCAGTAATGAGTGAGATTGGTTCCCAAGCCTCGCGCGGTTATTCCTCGCGGTTGGCGCCGCCAGATTCTCCCTACTGCACAGACAACTTGGCCGTATTGCTGGGCACGCCGTTCATGGAAACCACCACATCCGCAGCGCCGGCCGCGACGCCCGCGGGGACAATCAAATTGACCTGATACAGCCCGACGTATCCGGGCGCGAGGCCGCTGAAGCCGACGACCGCCGCGCGGCCCCCAACCGTGGCCGTCGCAAACACTGGCGTCGGCGACAACTCGACGAGCGAGGCCGGCGCTCCCGCCGCGGGCGGGTTCTCAACAGCTCCAAGCCCCGTGGCAAAGACCACCACCGTGTCGCCGGCCGAAGCCGGATTCTGCGCCGAAATCAGTACGTTGGTGACATCGAGAATCGCGCCGTTGACGCCATCGACGAGGAAGATGCCGGGCTGCGCCGCGGCGATTTGCATCAGCACCGGCGCGTTGCTTGCGCCGTCGCTGCTGACAACGACCTCGACGAACTGCTGCGCCTGCGCGGGGCGCGGCGAAGAGGCCACCGCCTGAATCAATTCGAAGGGGATCTGCAGGTTGATCTGCTCCTGCCCGTTGACGCGAACGACCGCGAACAGCGGCGCGAGAACTCCGCCGATGCGCACCGACGTTCCGCCGAGCTCGGTCGGCAGCGGCGTCACCTCCGCCTGGATGATACCGTCCACGTCGCTCAGGTGCAGACCGAAGATCGTCGCAATGGCGCCGCCCGGCGTTCCTCCCGACTGGAAGCTTGCGCCGTTGGTAATACCGGCGGAGGAGAAGGTCGGAACAGCCGCCGCCACATCGCTCACGCGCCGAATGCGGTTGGCCCCTGACTCCGCGATGAAAAGATTGCCAAAAGCATCGAACGAGATACCGAAAGGATTATTGAGCGTTGCCGCCGATGCCGGCCCGCCGTCTCCGGTCGAACTCTGCACGCCGTTACCGATGACCGTATTGATGATGCCGTCAGAACCGACGCGCCGGATGCGATGGTTGATGTTGTCGGCGATGTATAGTGTGCCCGCCGCATCGAGAGCAACCGCGCCTGGAGTGGTCATCGCGGCGGCTGTCGCCGGTCCGCCATCGCCGGAAAAGCCCGCCGCGCCCGATCCTGCGACCGTTGTCACCGTGCCGTTGCGGCTCACGCGGCGAACGCGGTTGTTGAGCTGATCGGTGATGTAGATGTTGCCGCCGGAGTCGACGGTGACTGCGGTGGGGTGCTTGAATTGCGCGGCGGTTGCGGGGCCGCCGTCGCCGCTGAAGCCCCCGAAAGCCGCTCCTGGCGTCCCGCTGCCGGCCACCGTGGTGATGATTCCATTCGTATCGACCTTGCGGATGCGGTGATTGCACTGGTCGGCAATGAACAGATTATCGAAGCCATCGAAGGTGATGCGGGTCGGGCAGTCGAGCATGGCGGCGGTTGCCTGTCCGCCGTCGCCCCCGAATCCACCTGTGCCGTTGCCCGCGAAAGTGGCGATCGTGCCGTTGAGGTCGATCTTGCGAACGCGATCGTTGGCGGCATCGGCAATGTACACGTTGCCTTTGCTGTCGACGGCGACGCCAGTCGGGTCATGCAGCGAGGCCTGCACGGCCGCGCCGCCATCGCCGCTGTAGCCCACGACCCCGTTACCCGCGACCGTGGTGATATTACCCGTAGAGTCGACCATGCGGATACGGTGGTTATTGAAGTCGGCGATGTAGTAGCCGCCATCGGATCGGAATGCGACAACGGTTGGGTTGTTCAACGAGGCGGCCGTAGTCGGCCCGTTGTCGCCCGCGAACGCCGCGGCGCCGTTACCCGCAACCGTGGAAATCGTGCCCGCGATCTGGCCGTATAGGGGCGAACCCACAAGCCAGACGCAAGCCACCAGGGACAGGGCGACACGACGAGCAAGAGCAATACGCATACGCTACCTCACGAGAAGGCAAAAATACCGCTGGCGGCCATTTCAGGTCAACATGGTCCAGGTCAATATGGCCGGCGGTGGGAGCAATCCTGCAAATATAGCGCGACCACGAGATGAATGGAGGGGCGTATGTCCTTTGAGCGACAGTCGTAGTCGTAGGCGATTCCACCAATTGGCGCGCGAGCTTCTGTCGGGTAAGGTCGATAGTGGGAAGGAGTGTGTCATGCGAGCAAAAAGCCGCCTGGTTTCGATCTTGGGGGTTAGCGTAGCGTTTTCGGCCGCCATGTTCGGCCAGTCGATCATCGAATACGGGCACGGAGTTGGACGGGCAGCAGCGGCGGGCGCCGCGTCAGGCACGGGTATTGCGGGCATCTTCACGAAGGTGAAGGACACCTCCGAAGACGATAACGCGAAGAAACGCTCGCCGGGCACGGTCCGATCTCAGGAACAAACGTCGACTGCTGATCCGTCGCGTAGCGCGGGCGAGCCGGCCAATGCTCCGTTGAAGATGAAGACTTCCAGCGGCGTCGTGGTTTCGGGGATGTCGCCGAGTTGGATGGGCGCCGCTTATCGCGAGCCGCTGCGGGAGCCGATTCGGGTGCAGACCGTGGAGTGGGCGAATCCGGCGGAAGAGATTGCGGCCGCCGAGCAGGGCCGGGAACTTGCCGAGACAGATGCGAGTGGACAGGTAGCAGCGGGTCAAGCCCCGACCGAGGAATCGGGCGTCGAAGGCGCAGGGACGGCGCGGATCGTCGCGCCCGGACACGGCTTCGGCGACGCCTCAGAGCAGGTTGGCGTCGAGCCGGAAGTTGATTCCGCAGGTCAGCCGCAACTCGAAGCGGTCACGAACGCGGAAGCCGCCGGTGTGCAGATCGGCTCGCAGATTAACGACGTGATTCGGACGCTCGGACGCCCAACGTTTTCTTTGACCGGCATCGTTGGAAAGAGCTACACGGAAAAATACGTGTTCAAGAACGCCGAGGGGGATACGATTACCGTCCTGACGTGGGCGGGTGTCGTGACTTCGGTTTTGTTGAGCTGATCTGGCTCGCACCGAGCCGGGGTTGAGGACGCGGGCGCGGCTGCTAGCGCGAACTCGCTGTCACGAGAATTCACTGGCGCTATTTCGGGCGGGCCGTTTGCGGCTGGCCCGTCATCGCCGGCCGCTGAGGCAACGGGCAACAATCCGCGGAACAGAAATCCGGCTCGGCCCCCAGCGAACCGAGCGCCGGCCTTTCCTCGAGGCCGTCCACGCGCTCGACGATCAATTCGCGGATCATCTCGATGAACCGCGGGTGAACGCCCACCGTAGCGGCGCGCGCCATGTTCACACCCACCTGCCGCGCGACTTCACTGGCCTGGATGTCGAGATCGAACAGCACCTCGATGTGGTCGGAGAGAAAACCAATCGGCACGACGACAACGTTGCGCCCGGCCCCCGACCTGGCGAGCTCGCGGAGATAATCACAGATGTCGGGCTCTAGCCAAGGCTGCGACGGCGGGCCGCTGCGGCTTTGAAACACGAGCCGCGTCTTTTTGCATCCAACTCGCTCGCTGACCAGTTGGGCGGCTTGTTCGAGTTGAGCGACGTACTTCGACGTGTTCGCCATCGATATGGGAATGCTGTGCGCTGTGTAGACAAGCTCCACCGACAGGCGGGACTCTTTGGCGAATTGGTTCAACGCCGCGGTCACATTCTCAGCCATCGGCTCGATGAACCCGGCGTGGTTGTAGTAGCTGCGAATTTTATCGATGACCGGGGCTCGTTCGCCCGCTTGCTGCCGCGCCTGCTCGATGTCATCGAGATACTGGCGGCAGCTCGAATAGGAACCATAGGCGGAGGTGACGAACGCCAGAGCCCGCCCGATACCGTCGCCGGCCATGCGCCGTAGCGTGTCCGCCAGAAATGGGTGCCAGTTCCGATTGCCCCAGTAAACAGGCAGGTGCGGGCCATTCGCGGCCAGTTGTTTTTCGAGCAGCGACAACAGTTCCCGGTTGTGGTCGTTGATGGGGCTCTTGCCATCGAAGTGGTAGTAGTGCTCGGCGACTTCGAGAAGGCGCTCGCGAGGTACGTTCTTTCCGCGCAACACGTATTCGAGGAACGGCAGGACATCCTCGTGTTTTTCGGGACCTCCGAAAGAGACGATCAGGACTGCGTCGTAGGGTTGCGCGCTCTGTTGAGGTGCGGCAGGCATCTCTTAGCAGTATGACGAATGCTGTTGGGGAGCGGCGAAATGGGCGCCCCGTTTCCTCACTATCGTGAGCTGAAACCGGGCGGGCTACTACAAACCCTGCTCGAAAATCACGTCGACGGGGATACCCGCGGCGGCGACACGGTCGAGATCCTGCCGCAGCGAGTCGCCGAGAGTTCCGTATTCATCGATGAATTTCAGGACGGCGTCGTAGTCGCCGTCGCCTTGCAGCCGCAGGATGTTTTCCGACAGTCCATCGACGGCTTCGCGCATCTTCTCGAACTCGACGCGATAGGCGCCGGTTGCGGCGTCGCGCGAAAACGCGCCTGCCTTTTCGAAATAGTTGAACCGCAGGAGATTCGCGTTCCCGTGAGCGCTCGATGCGCCGAAGCGAGTCGAGCGGAAGATGCCCGCCAGGAAGGTGACGTAGTTGTCCATCAGATCGGCTTCGCCCAGCTCGCCGCGCTCCTTGAGCCAGGTCACCATGAAGAGGCCGAGAATGTCGGCCTTGCCTTCTTCGAGCGCCGAGGATTTGTCGCGCAACGCTTCGCGCACGGTCCCCTTGCCGGTCAGGGTGTTCTTGATGCCGAGGCCGTGCGCGACTTCGTGGAACATCGTGTTGGCGAAAAAGGCGTCGAAAGAGATGTGGCGGCGCTGGTCTTCGGCGATCAGCACGCCGCCGATCGGTACCAGGATCTTATCGAACTTCGCCCGCATGGAATTTTTCAACTGTAGCCGGCGCGTCCCCTTTTTGAGCTGCACTTCCTCGTCGTTGGGCAGGTTGATCGCGATGGTCTTCGACCCGGCGTTGCAGTCGCCGGCATAGTAGATGGCGTCGTAGGCGTTCAGGTCGGATTCGCTTCCCGGGTTTTCCTGCTTGTATTTGTCCGCCACCGGCAGGTTCTTCTGCAGCTCGCCGAGCAGCGCCGTGTACTTGGCCAATCGCTGGCTCCACTCCTTGTCTTTGACCAGCACGTAGGCCTCGAACGCAGCCTTGTACCCGAAGAGCTGATCCTCATAGGTCTCGATCGGCCCGATGACGATGTCGACCGTGTTGTCTTTCACGTCGAGCCAGGCGAGGTCGCTCGGCTGGTAGTCGTCGGTGACGAGCGCTTCGGCGCGCAGCTCGAGGTAGCGTTTGAGCCCGGGGTCGTCGGCCAACGCGGCGGCTTCGCGGAGCTTACCGGCGGCCATCGCGAGATCGGCGGCGAACGCTTCGTGGTAAGCGGTTGTGATCAGCTTTCCCGACTCGTCGCGACGCACGATGGTGTAGAGGCTCTTGAGGGCTTCAGCGCGCTCGGGCGATTCGGCCGCGGCGGCTTCGAACTCCTCTTTGGTCATGTCCGCCGGATAGAAGTTCGCGCCTGGCGGCTTGGGTCCGACGCCTTCGAGAAAGGGCTCGTTGCCCGCCAACCGGTCCCAGGGGCCGTAGTTGATCTCGACGAAACGGCGCGCCGCGGCGCTGTGCGCACCCTGGATGAGCGTGGCCGGCTCGCCGTAGGCCTGACGCCAGAAGAGCTGGTCCATGATCTTGGCTGCGTCGATCAACAGCGGAAGCATCTTGCGCTCGTTCTCGGTGAGCGCCGACAGGTCGGCTTCCAAGCGGAAAGGGGTGTATTTGGCGAGGCGTTGTTCGACGTCGGATAGCATCGTGGCATTTTCTTCTGAAGCTGAGCCGCAGGAAAGCAGCAAGCAGAGCGCAAGGAGCAGCGGGAGGCGAGCGGGTGTGGAATCCATGGCGCTGATTCTAATCTACCATCGGCGCCACCGGAGCCAGGGCGAGCCAAAGGCGAGGGGTGCGCGACATAGATGTGGGTGACGATCTGGGTTGTTTTTTTGTGGCGG
>JBBDWJ010000073.1:0-7407 GCA_040902925.1 Bryobacterales bacterium | reverse complement strand
GCGGAACAACGTTTGAGCAAGAATTCCACGATTCCACTTAACAGAGTAATACTAGCCCTGGTTGCCGGCTTTTCCGCAAACCGCGCTCTGTGGGCGCAACAGATCAGCGGCGAGCTCAAGCAGTGGCACGACGTCGTCCTAACATTCGACGGCCCGGCCACCAGCGAAGCCGCGGACCCGAATCCCTTCTTCGATTACCGGCTCGATGTTTCCTTCACGAAGGGCTCGAGAACCTACGTCGTGCCGGGATACTTCGCCGCCGATGGGAACGCCGCCGAGTCGAGCGCCAAAGCCGGCAACAAGTGGCGAGTCCATTTCGTGCCGGATGAAACCGGCGAGTGGGCCTACCAGACGTCGTTCCGCGCGGGCTCCCAAGTGGCCGTGAGCGACGACCCGCAAGCCGGCCGTCCGTTGAGTCCCGATGGCACGGCGGGAAAACTTCTCATCGCCCCAAGCGACAAAACAGGCCGCGACAACCGCGCCCGCGGAACACTACGCTACGTCGGCGAGCACTACGCCCGCTTCGCCGGCAGTGGCGAGTATTTCATTCAGACCGGCACGCAGAGTCCCGAGAACTTTCTCGCCTACTACGAGTTCGATGACACCGTGGATCATGGCGGCGCGGAAAACAAGCTCATCGACGGCTTGCACCGCTTCGAGCCCCACCGAAAGGATTGGAAACCTGGCGACCCGGCCTGGCAGAACGGCAAGGGCAAGGGAATCATCGGCGCGCTTAACTATCTGGCCGGCAAGGGCATGAATACGTTTTACTCGCTAACGATGAACGTCGGAGGCGACGGCCGCGAGATCTATCCCTGGACCAGCTACGACGAGCGCGCCCGCTACGACGTCTCGAAACTGGCGCAATGGGAGATCGTCCTCTCGCACATGGATACTCTCGGCATGCAGCTCATGCTGATCACGCAGGAGGAAGAAAACGAGCAGCTCCTCGGCAAGCTCACGCCGCTGCGCAAGCTTTACTACCGTGAGCTGATCGCGCGTTTCGCGCATCATCACGCACTGCTGTGGGATCTTTCGGAAGAGGCCGATCGCTGGCGTTACTACAGCACCGAGGATCTCAAAGAAATTTGCGCTTATATCAAAAAGCTCGACCCCTGGAAGCATCCAATCCAGTACGTGCAATGGAAAGGTGAGATCATCCCCGACAACAAAGGTTATGGGCGCCTGCTCGGCTTCGAGCACTTTGACGGCACGGCCCTGCAGCACGACCCCGAGCACACCCTGCCGGAGACGCTCAAGTGGGTGCGTGCCTCGGCAACCGCTGGACACAAGTGGCTCGTCGGCATTATCGAGATCAACCCCACCAGCACGGGCGTGCTTCCTGACGCCGACGACTATTGGCACGACACGATCCGCAAGAACTCGATCTGGGGCAATCTCATGGCCGGCGGATCAGGCAGCGTCTTCTTTTTCGGCTACCGCTACCCCAATAGCGATCTCGACATGGAAGACTGGCGAAGCCGTGACCACTTTTGGGATCTGCAGCGCTATGCCCACGAGTTCTTCACGACGTATTTGCCTTTCCACGAGATGACCAACGCCAACGAGCTGACACCTGCGCCGGACGATTTCGTGTTCGCAAAACCCGGCGAAGTCTACGCTGGTTACTTACCCAACGGCGGAACCACCGGGATCGACCTGCGCGCGGCAAGCGGCGTCTTCGAGGTGAAGTGGTATGATCCGCGCCACGGCGGCGAGCTTCAAAACGGAAGCGTGAGCGAGATCCGCGGCGGTGAGAGCAGATCGCTAGGCAACCCGCCGAATGAACCTGACAAGGATTGGGCCGTGCTGATCCGGCGCACTGCCGCGGCCGGAGCTTCCTCGAAGGCTCTCGAGGAAACCACCAAGTTCCTGGTCAAGCTCGGCGTTGGCCTCGGACCAACGGCCAGCAGCGTGGGCGACCGCGTCGCGGCGGTGGTCATTTCGCCGGAACGGTTTCTGGGCGCGCGCTTCGAGGGAACAGTCGATCAGGTATCCGCGGACGCAGGCACGCTGAGATTCTCATTTAACACACTGCGCCACAAGAGTGACAACTACAGGGTGACTTCAACGGTTCTCAGCTTCGTGAATTCCAAAGGCCACCCGTCGGTCGACGAACAAGAGCGTCCGTTGCGGGTGGAGGCTGGCGAGATGTCGTCAGAGACCGTGGATTGGCAGGTGGATGAGGGCGCCGAGTTTCAGCTTCAGGTGGATCCGGCGGGCAACTGATCTTTGGAAGATTTCGCTACTGCCCGGCAGCGCCGGGCGCGGAAAAACCCGCCGCCGCATCGTCAAGCACCAACACCCAGTCATTCCCCGGCGACGGATCCCCCGGCGGATCAAACTGCCGTTCGCCCCGGTTGGCGAAAACACCGGCCTCGCGCGCGCTGCCATCGCGGGGATCGTACCACCAGGCGCGAACCTGTTCGCCTGAGATAACGCCCATCTTCACGCGAAACGGACCACCGCTGTAACTGTACGCGAAAGCGTAGCTCTCTCCGCGTGTTGCCATGACGTGCTCGTAGCGCTCGCCATTGTTGCCGGCGATGAGGCTCTGGTCTGAAATTCGCTCGTGGTAGGGCCGCGAAAGCATCAGCCTCTTGAGATATAGCATCTGACCCGCGCCCGGATCATCAATGGCGTCGTACCAGAATTTCCGCACGCCATAGGCGCCGTTTCCGGAGTCCGGCTTGTGCATTTGCATCACGGCGCTGTGGCCATACGTATGTCCCGCCGCCCCCGCGAAGACCGGCCAGTAGGCGTAGCGGCGTGCGTCCGCATCGTCCCAGTAAGGTTCCTTGGGGTCGTGCAAACCTTGCGGAATCCCTTCGTAGGAAGGCTCGCCGTCCAGGGTCGGCTTAGGCGGCTGCAATGCATAGTCCTCCAGCACGTAACGCCAGTTGTCTTCGCCCTTGGCGTTCGGAGTGTCGTCCTGATCGTAGCGGCGGTGCCCCGATTGAAACATGTTGAAATCAAGCCACGGCTCGGCATGGAACCATGTGGAAGACTGCGTGCGGCCAAACGGATGAAACGTCACCAGGTGATACGGATCAAGTTCCTGGAACGTGCGGCCCATCGCGCGCCATACTTCGGCCTCGCGGTCGCCGTGCGTATCGCCGCCCGTGATCCAGATGATGTTGGGCCGGTCCTTGTAGCGTTCGGCCAGGAACCGAGTGTAAGCCTCGACGTTCTGATCGTTCAGATGACCGCCGCGCGCGACTGAGCCCCAGGCGGCCACCATGCCGATGTAGATGCCCTTCTTCGCGGCGCTATCAACGATCCAATCGGCATGATCCCAGAAGTCATACTCGCCCTCTTTCGACAAGTCGCTGCCAGGCGTTACGTTGGGACGGCCCGGGTTCTGCTCGATCAACGCCGCGCTACCGTATGCGTTTACGTCGCCCGCCGTGTGCAACACCATAACCTGCACGACGTTGAAGCCCTTTGCGCGGCGATCGTCGAGGTAGCGCTCGGTTTCTTCGCGGTCGAGCTTCTTGAACATCAACCAGCCGGTGTCGGCGAGCCAGAAGAAAGGGGCGCCATCGCCATATTGGAAAAACCGCTGATTCGTGGAAACTTCAAGCTTCCACTTCGGGTCGTCGGCGCGCTGTGCCCATCCGGCGGCAACAAAATGGAGCGCGCAAACAACAACAGCCGCCGCCTTAAGCGATCGATCGAATAGCCTCAAAGATTCATCCCCATCCATGTCGCCGGCCACTAAGACAGACGGCGCGTCGTATCGGATATCGTCGAAGCCGGCCAGAGTTTCAGGCTCCGGTAACCCACTGCCCGTACACCGCCTCCGGCCCGTCCTCTTCCTTCCGCCGCGCAATGCGAAACGCATCGGCCGCGCCCGCGCGCTGAAAGGCGCCTGCGGTCGCCGCATACGCGGTCTTGGCGTGTTCCGGCCACAATCGATTTCCGAGAGGATTCACCGCATTCACCAGCAGCACATCGCGCGGAATCAACGCAGCAAGCAGATCAGGCAGATCAAACTGCCGCAGCACGCCGGGAATGATACTTTCGAGAACGCCGCGGTGTAGGGGTTGCTCGACGACCGAACGGTAGGAAACAAGCATCTGCTCAAACGCCAACTTTTGAAGACGATCGTCGAGAGCGGCGGCGTAGAGCAGCGGCACCGCGCCGTCGCCTTTGCCGACGCCGGAAACGCGGCTCGAATCAACCTCGCTGCGAGCGGCTAACAGATCCACGGCGCGCAGGATGTCGGCGGCGCGCATACCGACGAGGCTCTTGCCGATCAGAAACGACGTCATGGCGCTGTCGTAGTCGCCGAAATAACGAGGAAAGTCCGAGCCGTTGCGATCGTCGAGCCGGCCGGTTTCTCCCATGCCGCGCGCGTCGATCGCCAGCACGACGTTGCCTTTCCGCGCAAGCCATTCGATCTCGCCGCCCGGCGACGCTTCGGCGGATTTGCCTCTCCCATGGACGTAAACGATTGCCGGCCGCGGACCCGCACTACCCTCCGGAATAAACAGCAAAGACGGCACGAGAATTCCCGGCTCGCTCACGTAGGCGAGTTTTTCGATTCGATACCCAGGGCGTTCGATATCCCCATAGGGTCGAATCTCTGGTATTGCGCGCTTGTAGTCGAAAGCGCTCAAGCGACGCACGCGGCCACGCAATTCCTCACGATAGGCAGCTAGATCCGACGCGCTGCCGATGGCGGGTAGTTTCGGATCGAGCGCCGCTGCCCGCTTGCGGTTAAGCGTGAACACAGTCTCGCCGCCAAGCGATGTCGCCACCTGGCCTGTCTCGGTGCAACGCAAATCCTCGAACGCCGCAATCTCGACTTCGGGTTCGGGAGCGTGATCCTCCGCGCCCTTGAACACCTTGCCCAGCCAGTTGTAGGCGGCCTCGCGATTGGGTTTGTGATAGCCGTGGCCCTGGTCGACCTCCGACATCGAAACCTTTTCGCTCACGCCGAGGCGCTCGTACAGCCGCTCCGCTTCCGCGAACGTTGCTCGCGCCCCGCCGATGGCAAAAAAGTCGCGCACGGCGGAAAGCATCAGGTACGGCCGCGGCGCGAACGCGTAAATGAAGTCGGCGTGATCGAGACCCGCCGCAATCCACGGCAGCAGGAGCTGCTCCGCATCCTGAGGGCCGATCGTGTCGAGCAGATGCCCCCACGAAGTCAGATAACACGACGGCATCGCGACGTGGACGCGGTCTTCGAGCGCCGAGATATAGGCGGTATGCGTCCCCCCGCCGGAATTTCCCGTGCAGGCGATGCGCGAGGCGTCGACCTCAGGGCGCGAGAGCAAGTAATCGAGCGCGCGGCGGCCGTCCCAGATCGTGTACTGCGCCACGCTGTCGCCCGTCAGCAGGCATTGCACGCCCAGGATGCTGTGTTCCGTCGTCGAGCGAACGACTTTGCGCTGCTCGAAATCCTCGTCGTAGATTTGCGCGCGCTCGCCTTGGCCCAGTGGGTCCCACGCCAGCGCCACGTATCCCTTCTTGGCGAGCGACGCGAGCATGTACTGCCAAGTCGTATGGCTCTTCCCGCCGCGCTCGTGCCCGAGTGGATATAGAACGCTCGGGTAAGGAGGCTGCCCCGTCTTCGGCACGTAAAGGTTGGCCGTAACGAAAAACTTCGGGCGGCTCTCAAAGATGACCTTCTCGATCTTGTAATCGGGCCGTTCGACGACGCCGGTCACGCGAGCATTCAGCGGCGTGCGCTCCGGAAAGCCTCCGACGGCTTCGGTCATCACTCGCCGCACGTAGGCCTTGCGCTCATCGACCTGCTGTTGCGTTGAAATCTGGTCCACGGTACGCTTGCGCTCCGCGAGCAGCACGTGCGCGCGCTGCTTGAGATAGGCCGGCAGCATCTGCCGGATATCTTCGAACTCAGAGAGATCCCGCAGAAAGTCGACTTGCTCCTGCGCTTGAATGCGGGGAGCGGCCAGCGCCGCCAGCATTCCAGAGATCACGTTGCGTCGGGTGATAGGCATAGGGTTCCTTTGGACGAGCTGTTCCGGGTGATCTTTGAGTGTAGTCTAGCCAACCGCATCCGTTGCGCGGCGCTGCTATCGTGCCGGCGGCGTCGCGAGGGCCGCAAGCCACGGAACCCGGCTGATCCACGTTGTATACTCGGGTCCTGGGCGTCTTCGAACGCTGAGAAAGGATCACCGCGGCATGGATACCAATCGCAGAACCTTCCTGGCGGGCGCCGGCGCAGCACTGACGACCTCTCTGTTCACCGGCAAGGTGAAGGGCGCCAACGACCGGGTAGCGCTCGGATTCATCGGTGTCGGCCGCATGGGCAACGGAAATCTGGAGTCGGCGATGAAAGAGAACATCGCCGTCGCCGCCATCTGCGACGTGTATCAGCCGCATCTCGAGCGCACGGTGGCGGTAGCCCGCCGCCAGGGTCACGAACCCAAATCGATCAAGGATTTTCGCGACGTACTGGGTGACAAATCCATCGACGCTGTTTGCATCTCGACGCCCGACCATTGGCATCCGCTGATGACCGTTGAAGCCTGCAAGGCCGGCAAAGACGTCTACGTCGAAAAACCGGTCTGCACGCGCGTTGACGAAGCGCCCATCATGGTCGCGGCGGCTCGCAAGTACCAGCGGGTCGTGCAGGTCGGTACACTCACCCGTTCCTCGGGCCACATGCCGACGGTGCGCGAAGTTGTGCGCAGCGGCCGGCTCGGCACGGTCACGTTCGTTCGCACCTGGACATACGGACTCGAACCGCGTCACGGTATCGGCAGCCCGGCCGACGGCGCGCCGCCCGCCGGTCTCGACTGGGACTTGTGGCTCGGCCCCGCCCCGTATCGCCCGTTCAACCACAACCGCTTTCAAGTCGAGCGCGGCGGCTGGTCGGCGTTCCGCTATTTTTGGGATTACGCCGGCGGCCATTTGACCGACATCGGCGTCCACATCATCGACCTGCTGCAAATGGCCTTTGGAGAGACCGCGCCGCGGTCGGTCCACGCCTACGGCCGCAAAGGCTACCTGGAAGACAACCGCGAAACGCCGGACACGATGGTCGTGACCTACGAGTACCCCGAATTTCTAATGGCGTTCGAGCTGCGCCTGGGCAGCGAGCAATCGATGTTCGGCAAGAGCAGCGGCATTCTGGTACACGGCAGCGACGCGACGCTCTACTTCGGGCGCGCGCCGTACTATCAGATCTACGCGGAGCAGCCGCCGGAGCCGCAGCCGCCGAACCCGGTGGGCGAATTGCCGGCGTTTTCCGCCGAGGCCGAGCGGCGGCGGCGCGAAGCGCAGGCTGCGGGCGAGCGTCCTGAGAGGCCCCAGGAATTCCCGCCGGCCGTGGCGCCCGAAGCCGAGGTCAACCAAGCGTTCGAGCCGACCGAAACCCACGTTGCGAACTTCCTGCGCTGCATCCGCACGCGCGAGAGGCCTATCGCCGACATC
>JBBDWJ010000072.1:0-7417 GCA_040902925.1 Bryobacterales bacterium | reverse complement strand
CAGCGCTGGCTGCTGACGCTGACCAACGGACTGCAGTTCACCGTCAGCAAGAGACAGGCGCCGATACTTCGCGATATTCTGCGCTAGCCGCCTGGCGGGAAATTCAGCCCGCTCATCCCTCGTGACCATCCCGTTCATCAGGTTTCCCTGGCGTCTAGTCTGCAGGGTTAATAAACTGCAAATTCGCAATGACTTACCTGTATCCCCCGACGCCTAAGCGGCGTTTACTCGCCTTTTCCGCTGCTCTGCTCGCGCTGGTCGGCTGCGTTTCGGTCGCGGCAGCGCAGTCGACGGGGACTATCAGCGGCACGGTCACGATGAAGGAAACCAGCGGTCCCCTGCACGGCGCGAGCGTGCTGATCGTCGAGCTGGGCCGCTCGGCGCTGAGCGGCGACGACGGCGTCTACCGCTTCGAGCGCGTGCCGCCAGGGGCATATCACGTCGCGGCGCATCTCGACGGCTTGTTCACCGAAGCAGCCAAGACCGTGAACCTCGCCGCGGGCGGCGAAGCCACCGCCGACTTCACCCTGGAGCTCACGACGCAGCGCTATGAAGTGACGGTAACGGCTTCAGAAAAGCAGGAAACCGCCTTCGAATCCTTCAACGCCGTGAACTCCTTGGACGCCTACAGCCTTGCCGAGCGTACCGACGTGTCGTTGGGCGAGGCGCTCAGCCATCAGGTCGGAACCGGCATCGCCAAACGCAGCTTCGGGCCGGGGGCGGCGCGCCCGATCATCCGCGGATTCGATGGCGACCGCGTGCTGGTGATGGAGGATGGCATCCGCACCGGAACGCTCTCGTCGCAGTCGGGCGATCATGGCGAGCTGATCAATCCGGCCCAGCTCGAACGCCTGGAAATCGTCAAGGGTCCGGCAACGCTGCTCTATAGCGGCAATGCGATGGGCGGCACGGTGAATGCCGTCAGCCGGCATCACGAAATGCACCAGCACGCGCACCAAGGGCTGCGGGGGTTCGTCTCCGGGTCGGCAGGATCTGCCAATGCCCTGGCCGGCGGGGCGACAGGCTTCGAGTACGGTATCGGCAAATGGATGCTGTGGGGCGAAGCCGGCGGCACTCGCAGCGGCGACTACAACTCACCGCAAGGGGTCGTCTTCAACTCGCGATCGCGCATCGCAAACGGCGGCGGCGGCCTCGGCTGGTACGGCGACAAGACATTTTTCAGCTTCGACACGAAAGTCGACCGGGGCTCTTACGGCGTGCCCTTCGCCCAGGTGCTGCACGGCGATCACGCACACGAGGAGGGCGGCGCGGATGGAGAAGAGCAAGCCGGCGAGGGGGATGCGGAGGCGGAGCTCGAACGCGTGGGGCTCGACTCGCGGCGCAATAACTACCGCTTCAGCTGGGGCCTGCGCGAAATGGGCTCGCTGTTCGAGAGCTTCAACCTCAAACTCAACTACACCGACTGGGCGCACGACGAGATCGAGTTTCGCGAAGGGGGCGAGCGCGAAATCGCCACCGAGTTCGGCCAACAGCAGTTCATCTACCGCGGAGTGTTTGAGCAGCGCGCGCGCGGCCCGCTCAGCGGCCGCTTTGGTTTCTGGGGCCTGGACCGCGCCTACGACGTAACGGGCGAGGAAGCGCTGTCTCCGCCGGTCGATCAAACCGGATTCGCCGTGTTCGCCCTCGAGGAGCTGGGCTTCGAGCGCGTCAAGTTTCAGTTCGGCGGACGGCTCGAAACCGAGCGCTATACGCCCGCGTTTGCCGCGCGCGGCCACGCGCACGAGGACGAGACGCCAGGCGAAGAGGAAGGCCATGACGAAGAGATCGCCGATGCGGTGAATCGAAATTTCACCGGGGCTTCAGCGGGGGCCGGAATCCACGCTGACTTGTGGAAGGGCGGGGCCTTCGTCGCGAACTATTCGCACAACTATCGCGCCCCGGCGCTCGAAGAGCTGTACAACTTCGGTCCTCATATCGGCAACCTGGCGTTCGAAATCGGCGACCCGAACCTGAACGCCGAAACCGGCAACGGCCTGGACCTCTCCCTGCGGCACAACGAGGGACGCGTTCGCGGCGATCTCAACCTGTTCTATTACGCCTTTAGTAATTTTGTCTTTCCCTTCGCCACCGGCGAAGAAGACGGCGGATTGCGCGTTATCGAGTTCACGCAGCGCGACGCGCGCTTCACCGGCGCGGAGGCGAACCTGAACCTTGGCGTCCACCGGAATCTTTGGCTGAACCTAGGCCTCGATTTCGTTGACGCCCAGGACACGAACACCAACACGCCTCTGCCGCGTATTCCGCCGTTGCGAGGCAAATTCGGGGTTACGTTCAACCGCAGCGGCTTCCAGATCACTCCGGAATTGATTCTCGCCAGCCAGCAGCATCAAACATTCACGGGTGAAACGCGCACGCCGGGTTACGCCGTGATCGATCTGAAGGCTTCCTACACCTACGCCCAGCAGCATTTGGCTCACCAGTTCTCGGTGAACGTTTTCAACGTTGGCGACCGGCTTTACCGCAATCACTCTTCCTTCATCAAGGATCTGGCGCCCGAGATCGGACGAGGCGTGCGATTCACCTACATGGTGCGATTCTTCTGATTACCGTTCGCGCTGCCTTGGTGTCGTGTATCGGACGTTCTTGCCCAATACCTCGAACGCTCGCACACCACGGCAATCGCCGCAGGCGATCCGAGCCCCATGCGCGAGCTTGGGGTGACATTCTCAAGGGTAGACCCAGCGCAGCGATTTCATCGATTTCCAGCGAGCACGACATACGTTGTTGAAGGGGGTGCCCCACCCTTGCGGATGGAGCTCGGATCGCCTGCGGCGATTTCCGTCGGCACAGCGTGGCGGCGGCTCGTTGGGACGGTTACAATCGCACCGGAAGGCGACGGGTAAGGCGAGAGCTAGGTGACCGGCACAGCGCTTACGATCTTGTCCGTGCGGGCCGCGACGTTTTTCTACATCGCCGCGCTGGCGCTTTTGCTCAGCGCCAAGACGTCGCGCGGCCGGCGTATCGCCAGGCTCGCGTGGACCGCCGGATGCCTATGCTATCTCGCGCATGTCTACGGGGCGTTCGAGTATTTTCACGGCTGGAGCCACCGGGCGGCGTATACCGAGACGGCGCGCCAGACGATGGACCTGTTTCATTTCCATTGGGGCGGAGGGGTGTACTTCAACTACCTGTTCACCGTTGTTTGGCTGGCCGATGTCGTTTGGTGGTGGATACGCCCTCAGCAGTATGAAAATCGACGGCCTTGGATGGCGGCGGCGACTCACACCTTCCTTGCTTTTATGTTCTTCAATGGCGTCGTTGTATTTGCGGCGGGCTTCTCCCGATGGCTCGGAGCCGCCGCGACGCCCGCGCTGCTTTTACTTTGGTGGCAAGCGCGAAGAACCGCGAGAGTCCGCTAGAGCGTCTGCCTCGGCGACGGCTCGAGAATGTTATGACTCTCCAGGAATGCCGTGAGAAGCGAGTCAAACTCCTCGGGCCGCTCCGTCATGATGAAATGGCTCACTCCCGGCAGGATATGGATCTCCGCTTGGGGCGCAAGCTGTTTCACGAAGTCGAAATAATCCTCGTTCCAGCTCGGCTGCTCGGCCAGGATTAGCAGCAGCGGCGTCTCAATCGGGTCCGGCTCCCACACTTTCGCGTCCGCCGCCGCGATCAATCCCCCATAGACGGCGGCATGAGGCTGCCTGAGAGCCATCGTCTTGATCCCGGCTCGTGACGCCTCGTCGAGACCGTTGCCGGCCATTCCATCGATAAAGCCCGCCACCGTTTCGCGGTAGTTCTGCTTGGTCAAGCGAGGCTTCATCTGCTCGATGATTTCGTCATTGAGCATCTGCCGCAGCGCGCCGTCAACAACAACGAGCGCCCGCGTGCGTTCGGGAAATAGGCGGTAGAACTGCCGGATCACCGGCGTTCCGTTGCTATGACCTACCAGCACGGCCTGCTCGACGCCAGCGTGGTCCATGACCGCCGCCGTCGCCCTGGCGAACAAATCCATCGACAGCTCTGAATCGGGAATTTCGCTTTTGCCGTGCGCCGGCAAGTCGACGGCAATCACACGCGCCCGGGAAGCGAGAGATTCAAGCTGCGCTTCCCAAACCCTGGAATCGCATGCCCAGCCGTGAACAAGAATCAGCGCAGTCCCCGGGCCCGCGGTGTCGAGATAGTGAACCTGCTTTCCCTCATAGGTTGCGAACGCGGAGGCCGGCCCCGCCGGGTCGGCGCTGGTGCTCGCCGCTTCGCGAGGGCTACAGGATGCCAGCAGCAGGACGACGAGTGTCAACGGTAAACAGGTAAAGCAGCGGAGAGGCCCGCGAGGTGTGCTCATGAATGAGAATTATCCCAAAAGCGCCGCTGCTGTAACCTACAAGGATCAGGCCTACGCCTATTACCCGTACCAGGAATTTCGGCGCGCTGCGCAAGGGATTCTGATTTGCGGGGATCGCCGGGCCGCTGCTCTTCCGGTTATGCTCTCAGGTTCGAAAAAGTTGGGAAAGGATCCAAAAATGAAAACGGTTTCAAATCGTCCGGCCTGGATGTTCGCCCTGCTCGTACTCACCGCCGCATTTTTGCCTTTCGCTCTCGAGGCCGAGCAATGGGGTTCCTGGCGGGGCCCCAACGATGACGGCATGGCGGCAACCGATGCGCCGACAAAGTGGAGCGACACCGAAAACGTGAAATGGAAGACGGCGATTCCGGGTAAAGGCCATTCCTCGCCGGTCGTGTGGGGCGATCGTATTTTCCTGACCACGGCGATTCCCGTGGGCACGCCGCCACCGCCGCCGGCCGAGCCTGAAGGAGGCCGCCGTGGCCCGGGTGGAGGCGCCGGACCACTCATCGAGCACCATTTCGATGTTCTTTCGATTGACAAGAACAGCGGCAAGGTTTTGTGGCAAAAAACAGCGAACGTTGCCACGCCCCACGAGGGCTATCACCGCCAGTACGGCAGCTTCGCGTCGAACTCTCCCGTGACCGACGGCACCCACGTGTTTGCCTTCTTCGGCTCGCGCGGCGTCTATGCTTACGACTTCGACGGCAATCTCCAATGGAAGAAAGACTTCAACGTAAAGATGGAGATGCACCTGGCGTTCGGCGAGGGCATCGCTCCGGTTCTTGAAGGCAACACGCTGCTGTTGACGTACGACCACAAAGGGGGTTCCTTTCTGGTTGCTTTGGACAAGACCTCGGGCGAAGAACGATGGCGCGCCGAACGGGACGAAATCAGCAACTGGGCGCCTCCGCTGGTGGCGGAACACGAAGGCCGCAAGCAAGTCGTGGTCGCGGCGACTCAGAAAGTTCGCAGCTACGATTTCGAGACCGGCAAGCTCATCTGGGAAGCCGCCGGCCTGGGCATGAATACGATTCCCACGCCGGTGCAGCAAGGCGACCTGGTACTGGTGATGAGCGGTTACCGCGATCCGAATCTGATGGCGATTCGCCTTGGGCGAACCGGCGATTTGACCGGCACCGACGCCATCGTGTGGAGTGAAACGCGCGGCACGTCCTACACGCCTTCCCCCGTGCTCTATGACGGCAAGCTCTACATGCTCACCGACCGCGGCATGCTGAGTTGCCTCAACGCGGAAACCGGCGAGCCTTACTATCATCAAGTCCGGCTGCCCGAGACCCACAGTTTCAAGGCCTCGCCCGTCGGCGCCGCCGGAAAGCTCTACCTGGCCAGCGAAGAGGGCGATGTGATCATCGTCAAGATGGGCCCGGAATTCGAAGTTATCGCCACGAATACGCTCAAGGACCAGATTTTCATCGCTTCCCCGGCGATCGTGGGCGGCGAGATTTTCCTGCGCGGGCAATCGACGCTGTTTGCTATCTCCGAGAAACGGTAAAGATGCACGAAGGCCCTCCGCGACGAGGATTCGGTATAAACTCGTCAGGAGGTTTCCGTGAAGCTCACCGCCGTTTTCATTTTCGCCGCAATCGTTCCTCTGCTGCCGGGGCAGCAGCCCGTACCTCGCTCCACCGACCCGGGCCGCCGCGCGGCTTTGGAGGCCGCGCTTCCCGAGTTGGAAAAGGTCTTCGAGAGCTATCGCACACAGCGAGGCATTCCGGGGCTGGCTTACGGCGTGGTCATCGACGGCGATCTTGTCCTCGCCAAAGGGCTGGGTTTACGGAACGTGGATTCGAATGACCCGGTCACGGCCGACACGGTTTTTCGTATCGCATCGATGACCAAGAGTTTCACAGCGCTTGCCATTCTGAAGCTGCGCGATGAGGGCAAACTTTCGCTCGAAGATCCGGCGGCCAAATGGATTCCCGAGCTGGCGAAGCTCTCGTACCCCACAAGCGACAGCCCGCCGATCCGCGTGCGGCACCTGCTGACACATGGCGCGGGTTTCCCGGAAGACAACCCTTGGGGAGATCGCCAGTTGGACGTCAACGACGAGAAGCTCACGCGCTGGCTCGAAGCCGGACTGCCGTTCTCGACCGCTCCCGATACGGCTTACGAATACGCGAACTACGGTTTTGCGCTGTTGGGGCGCATCGTGGCGAACGCGTCGGGGATGCCCTATCACGAATATCTCGAAAAGCAGATCCTGGCGCCGCTGGGAATGAACGCTTCGACCTTGGAGCCAAGCGCCGTGCCCGATGCGCTACGCGCCCGGGGCTACCGCAAGGCGGGCGACGGCTACGCCGAAGTGCCGCCCCTGGCGCATGGTGCGTTCGGAGCCATGGGCGGGCTGCTGACGTCGTCGCGTGATCTGGGCCGCTACGTGGCTTTCCAACTCGCGGCGTTTCCACCTCGCGACGGAGCTGAGGATGGCCCGGTCCGCAGGAGTTCGAGGCGTGAGATGCAAAGCGCCTGGCGGCCCAGCGATTTCGTTGTGTCGCGCTCCTCGCCCGATGCGAAGATCGAGGCCGTTTCGAGCAGCTACGGCTATGGTCTCGCCGTGTCGCGAACCTGCGACTTCGATCAAATTGTTGCGCACAGCGGCGGGCTGCCGGGGTTCGGCTCGCACATGCGCTGGCTGCCGCAGTATGGCGTGGGCATTTTCGCGATGGCCAACCTGACCTATCAGTCGACGGCGCCAGCCGTGGCCGAAGCCTTTGCGGTGTTGCGCAAGACGGGCGCCCTGCAGCCGCGCGAGTTGCCGCCCACGGAGATTCTGCGGTCAACAAGCAAGGCCATTACGAGTCTCTGGCAGCGCTGGGACGACCGCGCCGCGAACGATCTGGCCGCTGACAATCTTTTCCAGGACCAGCCCGCCGCCGAGCGGCGCGCGGAGATCGAACGCATCTCGCAACAAGTCGGCGCGTGCTCGCAAGGCAGCGAGGTCCGCGCGGAGAATTTGCTGCGCGGCTCGTTCCGGTTGTCTTGCAAGCAGGGGTTCGTGGATGTGACTTTCACGCTGGCCCCGACCATGCCTCCGAAAGTGCAGCATCTCAGCTTCGTTTCCGCAAAGCCGCTCGAAGGAAGGATGAA